>CAJWZW010000001.1 GCA_913050565.1 uncultured Synechococcus sp.
TTCGGTTCTGCAACAAAACCTCGCGGTCCCGTGCAGTCCATAAACATAACTCACCTGTCCCCCGAGGCGCAACCACCAACCCTGAACCACATCTGCAGAGTTACTTCCACTGGCGAAAACCCGCGCCGTTACTAGTTTTTTCTTAGGCGTGAAGGCATGAATGGTCAGGGGCTTCACCGAACGGAGCACACGGTTCAGGCCAAGCTCCAAAGAAGAGCACGTGGTGCAGAAAGCCCAGGAGCACTTTGAGCGGACGTTGATCAACATCCAGGGAGAGCTGGCCGGCAGCGTTGCTGCCCTGGAACATCCAAGACACGAAGAAGCACTGAACTACGGCGAGATCTTCCTGAGGGACAACGTTCCCGTGATGATCTATCTGCTGCTGCAGGGTCGATACGCAATCGTCCGACAGTTTCTTTCGGTCTGCCTTGATCTCCAGAGCACCAGTGTTCAGACCCGTGGCGTCTTCCCGACCAGCTTTGTGGAAGAGGAGAACGAACTGGTGGCCGACTACGGCCAGCGCTCCATCGGTCGCATCACCTCCGTTGATGCAAGCCTCTGGTGGCCGATTCTTTGCTGGATCTATGTAAAACGCAGTGGCGATAAGGAATTCGGTCGGAGTCAGAAGGTTCAGCGCGGTCTGCATCTGCTCCTCGACCTTGTGCTGCACCCCAGCTTTGAAGGGACTCCGGTGCTGTTTGTGCCGGACTGCGCCTTCATGATTGACCGTCCGATGGATGTGTGGGGAGCCCCATTGGAAGTGGAAGTGCTGCTGTTTGCAGCTCTGCGAAGCAGCATTGAGCTGATGGATCTCTGCCAGCGCCACACCAACAGCGCTCTGCTTGAAGAACGTCTCCGGTTAAGTCGCAGCTGGATGCATGACCTGCGCCAGTACCTGCTGAAGCACTACTGGGTGACCAGTAAAACGATGCAGGTGCTGCGAAGAAGACCGACGGAACAGTACGGCGACAATCAATACCAGAACGAATTCAACGTGCAGCCGCAGGTGATCCCTGCCTGGCTGCAGGACTGGCTGGAAAATCGCGGCGGCTACCTGATCGGCAACATGCGGACCGGTCGACCTGATTTTCGTTTCTACAGCCTCGGCAATTCACTCGGATGTCTGTTCGGGCTGCTGACTGCACCTCAGCAACGTGCCTTGTTCCGACTGGTGCAACACAACCAACATCATCTGATGGCTCAGATGCCGATGCGCATCTGCCACCCACCCATGGAAGGGGTGGAGTGGGAGAACAGAACCGGGTCAGATCCCAAAAACTGGCCTGGCAGCTATCACAACGGCGGCCACTGGCCCAGCCTGCTCTGGTATTTCGGCGCTTCCATCCTGTTGCACGAACGCATCCATCCCCATGCGGACATGCTGCTGATGACCCAGATGAAGACGCTGATTGATGAGTGTTACTGGAGCCATCTCAATCAATTGCCCCGTCAGCAATGGGCTGAGTACTTCGACGGACCGACCGGGACCTGGGTCGGACAGCAATCACGCACTTATCAGACGTGGACCATCGTGGGATTTCTGCTGCTGCATCATTTTCTGCGGGTGAATCCTGATGATGTGCTGATGCTGCATCTGGATTCAGGGTTGTAGCCGTTCACGAAAAAACCCCTGACTGAATCAGTCAGGGGTTGCGATGGAAAAGAAATTGCCTGAATGGCGCTTAGAACAAGCCAAGGGTGAGTGACTTGTCAATCGGCAGAGCCGCGCCGATGCCCAGATAAATGGTGGTGGCGGTTCCAAACAGGAAAACAGCCATGGCCACCGGACGGCGGAAAGGGTTCTGAAACTTGTTGAAGCTCTCGATGAAAGGAACGAGCATCAGGCCCAGAGGAATCAGCGTCTGCAGAGCGATACCCAGAAGCTTGTTGGGGACGACGCGCAGAATCTGGAAAACCGGGTAGAGGTACCACTCGGGAAGGATTTCCAGCGGTGTGGCAAAGGGATCTGCCTTGTCTGCAAGCATCGCCGGATCCAGCACAGCCAGTCCAACAACACAGGCGATGGTGCCGAGGATCACCACCGGGAAGATGTAGAGGAGATCGTTGGGCCAGGCAGGTTCTCCGTAATAGTTATGCCCCATTCCCTTGGCGAGCTTGGCCCGCATCTTGGGGTCGGAGAGATCGGGCTTTTTCAGAATGTGCATTGGTTAGTCCTGGTGATGAAGGTCAGTGGAAATGCAGATCACAAGGGACCGGAGATGCCCTGCTTCCGGATCATCAGGAAGTGCATGAGCATGAACACCGCCAGCAGCCAGGGCATCACAAACGTGTGAAGGCTGTAGAAGCGGGTGAGGGTGGACTGGCCCACACTCTCGCCACCACGGAGAAGTTCCACCATGAAATCGCCCACGACCGGGATGGCCGCTGGAACACCAGAAACGATTTTCACAGCCCAGTAGCCCACCTGATCCCAGGGAAGTGAATAGCCGGTCACTCCGAAGGACACCGTGATCACGGCCATGGTCACGCCCGTAACCCAGGTGAGTTCACGGGGACGCTTGAAACCACCCGTTAGGTACACACGGAAGACGTGCAGGATCAGCATCAGCACCATCATGGAGGCGCTCCAGCGGTGCACCGAACGAATCAGCCATCCGAAGCTGACGTCCGTCATGAGGTACTCAACCGACTTGTAAGCCTCGGCGACGGTCGGTTTGTAGTAGAACGTCATTGCAAATCCAGTGGCGAACTGGATCAGGAAGCACACCAGAGTGATGCCACCGAGGCAATAGAAAATGTTGACGTGTGGTGGAACGTATTTAGAGCTGATGTCATCAGCAATGTCCTGGATTTCCAGACGCTCCTGGAACCAGTCGTAAACAGGGGATGAGTTCGCCATGCACAAGCGGGCTCGGATTGCGAAAGTCTACGTAGCTCACGTCTGTTGAAGGGTGAACTGGTCCGTGATGTATTCAACTGTTAAAGACCTTTCAGACTGGCTGCAGCGCAAAGGCTCCCAGGGATTGAAAGTTCTGAGCGTTTTGATTCTCGGACTGACTTTGCTGCTGGCAGGACCCTTGCAGGTCCCGGCACTGAGTGATGCCCAACAGCTGGTGGTCGACAGCTGGCGGCTGGTGAATCAGGGCTACCTCGATCCTGATCATCTGGACGAAGTGCGTTGGCGTCGCCAACGCCAGAAAGCCCTGGAAAAAACCATTGAAAGCAGTGAGGACGCCTACAGCGCCATCGAGGTGATGCTCTCAACCCTCGGAGACCCCTACACACGGGTGCTGCGACCCGCTGACTACGCCGCACTGAAGAGCAGCACGAACGGCAACCTCAGCGGCATCGGCCTCCAACTCGGCCCCGGTGAGGATGCGGATCGGGTTGTGGTGATCTCAGCCCTGGAGGGATCTCCAGCTGCAGAAGCCGACCTGAGCTCCGGAACCGAGTTACTGGCTGTGGACGGTGTCCCCGTCAAGGATCTGGGACTGGAAGGTACCGCGACTGCTCTGCGAGGGGATGTCGGCACCCAGGTGGTGCTCACCCTTGCCGGTGCGGACGCTGATTCCCGTGAACTGACCCTGGAGCGACGCAGTGTTGACCTGCGACCGGTCCGGACACGGCGACTCAGAAGTGGTGAACACACCATTGGTTATCTGCGCATCACCCAGTTCACCGACGGGGTGCCCGAGCTGGTGCGGCAGGCCCTTGAGGAGCTTCAGGACAAAAATGTTGAAGGTCTGATTCTTGATCTGCGCAACAACTCGGGGGGACTGGTCAGCTCAGGGCTGGCCGTCGCCGATGACCTGCTTTCCGGTGGGACGATCGTGGAGACCCGCAACCGTGAGGGAATCAGCGACGCCATCCCGGCAGGTCCCAGCACGCTGTATGACGGCCCCGTGCTCACCCTGGTGAATGGCGGAACAGCCAGTGCCAGCGAAATCCTGGCCGGAGCACTGCAGGACAACGAGCGTTCCACCCTGCTGGGGAGCCGTACCTACGGCAAGGGGCTGATCCAGACGCTGACCAATCTCAGCGACGGCAGCGGGTTGGCTGTGACCGTCGCGGGGTATGTGACGCCAAGCGGACGTGACATTCAAGGGGAAGGAATTGACCCGGACCGACTGCTTTCAGATCCCGAACCCCTCAATCCGGATGGTGACGGTGACCGCTGGCTGAACGAAACGGAGCAGTGGATGGAAGCCCTTCTGGAGGCAGAGGCTCCGGACGAGCCCCCCGCATGAGCCAACGGACCTACCACGACCCTCTTCACGGCGGGATCCAGCTCAATCGCAATCAGCCGGCCGAGGCCATGGTCATGGACCTTGTGGACAGCTCGCCGTTTCAACGTCTTCGTCGGGTGCGGCAGCTGGGCCCTGCCTTTCTGACGTTTCATGGCGCGGAGTCCAGCCGCTTCACCCACTCCCTCGGGGTCTTTCATCTGGCGAGGCGGGCTTTCAGCCGCCTGGTGATTCAGGACCCCGATCTCGAACCCCACCGCGGGCTGGTGTATGCCTCAGCCCTGTTGCATGACCTTGGACACGGTCCCCTGAGCCACACCGGCGAGGAAATGTTCGGCATGCGGCATGAGGAGTGGTCGGCCCGTGTCATCCGTCATCACCCCCGGATCAGCGACTGCCTGGAGACCTACGCACCCGGAACAGCCGCTGCAGTGGCAGAGCTTCTGGAAACAGGACATGCACCGCGACCACTGGTGAAGCAACTGGTGAGCAGCCAGCTTGACTGCGATCGTCTGGATTATCTGCTCAGAGACAGCTACAGCACCGGAACGCAGTACGGACAACTGGATCTCGAACGGATCCTGACGGCCCTGACCCTGGCACCAGATGGTGAGCTGGCCATTCATCCCAAGGGACTGATGGCCGTCGAGCACTACCTCGTGGTGCGCAATCTGATGTATCGCAGCGTGTACAACCATCGGCTCAACGTGGTGTGCAACTGGCTGCTCGAGCGACTGGTGCAGACCGCTCGGCGACTTGGGCCGCAAGCGGTGTGGGCCGATTCCGTGATGCACCGCTGGCTGTGGGACAGCGATGCCTTGAGCCTGGACGACTTCCTCGCCAACGACGATCTGCGAACGGGCTACCACCTGCAGCGATGGAAGGAGGAGGGCACACCACAGCTGATGGATCTGTGCCGCCGCTTTCTGGATCGAGATCTGCTCAAGGCAACAGCAGTCGAACGGTTCAGCCGGGAAGAGCAGCTCAAACTGCTGGCGATCTGCGGACGTCTTGCGGAACAGAAAGGCCTCGATCCCGCGCTGTGCTGCGGATTGAGACATCAGGAAACCCGTGGATACAACCGCTATCGCGGCGGTCTCAGGCTCTGGGATGGAGAGCACCTCCAGGCCCTTGAAAACGCATCACCACTGGTGGCCAGCCTGGCCCGACCAGCCGCCACCTCCTGGCTCATTCACCCTCGGGAAATCCAGGCTGGGCTGAAACGATCGATGGAGGTTGAATTAGCCGAATCATCCATCGCAACAAGGGGATGACCCTGCATCTTCCGAACCAACGTTCACAGCACTGGAAGGATGCCCTGCCTGGATTGCTGAATCAGGAGTCCAGTGCGCCAGTGGAGCTGGACTGCGGTGAATGGAGCCTCAACTGCTCCGATTGGCAGCAGCTGCTGCAGCTGCTGAACACCATGGGACGGCAGCTTCGATGGATTCGCAGTCGCAACCCCCTGACCGTTGTCAGTGCGGCAGCCCTCGGGTTGGACGCCCATCTCGAGGGGAATTGCGAACCAACCGCCGCCGGAAGCGACGAACCGGACGGCCTGCTGATTCACCAGGGCACCCTGCGATCCGGCGACCATCTTCAGTGTGATGGGGACGTTCTGATCTATGGAGATGTGAACCCCGGAGCCCGTGTCAGTGCCGGTGGTGACGTCATGGTCTGGGGGAGGCTGAGGGGCATTGCCCATGCGGGCTGTCACGGCAGCACCACAGCCAGAATCGTTGCTCTGCATCTGAGACCGGTGCAACTCAGGATCTCGACTGCCGTCGCTCGCGGGCCGGAGGATCAACCCCTGGATGGTCTGACGGAACAGGCGCGGCTCGATCAGGGGGCGATTGTGATCGAACCTGCGGAGACCAGGCGCTTTCGCTGATCCGGTTGTCACCGAAGAAGCAATGCCTATTCTGTCCGGATACCTGTGAGCGCCTGGTGTCTACGACGCGAACGATCCTGATCTGCTCGGGCAAGGGCGGCGTCGGAAAAACCACAACCACCGCCAATCTGGGCATTGCCCTGGCCCGAAGCGGAGCAAGCACCGTGGTCTTGGATGCGGATTTCGGGCTTCGCAACCTGGACCTGCTGCTTGGCCTCGAAAATCGAATTGTCTACACCGCGCAGGAGGTTCTGGCTGAGTCATGCCGACTGGAACAGGCCCTGGTGAAGCACAAACAGGAGCCGAATCTGGCGCTGCTCCCTGCGGGAAACCCGCGGATGCTGGAGTGGCTGACTCCCAAGGACATGCAAGCGATTGTTGCCTTGCTGGAGGAACAATTTGACTACGTTCTGATCGATTGCCCAGCCGGCATCGAGGATGGATTCAAGAACGCGGCCGCAGCGGCACGGGAAGCCCTGGTGATCACCACTCCGGAAGTGGCTGCCGTCCGTGATGCGGACCGGGTGATCGGTTTGCTCAACACCCAGGGGATCTCTCCGGTTCAGCTTGTTCTGAACCGCGTCCGTCCAAAGATGATGTCGTCCCAGGAGATGTTGTCTGTGGACGATGTCACCGACATTCTCGCGTTGCCCCTGCTGGGTCTGGTGTTCGAGGACGAGCAGGTGATCGTGAGCACGAACCGGGGAGAACCTCTGACCCTGAGCGATGGAAACTCACCGGCAGCGCGTGCCTACTCCAACATCGCCGGACGACTCCAGGGAGAGGAGATTCCGCTGTTGGATCCGGCAAAGATGCGTCGAGGACTGCGCGCCAAGATGCGCGAGCTGATGCAAACCAAGATCTTCTAAACCGATGACCCTCAAAGATCTGATCGACAAATTGCTTGGGCGTCAGCCAGCCAGTGCCGACACTGCGCGCCAACGCCTGCAGCTCGTGCTGGCCCATGACCGCAGCGACCTCAATCCTGAGCTGCTGGAGCAGATGCGCAGGGAAATTCTTGAGGTGGTGTCGCGCTATGTGGAAATCGACCTCTCCGAAACAGATGTGAGCCTGGAAACCGAGGACCGCGTCACGGCCCTTGTGGCCAACCTTCCGATCCGTCGCACCCTTTGATTGATCAGGATGATCTGCGGGGAATCCTTACAGCAGAGACATCAATGAGATGACCACAGACGCTCGGCTCACCGCCTCCGAGCAACGTGTTGCATCCCTCCTGCTCGAGGGACTCAGCAACAGGGCCATCGCAGCGAAACTGGTGATCAGCCACCGAACCGTTGAATGCCACATCAGCCGTGCGCTGCTTAAAACCGGTTGCAACAACCGGCTGGAACTCGCCCTGTGGATGCTTACGATGGGATCCATGCCGGCTTAGCTCAGTGGTAGAGCAGCGCTTTTGTAAAGCGAAGGTCATCGGTTCAAATCCGTTAGCCGGCTTTCCTGGGTCACCGAATGTCCTGTCCATTGGGTCGGCCAGCCACTAACCAGATCAGTCCGAGAAGAACTAGCCAGCCGAGACCGCTCAGGCTGAGCAGCTGTCCCGCCACAGCCTCCATGGGTTCAAAGAACCAGTGCAGCAGGCTCATGAAAGCCGTGACGAGAACAACGAGGGTGATCATTCCTCTAACTGCAGCTCCTGGGGAATAACAGCACCCTGACGAAGCAGCTGCCACCGGCCCGGCCCGAGCCAGCCAATCACGGTGCTCGCCTGGCCTGAGTGCTGCGGCCAAGGCTGCGGGCCCAGCTGGGGCAAGGCCGGAAAATAATGTGCAGCATCCGCCGCGGTCATGGCAGCTGAATCGCCGGATGGATTGGCACTGCTGGTGGCAAGGGGGCCGGTCCGGTCCAGCAGCTGACGGGTCAGCTGACAGGCCGGGATACGGACGCCAAGGCTGCTGCCTCCGGGGTTGAGTGCGTCCTGAACCTCTCCCCTGGCTGGAAGCACCAGAGTGAGTGCACCTGGCCAGAACCGATCAGCCAAGCTGTGGGCATCGTGGTGGCAATCGGCCAAAACCTGCTCCAGAAGAGAGTCCGTTGAACTCCCCATCAGGATCAGAGGCTTGTCCGCGGGCCGGCGCTTGAGCCCCCAGATGCTGGATGCCTGGGATGGCTCAACAGCCAGACCGACGACAGTGTCGGTGGGAATCACGGCGACTCCACCGCCCATCAGATGGGATGCCATGTGTTCCGTGTCCAGAACGAGTGGCCTGGCGTTGGTCATTCGATGACGCCTCCCGGACGACAGGCGATGGCAAAGCGCAGCACACCCTGCAGATCAGGAACAGCCTCACACTCCGCAAGACCGGCTTGCTGCATCAGATCGAGGACTGCTGTGCTCTGGTCATGGTGATGCTCCAGCAGCAGCAGACCACCCGGGGACAGAGCGGCATCCGCATTCGCAAGCACCCGACGGATGGAATCCAGACCGTCCCTTCCGCCCACCAGGGCCAGATGGGGTTCATGGTCACGAACAACCGGATCAAGTTCAGCAATCTGACCCGACGGGATGTAAGGGGGGTTGCTGAGCACCAGATCAAACTGACCCCACCAGAGCTGCAACGGGTCCCACCAGCTGCCGCAATGAAGCTGGCAGCGATGCAGAGGCGCACATTGCTGGAGATTTCGCCACGCCAGAGACAGTGCAGCGGAACTGAGATCAACAGCGTGCCCTTCGGCCTCTGGCCATTCGCAGGACAGCGCGACCGCCAGGGCACCTGAGCCAGTGCCCAGATCTGCCCAACGCCTGATGGGTTGTCGCCCGATGCGCTGCACTGCCAGATCAATCAGCAACTCGGTCTCCTGTCTGGGAATCAGGGCTGCCGGTGAAGCCTCCAGCTCCACATCACGCCAGGGGCAGCTCCCGACCAGGTGCTGGAGAGGGATGGCCTCAGCAACATGCCTGATCCATTGATCTTCCAGAAACTTCAGAGAGCATTGGATGTGAATGGTGCGATCGGGGTCGATGCGCAACTGCTGCAAAGCCGACCACGACACCCCACCGGACAGATCCAGCAACCAGTCGAAATCAACCGGACGCCCCCCTCGCTGGAGCTGATCCCGTCGCCACTGAAGCAAGAAGGCTCCGGTGCAAGCCTGTGCATCCTTCACCGCTGTGCGGGTTTCCAGCGAAATCCAGACTCACACACCACACGTCCGGATAGTTCCAGGGAAACAAGTTCAGGCATGAGGCTTGCGGCCGGTCGGTTCAGAGTGGAAACGAGCTCGTCCAGGTTGGCTCCATCGCCGAGAGCCGCCAGAACGCCAGCCTTGTCTGCGCCAACTGCATCAAGCTGCCACGGTCCGGCACCGATGTGATCGATCAGATCCTCAGGGGAGAGAAGCGCAGTCGCCTGATTCCTCAGCAGACGATTGCTGCCGCGGGCCGACCAGCGTGAAGCGTCTGCGGGGATCACCCAGACCGGGCATTGCAGAGAATGAGCCAGTCGAGCTGAGATCAGCGCTCCACTCCGCTCCGGGCATTCCACAACCACCAGAGCTGCAGCCATGGCAACAATCAGCCGATTGCGTGCAGCGAAATGGCCCGGCAGCACGCGTTGACCTGGCCTGAGCTCCGAGAGCAACACTCCCTGAACGCCGACCGCGTGCTGGAGAGCGACGTGATGACTTGGATATGTGCGGTTCAAAGGCGTGCCGAGAACAGCCACAGGAGCCCCGCCTGCCGATAGGCAGCCGCGATGCACGGCGGCATCAATCCCTTCCGCCAGACCGCTCAACACCGGCCAGCCGGCTTCTGCAAGGCATGAGCCCAGCCTTTCAGCCATCGCAAGACCATGGCTGGATGCCGCACGCGTGCCCACCACAGCGATGGCATGCCGCCGTGCCAGAGACGGTAAAAGTCCTCGATCTCCCAGCACATGAAGAGCAACAGGTGGTCGCTCAAGCCGATCCAGGCTTGCTGGCCAATGGGGGTCCATCGGCAACAGAACATCAGACGGCACCGCCAGGTCTGGAGTCGGACCCGATCGGCACCGGTGGCGATCGATCGCGGCCATCAGCGAATTCGGCCATCCAAGCGCCAGCTGCAGTTGTGAGGCAGGCCAGTTCCACAGCTCATCGAGATCAACCTTCTGCTCGATCGCCAAAGCACGAAGAGCCGCCATCCGAACAGCACCCAGCCCTGGGCACGTGCTCCAAAGCCACCACCAACCACGCATCACAGCGCAAGCAGTACATGCGTACTACTTTACGGATGCGTCGTTCTTCGGGCCGCGCTGCAACGCCTGCATCGCCTCAGCCACGGATGGAGGCACCTTTCGCAGCACGCGCCCGTGCTGCAACAGAACCAGATCCACCTCAGCCTCGGCCATCACCTGATGCTGCAAGAGCAGAGAGCAGCGCCATGACCAGCGAACCCCGGATGGAGGCAGGCAGCGGCTTTCCAAGGTCACACAATCTCCATGACGCAAGGCTCGGCGGTACCGAAGCTGCAGCGAAACCACAGGCATCTCCATCCCCAGATCAGCCATCACGGCGTATTCGAGGCCAGCTGTCGCCAGCGCCTCAACCCGGGCCTCCTCCAGCCAGCCGACATAGGCGCCATGCCACATCACACCGGCATGGTCCGTGTGCTGGGGCAGCACCCTCTTCTCCAGTCGCCATGGCACGGGCGTAAAGCTGTTCGCCAGCTTCTCTTTCATTCCTGAACTTGCTCATAGGCTCTCTGCAGACTGCCCGATCTCTGTGTTCCGAAATCTGCTGATCGCCGACTCAGGCAAGGGGCATGTCGAAGAAATGATTCGGATGCTTCAGGACATTCCAAGCCTCAAAGCCGCTGGCGTGAGCCTGTTGCATGTGGTGCCGGAGCAGATGCAGGCTGGCGCTCAGGACCATCGCGCAGAAGCTCAGTACCTGATCCAGAGCGCGATCACCCGGATGGGACTGGATCCCCAGCGCGTCAAATCCATCGTGCGTGAGGGGGATACGAAACAGACTGTGCTGAAGGTTGCCGAAGAGGAAAACAGCGACCTGATCGTGATGGGGTCCCGCGGGCTGGGCAGGCTCCAGTCGATCCTGGCCAACAGCACAAGCCAGTACGTGTTCCAGCTGTCAACCCGTCCGATGCTGCTGGTGCGTGATGACCTTTACGTGCGCCATGTGAACCGCGTCATGGTCACCATCGACGGAACAGGCGTCGGGGACGATGCCCTACGCACAGCGTGTGAGATGGTCCGCGAGATTCCTGGTGGCTCACTGACCGGAGTGCATGTTGTGTCACAGGAAACATCCCCCTCCCGTGGCGGGAGGAGCAAAGCTGACGAACTCCTCGAGATCGCCGCACAGAAGGCCCGTTCCTACGGCATCGAGTTCAAGCCGCTGACGATTCAGGGCAAGGACATCGGTCGATCCGTCTGCAACGCTGCTGCCGACTGCAACGCCGATCTGCTGGTGATCGCCTCACAGGATCGAAGGCCCCTGGTGGCAAGAGGACTCGTCGATCTGGACAAACTTCTGGGGGGGTCGGTCAGCGACTACATCCGTGTGCATGCACCGGCCCCTGTTCTGCTGGTTCGTGAACCTGAAAGTGACTGACGATCAGGCGTTATCGCTCGTGCCGATGTAAAGCACGATCAGGAAGATCGCCGGAACCAGGATGAATAGCAGGCTGGCGACGAATCCGAGATCGTTGGTTTCCATGGCCGCAGAAAGGGTCCTGGCGAACGTATCACCTGCTGACCACGGATCACGACGGTTGTTCAGGCCTCTTCATCGGCCTTTGCAGTGATCGCTTCAGGGCAATCATCGATCTGATCATCTGACGATTCCGCACCTGGGGTGATCGGCCATGCGATCGGCCCCTCCGGCAGAGGCGCTTCGCGGGCGGCCTGCAGGCGCGTTTCGGCATCCGGCAATCTCACCTGGGGGCGGGTGATCACAAGCGCAGATCGTTCCACAAGCGCCTGGCATGCCAAGCGCCATTCATCGGGCCGTCGACGCAACTTGCTTTCCTCAACAGCGGTGCGAGCGGTCAAGGCCTCCCGCCCCGACTCGTCGACAACCGATACGAAACAGGTGCTGCATTGACCACAGCCACCGCAGTTTCCGAGCTGACCTTTGAGGCCATACAGCTGAATACCTTCGCGTACGGCAACGTCCCGGAGGTTTTCACCGGGGTAGCACTCCACATCGCGGCCTTCGCGAACGAAACGGATGACCGGCATGAAGGAATGTCAGAACAGAGCCAACCTTATGAGAACAAGCGTTGCAATTTGTGAATGCACGTGTAGCAAAAATTCTGTCACCACACGTTTCAGCTCAGACAGCTTCTGCCGGTAACAGAGTTGAAGCCTTTACGATCAACCACGTCTGACCACGTTCAAGCGTGGTCTTGTCCCCCGAACCTGACCCATGGGATTGCCCTGGTATCGGGTGCACACCGTCGTCATTAATGACCCGGGACGCCTTCTGGCAGTGCACCTCATGCATACAGCCCTGGTAGCCGGCTGGGCCGGCTCCATGGCCCTGTACGAGCTCGCCATCTTCGATCCTTCCGATCCTGTTCTGAACCCCATGTGGCGTCAGGGCATGTTTGTGATGCCCTTCATGTCCCGACTGGGCGTGACCGGCAGCTGGGGTGGCTGGAGCATCACCGGAGAAACCGGTGTCGACCCCGGCTTCTGGAGCTTCGAGGGAGTTGCAGCGGCTCACATCATTTTCTCCGGCCTGCTGATGCTGGCCGCGATCTGGCACTGGACCTACTGGGATCTTGAGATCTGGCAGGACCCTCGCACCGGTGAACCGGCCCTTGATCTGCCCAAGATCTTCGGAATCCACCTTCTGCTGGCCGGCCTTGGTTGTTTCGGTTTCGGTGCCTTCCACCTCACAGGTGTCTTTGGCCCTGGCATGTGGATCTCAGATCCCTACGGAATAACGGGTCACCTGGAGGCGGTCCAACCGTCCTGGGGACCGGAGGGTTTCAATCCCTTCAACCCTGGCGGCATCGTCGCGCACCACATCGCAGCAGGAATCGTCGGCATCATCGCCGGCATTTTCCACATCACCACCCGTCCGCCCGAGCGCCTTTACAAGGCCCTGCGCATGGGCAACATCGAAACCGTGCTGGCCAGCGCGATCGCAGCTGTGTTCTTTGCAGCGTTCATCGTTGCGGGCACCATGTGGTACGGCTCCGCAGCCACACCGGTTGAGTTGTTCGGACCCACCCGTTACCAGTGGGATCAGAGTTACTTCAAGACCGAAATCAACCGTCGCGTCCAGACAGCCATGGACGACGGTGTCAGCCGGGAGCAGGCCTATGCGGCCATTCCTGAAAAACTTGCCTTCTACGACTACGTCGGCAACAGTCCCGCGAAGGGCGGTTTGTTCCGCGTCGGTCCGATGGTGAATGGCGATGGTCTGGCCACATCCTGGGTTGGACACGTTGTGTTCACCGACAAAGAAGGCCGCGAACTTCAGGTTCGTCGTCTTCCCAACTTCTTTGAGAACTTCCCTGTCGTTCTTGAAGATGAGCAAGGCATCGTTCGTGCGGACATTCCCTTCCGCCGTGCAGAGGCCAAGTATTCGTTCGAGCAGGTGGGTGTAACAGCTCAGGTGTTCGGAGGAGCTCTCGATGGTCAGAGTTTCACCGACCCTGCAGACGTGAAACGCCTGGCCCGGAAGTCTCAGCTTGGAGAAGCCTTTGATTTCGACCGTGAGACCTACGGATCTGACGGTGTCTTCAGAAGCTCACCCCGCGGCTGGTTCACCTTCGGACACGCAACATTCGCCCTGCTGTTCTTCTTCGGCCACATCTGGCATGGAGCCCGGACCCTGTACCGCGACGTGTTCGCCGGTATTGATCCCGATCTCGGAGATCAGGTTGAATTCGGTCTGTTCCAGAAACTGGGCGACAAGTCCACTCGCCGTCTTCCAGAGGGATACGTTCCCCCTGCAGGAAGCCCCCTCAAATGATCCCCTCCTAGGAGTGTCCCGATGGAAAGCTTCGCTTACGTCCTCATTCTCACTCTGGCAATTGCCACTCTCTTCTTCGCAATTGCCTTCCGTGATCCCCCGAAGATCGGAAAGTGAACTGAGTTCCATTCATCAACCCCGCCACGGCGGGGTTTTTTCATGTCTTCACGACTCCCATGCGAAACCGATCTCGCCAGCACTCCAAAAAGCGACGAGTCTCATTCCACTGCAATCAATCTCAGAAGTTCATCAATAAGACTGTTGCCTGGAAGCCCCTTCTCAAGACTCAAATCAATGTCTAAAGTTGGTACACGTTTTTGAGTGATAAGGGCGTGCAGTGCCCCTCGTGCCAAAACACAGACAGCCGTGTCCTTGAATCTCGGGCTGCTGATGGTGGCCGCAGCGTTCGACGCCGACGGGAATGTTTGAACTGTGAATTCCGTTTCACCACATATGAGCGCGTTGAAACAGTGCCGATCACCGTGGTGAAACGCAATGGAAGCCGGGAGATCTTCAGCCGCAGCAAACTGCTGCACGGTTTGAACAGAGCCTGTGAAAAAACCGGTCTGAGCGCCACTCAGCTCGAAACCCTGGTGGAGGAACTCGAGTTGAAACTGCAGCAGCGCAGTGGTCGTGAAGTCAGCAGCACTGAAATCGGCGAGATCGTTCTCAGCCAGCTCAAGGCTGTAAGCGAGGTTGCCTACATCCGCTTCGCCTCTGTGTATCGCCAGTTCCGCGGCATCGATGATTTCATCTCCACGCTGGAGACGATGAACAAAGACCAAGGCAAAGGGCATCTGGCAGCCGTCGTCTGAAGAAACCGGCGATCTGTAAAATCGATGATTCTCCGCAGAACGCTGGCGGGCGTTTCTTGCGACTCATTCGAACTACCCACCTGAGGTAGACCGCCCAATCCCGATGTCTGCGACTCCCACCGAGGACCAGGTCCAGGACGTGCAAGCCGAAGCAGTCGACGAAGCCGCTACGGACACCACAGCTGCCGTGGCCTCTGTCGAAGAAGCTTTTGAAGCCGAGGAAATGGCCATCCCTGAGGATGTTCCCTCCGCCGATGATCCTTCAAGCAGGGCCAATCCCCGGAACCTGGACGATGCCGGGTTCACGCTGGATGAGTTCGCCGCGCTGCTGAGCAAGTACGACTACAACTTCAAGCCCGGCGACATCGTCAACGGCACCGTGTTCGCCCTGGAATCAAAGGGGGCGATGATCGATATCGGTGCGAAGACCGCCGCATTCATGCCTCTCCAGGAGGTGTCGATCAACCGGGTCGAAGGCTTGAGCGATGTGCTCCAGCCCGGTGAGATCCGTGAGTTCTTCATCATGAGTGAGGAGAACGAAGACGGTCAGCTGGCCCTGTCGATCCGCAGGATCGAATACCAGCGTGCATGGGAGCGGGTTCGGCAGCTCCAGAAGGAGGACGCCACCATCTATTCCGAGGTGTTCGCGACCAACCGTGGCGGTGCGCTCGTGCGAGTTGAAGGGCTGCGCGGGTTCATCCCGGGATCACACATCAGCACCCGCAAGCCGAAGGAGGAGCTGGTCGCTGACTTCCTGCCTCTGAAATTCCTGGAGGTGGACGAAGAGCGAAATCGCCTTGTGCTCAGCCATCGCCGTGCCCTGGTGGAGCGGAAGATGAATCGCCTGGAGGTTGGCGAGGTGGTCATCGGCACAGTCCGCGGCATCAAGCCCTACGGCGCCTTCATTGATATCGGCGGCGTCAGCGGCCTGCTGCACATCTCCGAGATCAGCCACGAACACATCGAGACACCCCACTCGGTGCTGAACGTGAACGACCAGATGAAGGTGATGATCATCGACCTCGATGCTGAACGTGGCCGTATTTCCCTGTCCACGAAGGCCCTGGAGCCCGAACCGGGCGACATGCTCACCGATCCGCAGAAGGTGTTTGAGAAGGCTGAAGAGATGGCAGCCCGCTACAAGCAGATGCTGATGGAGCAGGCTGAGGATGGCGAAGATCCGATCAGCTCGATGATGGTCTGAGCCTGATGGCCCAATTGCTGCTGAAGGGACACCCCATCGGCGCAATCGACGGGGTGCTGTTCGACAAGGACGGCACCCTTTCCCTCAGCGAGCCCCACTTGCTGAATTTGGCGGAGCAGCGCATCAAGGCCGCTCTGGAGCTCTGGAGCGCGACCAGAGGCACACCTGCCAAGGATCTACGCCGGATCCTCAGCCGAGCCTTCGGCCTTGAGAACGGTGCATTGCACCCCGGAGGCACCTTGGCCGTCGCAGCGCGACAGGACAACCTCACCTCCACCGCCACGGTGTTCTGCCTGATGGGCTGCAGCTGGCCTGAGGGTCTGGCTCTGGCAGAACGCTGCTTCAACGACGTTGATCAGCAACGCACTGAGCGACCAAAGCCGAGCCCGCTGATGGAGGACGCGGCATCCATGCTTCGCAAACTGCACGCCGGAGGAGTGCAACTGGCGGTCATCAGCAACGACACCCGGCAGGGGATCCAGGATTTTCTCGATCACCACTCCCTTTCAAACCTGTTCAGCAGCTGCTGGAGCGCTGAGGACCTGCCACGCAAACCCGATCCGCAGGCGGTGCATCACCTCTGTCGCCGGCTGAACCTCGCGCCTGAGCATTGCGCGCTGATTGGGGATGCCGAAACCGATCTGACCATGGCCCATCAGGCAGGGATCGGCTGTGTGATCGGCTATCGCGGCGGCTGGACCCTGCCACCGGTGCTCCCAACGGCGGCGCATCAACTCAACAGCTGGGGCGATCTTGATCTGGTGGCCAACCCGTAAAGTCTCGCCACAGGTGCCAGCTGTATGAGTCGTTACGTCTTTACCTCCGAATCAGTCACGGAAGGACATCCAGACAAAATCTGCGATCAGGTGAGTGACGCGGTGCTTGATGCCCTCCTGGCGCAGGATCCCGCCAGCCGTGTGGCCTGCGAAACGGTGGTGAACACCGGCCTGTGCATGATCACCGGTGAAGTGACCTCGAAAGCTCAGGTGGACTTCATCCACCTGGTGCGCAACGTGATCAAGGAGATCGGATACAGCGGCGCCCGTGCCGGTGGATTCGACGCCAACAGCTGTGCCGTGCTGGTGGCTCTCGACCAGCAGTCTCCGGATATTGCCCAGGGTGTGAACGAGGCCGATGACCACGCCGGCGATCCTCTGGATCTGGTGGGGGCTGGAGACCAGGGAATCATGTTCGGCTACGCCTGCAACGAAACCCCGGAACTGATGCCGCTGCCGATCAGCCTGGCCCACCGTCTCTCGCGCCGGCTGGCTGAAGTTCGCCACAACGGCAGCCTGAACTATCTGCTTCCCGATGGCAAAACCCAGGTGAGCGTTGTCTATGAAAACGACAAACCGGTGGCCATCGACACGATCCTCGTTTCCACCCAGCACACCGCGGAAATCGACGGCATCAGCGATGAACAGGGCATTCGCGACCGGATCACAGAGGACCTCTGGACCCATGTTGTCGAGCCAGCCACCGCAGATCTGGCGCTGAAACCCAGCCGGGAATCCACCAAGTATCTGGTGAATCCCACAGGCAAATTCGTGGTGGGAGGCCCTCAGGGAGATGCGGGTCTCACCGGCCGCAAAATCATCGTCGACACCTACGGCGGCTATGCCCGGCATGGTGGGGGTGCCTTCTCCGGTAAAGACCCCACCAAGGTCGACCGTTCAGCTGCCTACGCCGCTCGCTATGTGGCCAAGTGCCTCGTGGCCGCTGGCCTGGCTGAACGAGCGGAAGTGCAGCTGAGCTACGCCATCGGTGTGGCCAAGCCGGTTTCGATCCTTGTGGAATCCTTCGGCACCAGCAAGCTGAGCAACGACGCTCTCACAAGCCTGGTGCAGGAGCATTTCGACCTTCGTCCTGGGGCCATCATCGAGACCTTCGAGCTGCGGAACCTTCCCAAACAACGTGGCGGACGGTTTTATCAGGACACCGCTGCCTACGGCCACTTCGGTCGGAACGATCTGAAGGCTCCCTGGGAAAACGTTGACGCCAAAGCGGCGGAATTGCGCAAGGTCTGATCGTTCATGGAACCTCTGGTGCTCGGCCTGGATCTGGGCACCAGCGGTGTGCGTATCGCTGTTCTCGATACTGCAGGTCATCTTCTGCACAGTTCCAGCACGAGCTATGCCAGGGGGCTGGCCCATGCCGAGGACTGGTGCAGGGCCTGTCGTGAACTGATCACTGGCATACCGCAGACCCTGAGCAACCGGCTGCGCGCCTTGGCAGTGGACGGCACCTCAGGCACGTTGCTGGCCTGCCGGACCGACGGCACACCCATCGGGCGGGCACTGCCTTACTCCAGAGCCTGCCCTGATCAATCGCACCTGCTGCAGGCACTCGTTCCTGCAACCAGCCCGGCGGCAAGCAGCAGCGGCAGTCTGGCCCGGGCCCTGGAGCTTCTGAAACGGGTGCCGGAGCCAGGCTTTCTGCGCCATCAGGCCGACTGGATCAACGGCTGGTTCCTGCAGGACTGGCGCTGGGGGGAAGAGGGCAACAATTTCCGGCTGGGCTGGAATCCTCAGAAAAACGAATGGGACGGTGCAATCTCGAACCAGCGGTGGGCTGCAGCGCTGCCGAGCATCCGGCCCAGTGGAACGGTTCTGGGGAGGATCGACAACGACCTGGCCATCGAGCTGAACCTTCCCACCCGGATCAGCGTGGTGGCTGGAACAACCGATTCCAATGCAGCTGTTCTGGCGGCGAACCCCTGCGAAGCGGATGGCGTCACTGTTCTGGGAACAACACTGGTGATGAAGCGATTCACAGCCCAGCCGCTCGTCGGCCCAGGGATCACCAGCCATCGGGTGGGAGGCCGCTGGCTCTGCGGCGGGGCCTCCAATGCCGGAGCAGGGGTGCTGCGACGCTTCTTCAGCGACGACCAGCTGCGGGAACTGAGCCGTCAGATCGACCCGGAGAGTGCGAGCGGACTGGATTATCTGCCGCTGCCTGACACCGGCGAGCGCTTCCCTGTGGACGACCCAGGCCTGATGCCGGTTCTGGAACCAAGGCCGGTGAGCGATGCCTTGTTTCTGCAGGGACTGCTGGAGGGCCTTGCCACGATCGAGGCAAGGGGCTGGCAACGTCTCAGGGAGTTGGGTGCGGAGCCACCCTTGAGGGTGATCAGTCTCGGGGGCGGGGCTCGCAATCCCCAGTGGCGGCGCCTGCGCGAACGCCGGCTGGGTTGCCCTGTGCTGAGCTGCACCATGCCACCGGCAGCCGGGGTGGCGCGGCTGGCATTACAGGCCCTGAACGAGGGAGAATCAGCACAGCAACATTGATGGAATGCCCACCAAACTGAGCGAAATCCTGGCGGTGGGGCTGTTTGTGGTGTTGGCCGGTTACGTCGGATTCAGTGGCATCCGTCTTGGCCTGCTGCTGTGGCAACGTTTCGCCTGATCAAATTGCTGCAAAGATTCAGTCTGAGAACAAGGAACCGACATGGCTGCAGACCCCCTGAACGACGCCGTGAGCACACGGATCTGTCAACACATGAATGACGATCACGCCGAAGCGGTTCTGGCCTATGCAGTGCATTACGGCGGCGTCAGTGCCCCGACATCCGCCCGAATGCTGGCCGTGAAGCCCGATGCGATGGAAATCGAGGTGGATGGCAGCAGTCTGAGCATCGCGTTCGATCACACACTCACCGACAGCGAAGATGCCCACCGCACCCTGGTGGCGATGCTGCGGGCCATGCCGAAGAAAGAGAGCTGACGGGAGGGGAATGCTTCAGGCGTGTCAACGCCTGCCATGTTGCGTGCCTTGCTTGAGATCGGGCGAACGCTGCTTACAGAGCCTGTTTGCCCGTTGTGCGCTACCAGGATCCACGAGGATCAGTCGGAGCCCAGGCCCTGTCCAGCCTGCGTTGAAAGTCTCGGGTTGCAGATCAGCGGATACAAAGGCCTGCATCCCCTGCCCTGGTGGGCCGCTGGAATGTATGACGGTGCCCTGCGCAGCTGCCTGCTGGACCTCAAGCGAACCCACTCCAACAGGATCCTGGATGCTCTGGTGAACAGCCTCAAGCCTTGCCTTCCCGCAACAGATCAGAGCTGGCTGGTGCCAATTCCCAGCTGGAAACGGCGACAGGGCAATCTCCTGCCAGCGCGCATGGCCGAGAGGCTGGGACCAGTGAAGCCTGACCTGCTGCGGCGGACGCAAGCATGCATTGGTCAGCACCATCTCAACCGACACCAGCGACTGACCAATCTGAGAGGAGCCTTCCACAGCCCGGCCTCAAACCGCTCACTGAATGTATGGCTGGTGGATGACATCCTCACCACGGGGGCAACGGCAGTGGCAGCCCAGACAGCCCTGGCAGAAGCCGGCCACAGCGTGCATGGACTGATCTGCCTGGCACGCACTCCGATTCCTCGTTCCAGGCGGTGATTTAGGATTTAAAGGTCGCGAAAGCGACGTGCCGGGATAGCTCAGTTGGTAGAGCAGGCGACTGAAAATCGCCGTGTCCCCAGTTCAAATCTGGGTCCTGGCATGCAGTGTTTAAACCCTTCACGTGTCGTACATCTCTCCGGATGCCGGGACGGATCGCGTTTTCGACAACGCCGATAGTTTCGCCATGGTGTTTGACCGCACCTGGCAGCGCCTGCGAGGTGAAGCGACGGAATCCCCCAGCGAGGCTGAGTTCCTTGAACAGGTTTTGGCCGAAATGACTGACCACCCCTTCCTGATCAGCTCGCCGGAGATGGCGCGACAGGTGGCAGCTTTTCGGATTCGGCTTCTTGATCTCAGCTGATCAGGCTGTCATCAGATCAATCTGAGGATCATCGACGTACTCCGTGTCTTCACTGGACTCATCTTCAGGAAGTGCGTCCTCACCGACGGAATCTTGCGGAGACATGTCCTGATCACCCGTTGCCAAAGGAACCACATCAGCCATCACCTCGCCCTGATGAGGTGCCGGGTTGACGGGTGCCAGTCGATCACGCAGTAACCGCACCTTCTCTTCACTGGCTGACAGAAGCTCACCGGCGTCATCGCTGATGGCAACGTGCGCCGCGTCAGCCACCTGTTGTCCTTCAACCTCAGCCAACCGGGCTTCGAGGGCCATTACACGATCAGCGAGGGTCTCGGCCACCCCACTGAGACTCAGCAACTGGCTGCAGAGCTGCTGCTCGAATGCAGAGCGTGGGGAATTGGTGGTCACCGAACGGACCTCGTGAAGAAACGATTGAGCCGATGGTATCGATGCTTTTGAACGTGTAAATAGCAATGCCCCCCAGGGGTCTGATTTAGGTTTTCGAGCGTTTGATCGCAGAAGCCAGGATGCCCAGGCTGTCGAAGGTGCTGAAGATCAGCGCATGGGTTGCTGTTTTTGTTGTTGTCGTTGTTTTTCTGCAGCGATACGGCATTGAACCGTTGAAGGTGGCCGTTGAAGACATGGGTTTCTGGGCACCGCTCGGGTTATTCATGCTGCGAGGTGTAAGCATCATTCTTCCTGCTTTACCCAGCTCCGTTTATTCGCTTCTGGCCGGCTCTCTGCTGGGATTCAAAGTTGGCTACCTGACCATCATTCTTTCGGACCTGATTTTCTGCAGCACAGCGTTCTTCATCGCACGTCGCTGGGGACGAGGCCCAGTGAGCCGTTTGGTTGGGGCTAGCGCGATGGAAAAAATTGACGGGTTCTCCAAAAACCAGCTTGAGGGCAACTTCTTTCTGATGACTGGTCTGCTGATGACCGGGATTTTTGACTTTCTCAGCTATGCGATCGGCATCACGCGCACGAACTGGAAGCTGTTTGCGCCGGCTCTCGTGATCAGCGTTCTGATCAGTGATTCCATTCTGGTTGCCATTGGGGCAGGAGCTGCCCAGGGCCTCAACGTCATGCTTGTCATCGCTCTTCTGGCCATGTTCGCTCTGGCAACCCTCACTGGAGTGCTCAAAAACAAAGCCAAGTCGCAGGAGGAATCCGGGGCCTGAACCGAGACAAAACCGGGCTTACATTGAACCTGGTCGGAGGGTTCCTGATGAATGCGCTGACGGATTCCAGAATCTCGGCACTGCAACAACAGGCAGGCGAAAAAGGCGTCCTGAATTACACCATCGGTGACGGGTGTTTTCGAATCAACCTTCTCGACGACAACATCGCCCTTTGGCAGGAGACCTTCGCAAAAAACAGTTCTGCGGCAAATCTGCTGCTGGCCTGCGATAAAAACAGTGGTGATCTGAGCACCACCAAACTCACCTGGGTTGTGGGATCAGCCATTCGAAGCAGCACTGCCGGAAACACCGGCGAGGCCGCAACTCTGTTGAGTCAGCTTGGAGTGGGCGATGAGCTGGCGAGAGCAGCTGCTGAACATTGTCCTGGCCTGGGAGAAGATCTGATCTGGGCCTTCTATCTGGAACGGCATGGCTGGCTGATTGCCACACCGGTTGGCCAAGTCCAGCCCTGATGGATCCAGATTCAAACCGTCTGCAGCAACTGATCCATGCAGCACGGGTCCAAGGACTGGGCGATGACCCGTCGCTGCAGGCCCATTGCCGAAGCATCATCGCTGCGGCCGACAGCGGCAAACGCCACCTGACAACGCAGGAACTGCAGTTGATCTGCGCAGCGACGGGCCGCAGTGCACAGGTCGCCGAACAGCTTCAGAAACGCGCCCATGACCTCGTCGACAAGGCGCGGGCCATTCTCTTGAACGAGCAGCCTGGCCTGGTGCAGGAGGGGGGTGCCTTGCATCCAGCGGAGCGTGCGGAGGCCTGCTGGAGAGATTGCTGGCAATTTCAGCGGGTGATCATCTACGCCTATGCCTGTGGCAGGAGTTGCTTCACCGATCCAAAAGGCATGGCAGCCCTGAGAGAGCTTTACCGATTGATGAATGTGCCCGTGGTGGGGCTGAACATTGCCTTGCGACAGCTGGAAATTCTCACGTTGTCGGACGTCAGCAATGCTGACGATCAAGCTTTGATTACTGCAGCTTTCAGTCATCTCAGGGGCGAGCTCAACAAAACTGCAGTTAAGAGCTGATACGTCCTCCAACAGAATCGAATCAGGCAAGAGAGGATCTACATCAGTATTTGTGCTTACGGCTCTTCCATGGCCATCCCTCTGCTTGGGTATTCCCTGACCACTCAGAACGGACGCGTCAGCAACCTGGCAGGCGACAGCAGCACCGTTCAACTCCAGAACTACGGATCATCAGCCGCAGGAGATGACAGCGCTCGGTCCACCATGGACACCGTGATCGAACAGGCCTACCGACAGGTGTTCTTTCACGCCATGAGCTGCGATCGGGACCCGTTTTTGGAATCTCAGTTACGCAGCGGAAACATCACCGTTCGTGATTTCATCCGGGGACTGCTGCTGTCCGAACGATTCCAGCAGGGCTACTACCAAGTCAGCACCAACTATCGGATGGTGGATCAGGTGGTGGGTCGTGTTCTCGGCAGGCCCGTGCATGGAGACGCCGAGCGGCGGGCCTGGTCGATCGTGATCGCCGAGAACGGTTTCACCAGCTTCATTGACGCCATTCTGGACAGCAGTGAATACATGAACTGCTTCGGATACGACCAGGTTCCGGAACAGCGCTCCCGCGTCCTTCCGGGACGGGCCATTGGTGAAACCCCCATCTATCAGCAGTTCCCTCGTTATGGAGACGACTGGCGGGATTCCCTTCAGGAGAGAGCCCCCAGCCCACAGAGTGCGGTTTCAACCCTGGAGACATCCAATGCCTGGGAGAACGGACAGGTTCCAGCCTTCGCACTGAAGTTATGGCTTGGTCTGACGGTCGTGGGCAGCATCGAAATCGTGCGGGTGCTCCTTACGATCGCCCTCTCGATGCTGCGCAGCTGATCCGTTGACGGCCACATCCACCTCACTCAACCTCGATCTCTGGCAGCCCCCTGAGCTGGCAAGACCACACGACAGCCTCAGCACCCCTGTGGATGCTCGTGGAGCCGATTGGCACGGCATCAACCTGAACAACCTTGACCTTCGGGGAGCCAATCTCTGCCGAAGCGACCTGCGTGGAGCGGATCTCTCCTCGTGCTTCATGGAGGGCGCCGATTTACGCCTGGCTTTATTTGATGCAGCGACGAAGGTGCCGGAGGGGTTCGATCTGACGGCCAGCGGGGCTGTGGGTCCCAAGGCGAAGTTGAGCGGTGTGTTCCTGAACAACACCGATCTCCGCGGAATGGACCTGCGTGGAGCTGTGTTGATGGGTGCCTATCTCAGTGGTGCCGACCTCAGTGGTTCCCTGCTCGATGGCGTGCGATTGGTGGGCTCCGATCTGAGACATGCGGTTCTGCGCGGTGCCATGTGCCGGGGCACCCGGTTTGGCGGCTGCCAGCTTGATCAGGCCGACTTCCGCGGCGCCGACCTCAGCGAAGCCAGCCTCGACGGCGCTGAATCCATCAAAGGTGCTGACTTCTCGATGGCCGCGGGCCTCGGGAGCCAGCGCGACGCGCTGTTGGCCCGCCCTTTTGATGAACTCGACTGCTGGAATCCCGTGACCAGGAGCACCACCCGCGACAGCCTCGAAAGCCAGTCCTGAACAAAGTTTGATCAGCTCGTCCCGTCCGCCTGACTGATCAAAAGCGTCACGTCACGCAACACTTGGACATATTTGATTGAGGTTTATAAAGAAGCCGATTCATGGAAGAAGTTCTGAATGAGCATGGCCAGGCGAACACGACAGCTTGTCCATGCCTTTCGGTCCTGCCTCGCTTCTCGGGGTCGAACGTTTCTCCCAGGAGAGCGAAGCACCTCTAGAGCTGATTCCCGGCGATGACGACGCCAGAAAGGAGCAGATCATCCGCGCGGTCTACAAGCAGGTTCTCGGGAACGCCTACGTCATGGAGAGCGAGCGCCAGCTCGTGGCTGAATCGCAGTTCAAGCTTGGAGAGATCAGCGTTCGGGAATTGGTGCGCCGCATCGCCAAGAGTGACCTCTACCGCGAGCGCTTCTTCGACGCCTGCTCCCGCTACCGCTACATCGAACTGGCGTTTCGTCATTTCCTTGGCCGCGCGCCGGTTGATTTCAATGAAATGCGGGCCCACTCGGAAAGGCTGGACAGCCACGGTTACGACGCTGATATCGACAGCTTCCTCGACTGCAGCGACTACCAGGACAACTTCGGTGAATGGACCGTGCCCTTCCAGCGGGGCTGGAAAACCGAGTCCTGCAAGACCCTCCAGGAATTCACCTGGAGCTTCCAGCTGCTGCGGGGCAACAGCAGCAGCAGCCTGAAAGGCGATCTCTCCGGAATCGAGAGCAAGCTCGGAGGCAATGCCTACCAGAACCGCCCGATGCCTGTGGTGGCACCCTCCTCAACCGAGCCTGGCGGCTGGAGCTTCCGCCCGTCCAAGAACCTGCAGGACGCACCAACCCGACATGGGGTGGGCGCCGGTGAACAAGGCAAAACCTATCGAGTCGAAGTCACCGCCTACAGCGCCAACAACGTCAGGAGGATCTCTCGCTACACCCGCTCAAACAGGGTGTACTTCGTTCCCTTCGACAAGCTCTCTGAACAGTTCAAACGCATTCACGCTGAAGGAGGGAAGATCTCCAGCATCACGCCCGTGAACTGAGGCTTCCAGGCTCAATCCCCGAGGCGGGCTGAGTGACCCTTGCGCATGAGGTCACCCCCGCCATTGCAACTCCCCATTCGGGAACCCCTCTTTTCCCCTCACCCTTCACACCATGTCTGCCTCCCAAAGTTTTGGAGCCGCCTCTCTGAATGATGGCCCCGTCTCTTTCAGCAGAAACCGCAATGCTGCAAGCAAGCCGGCTCTGAGCAACGGCGAATTTCTGCGTCAGTCCTGCTCGACGATGAAGATCGCCATCGGTCCACGCAATCATGAGGATTGCCCCCATGGCGTCACGGCTCAACGCTATGCACCCGACGACCCCGCAGCCCTGGCAACTGCCATCAGTGCTGCCTATCGACAGGTGTATGGAAACGCCCATGTCATGGACAACGAGCGTTCCGTTGAGCTGGAAGCGCAGTTCTGCAATGGAGAGCTGAACGTCCGCGATTTCGTGCGCGGCCTTGCCAAAACCAGCTTCTACCGAGCTCGCTTCTTTGAAGGTGTAGCCCCTCAGCGGGGAATTGAGCTGAACCTGAAGCACCTGCTTGGACGCCCTCCTGCCAACCAGGCGGAAATGTCCGCCCACATCACTCTTCTGGCCGGCGGTGGCCACGATGCGGTGATCGATTTCATCGTTGATGGAGCTGAATACTGCGAGGTGTTCGGCGACGATGTGGTCCCCTACACGCGCTCCTTCACCTCAGCGGCAGGGACACCGAACAGCAGCTTCGCCAACATGGCAGCCCTTGAGAGGGGATTTGCCATCAGCGACAGCGCTGTCGGCAGCAAGAGCCAGCTGAGCTATGCCCTGGCCCGAGGAACGACGTCCTACATCCAGTCTCCCTCCGGCTCCAAGCCCATCGCCAGCTCCAGCAGCAGCTATGGAGCGCGGTTGTCTCTGGCGCCCAAAAAACGCACCAGCAGTGACGGCGGCGATTCCACACCGATCCGCAACGACTCCTACGTGGGATTCGGCCTTGGCCAGCGCGTTCAGGAAATTTTTGAACGCGTCCCTGGAGACAGCGCCGACACCATCAATGGCCTCATCCGTGCGACCTACCGACAGGTCATGGGCAACCCCCACCTGATGGAATCTGAGCGGGCCATGTCCGCCGAGAGCAAGTTTGCGGAGGGTTACCTCAGCACGAGAGAACTGGTGCGCGCCATCGCGCTCTCTCCGGAATACAGCCGCCGCTTCTTTGAAACCAATGCGCCCTACCGCTTTGTCGAGCTGAACTTCAAGCATCTTCTGGGCCGTGCTCCGAAATCCCAGGCTGAACTCAGCGAGCACATTCAGATCCTGGCAAACGACGGCTACGAGGCCGAAATCAACAGCTACCTCGACAGCGCTGAATACCAGTCCACTTTTGGCGAGGACACTGTTCCCTACATGCGGATCCTGAGCGAGCAGGGACGCTCCCAACTGGCTTTCAACCGTCATCTATCCCTGGCCGAGGGCTACGCCGCCAGCGATGCCGTGCTGAACAGCTCTTCACTGGTGACCTCAGTGGCCACCAACACCGTGCCCAGCGGATGGCGCACCACCACAACCCGCACGAACCGCAACGGCGCCGTGGCTGGCTCACCCTCAGCCACCACCAAGCGCTTCCGCATCGTGGTGCAGGCGCAGTCCCGCGGCGGCCGTCAACGGACACCCAATGCCAGTTACCTCGTGTCGGGCAAGGACATGAGCAGCCAGATGAAGTACATCCATGCCCGCGGCGGACGGATCGTCTCCATCACCGAGGTGATGTGATCGCCGGTCGTTTCGACACGAGCTTCATTCACTGACCAAACGGGTTGTCATCCACTCCCTTGCTGCGATGGCGACCCTCCCAAATGAATTCCCCTCAACCCATGACCACCGCCACACTGACCAGCCCCGCCAACCAGGACCGCAGCCAGGCCCGAGACATCATCCTTGCCGCCTATCGCCAGGTTTTCGGCAATCGCTACATGATGGAGCTCGACGTTCAGCCTTCGATCGAAGCGTTGTTCAACAACGGAGATCTCACAGTGCAGGGTCTGGTGACAGCCTTGGCGCAATCCGAGACGTATCGACGCCTCTACCTGGAATCAAACAGCCCCTACCGGTTCGTTGAGCTGAACTTCAAACACCTGCTGGGCCGCCCTCCCCGCAATCAGGCTGAAATCAGCGAACACGTTCGTCGTCTTGCTGATGAGGGCTTTGAGGCGGAAATCGCCAGTTACACCTACAGCGACGAATACCTGAACAACTTCGGCATCGACACGGTTCCTTATTCCCGCACCGCCACAAGCGTGGTGGGAGAAAGCACCGTGGCCTACCAGCGAACCCAGGCTCTCAATACTGGTTTCGCCGGCTTTGATGCAGACCAGGCCTCCGCACTGCAGACCAGCCTGGCCTCAAACTCCAATCCGACAGTGGCTGGAGCGAGAAAGGTGGTTGGCGGCGGCAACATGTTCACAATCCTGTGGACATCACGGATCCAACTGGGCGCGGTGCGTCGTTCATCGCAGAGATCTGTCGTCAGCTACGGATCCCTCTCAAGGACCATTCAGAGCATCCAATCCCAGGGAGGAAGCATCCTCTCTATTGCGAACGCTTAAATCTTGTGCTGATCCGGCCCCTCGGGCCGGATCAGTGGGTCATCATTGATCCACACAACAGCTCCATCTCACTGGTTCATTCAGAACGACCCGGTTCTGAGACCAAAAAATTTGAATCATGCCCATTCTTCGTCAACCCAACCATCACGAACAGGGATCGAATCAGGGCTTTCAGACTTCTGTTTCCTCGGTTCCCATTGCCATGTCGATGATGATCGACTCAATGGTGAACATGGTGCAGAACAGCCGTCCCGAACTGAAATCTGATTCAAACAACAGCTCGAAATGAATATTGAGCAATTTGTTGCTCAAAGCGAGGGAAAGTGGCGATCCATGCGATCAGGTCACTCCCTCGCTTTTCAACAGTTTGAAGATGTTCTGAGTGAAGTTCAGATCACTCCTGCTGAAAACAATGATGCTGATATTGAGAACCTCATAACATCGTCCAGTCTGAATGTGGAAACGTCCGCGGTCCAGGCTCCATTCCGCATGACCTGGTCCGCGGAGAGCGACTGGGAACCAGATGATCCCGATGCGGTTTCCTCTGGATCCTGTCTGATCGTTCCAGTGCCGGTTAACGACGAGCGCGGCCACCTTCTGCGCAGCGTTGGCTACGCGGAAGCAGCTCCGGCGGAATCGGAATACCTCTTCCTCGGCGACGGCACCTTCGTTCTCACCACCCAGTACGAACAATCCATCGCCGAAGAGAGAATCTGGTTCGTCTCCGAACATGTTCGCTGCCGTTCTTCGGTTCTCAGAACCTCAGCTGGATCCGGCGTTCTTCAGACATCCTTCGCCTCGGAAGTGCGCCGCCTCAGCAGTTGAGTTTCATGGATCAGTCCACATCCTCAACAGCCATGGACTCCCTGTTGAAATTCGCCAGAACGCTGGCTGGTCACTACAGCAACCGTGCACAGGCGCAGGACAATCCAAAGGATTTCGCCCATATCAACATCTTCTTCCGGCCATTGCCGTGGGAGGTTCTCAAAGGTCCGGGTTTCTATTCCGAGCAGAGTTATGACCACGATCCTTGGCGTCCTTACCGCCAGGGAGTGCATCGTCTGTTGCCCATGCAAAACGATGTTTTCATCGTCGAGAACTACGGCTACACCGACGCCATTCGCCTGGCCGGATCCGGTCTGCGTCCTGAACTGCTGAACAGTCTCAAACCGGAATCACTGAAACCACGTTGTGGATGCGGCATGCATTTCAGAGAAGTCGAGCCAGGCCGATACCTGGGGGAAGTGGAACCCGGCAAGAACTGCCTGGTTCCGCGTGATGGGCAATTGACCTACCTGGTGAGCGAAGTGGATGTGAATGCCACCGACTGGATCAGCCGCGATCGTGGGTTCGATCCAGACAGTGACGAACAGCGTTGGGGCTCCGAACATGGTCCGTTGCGCTTCAAGCGCATCAGCCACCTCGGGGACGATCTCAGCCTGAACTGGCTGCGCTGGTGAAGCAGCTGCAACGCTGAATCCCAATCCATGGCCACCTCCGAATCACAAAAGCAGCTCAAGGCCTGGATCCGATCTCAGCATCTGATCTGTGAGGGGACTGATTTCATCTTCGAAACCGTTGATCAGACCCATCTGGAGAAATTCGAGCGCTGCATCGAACAGTTGGGCGGCCGCGTCCGCAAGGTTGCCGCTGCAGGCAACTGGCCGATGGGCCCGCGTCGCACCTTCAAAATCCTGCGTGCAACAGCCGCTGTACCCCGTCCGGGCGGTGAAGACCTGGTGACCTACTGGGCCAAGCGAGGCAACAAACGCACCAGATACGCCGAAATCAGCTGAAACAGATCAGTCGTCAAACCAGCCGAACCAGGTGGGTTTGCTGAAATCCTTCACCGTGCTCCAGCTTCGCAGCAGTGTGAGTGAATCAATGGTGAATCCCTGCTCCGCCGCAAGGGCGATCACCTCATCCTGATTGCGAGCCGATTTGACTCGCTCCTTGAGATCGGGTTGATGACGGACCGATGCAATGAAATCAGCCAGAGCCGCGTCCATCTGCTCATCGGTGAGCTTGACAGGCTCGGAGGACTGATCCACCGCCTTGGAAACCGCAAAGTCGGCTGGCCCCAGCAGGCCATCCTGACCAGCACCATCCATCAACAGCACGCGCCATCGCGAGACCTGCCTGAATGCCCAGCTCCAGTGAGAGGGATCAGCACGCAGCGCCAGGACGATGGCATCGTCACTGGCCTGAAGACTATCCATGGCGACATAACGCCCCCACTCGGCCAGCGTGATGGCAAAACCGCGGATATTGGCGTAGGCGACCACGTCGTAATGGCTCCCGAGGGTCTTGATGCCCGTCGCCAGCCCGTGGTCATCCACAACGGATTGAACGAAGCGTTCCAGATCAGCAGAGGCCATCGATCAGCACCCCTGAACCCAGAGGGCGAAGTTGACCTTGTCGCAGATCATCTGAAGCACTAAAGGGCCACCGGGACATTGAAGCGTTCGCCAGGCGATGCCAGCCGTTGTTTCACCTGAGTCAACCAGAATCTTCGGTGTGCGGGTTGCCTGCTCCAGAGGAATCAGGGCAGCCTCAAGCGGGCTGTCGGCCTGGCGAAGCACCTGCTTCAGCTCGTCGAGTGTGCTGACGCGATTCAGCTCGTCGCCGGTCTGGTGCAAGTCAACAAAGCGACGGATTTCAACGGCGGCCGCATCGATGACTTCCATCTGGCTTAACTTTCGGAAGGTGGATGAATCTAGAGCCAATCAATCATCACCACCACGTATTGCATTTCTGATCAGCAATGGCTGAACGCTTCGACACTCTTTTCTCGGGGATGAGTGAAGAGGCTGCCATGAGGGCATTGCGCAGCGATCCTGCGGAATTGGACAATCCTGGGACCAAATACCTGGCGGCGACTCGGCTGGGTGCCTGCACATCAGCAGCCTCCCTGGACCGCTTGATCGAGGCGGGCAGCAACACCACCGACAACCTCTATGAACGGATTACCCGGCGCAAAGCTCTGGAGGCTTTGGGACGCCGCAAAGATCCCAAGGCACTGCCGGTGCTGATCCAGGCACTGCAGGCTGAGGATGAGCCCACCGTGGTGAACGCAGCCGATGCGATTGCTCGGATTGGCAGCCCTCTGGACCCTCAACGGGTCACAGCCCTGACCCAGGCTCTGAACGGTCCAGACAACCAACGCAGGGCCATCGTCCAGGCATTCACTCGCCTGGGAATCCATGACCAGGGAGGGGTGATTGATCAATGCCGGCAGGACGACAATCCGCTTGTGGCAGGAGCAGCCCATGCCCATGCCGTTCGCGTGGAGGGTGATCGCCAAGGGTTGACACCACTGATGCGGCAACTGCGCGATGAAAACCCCGGCCGTCGCCGCGCGGCCGTCATCGATCTGGGCGATGCCGGCAGGGTGGAGGGGCTGTCAGGGCTCATTCGATGTCCTGTGTCGATGCCCCTGCGAGCCAAGAGCGCTTTTCAGATGGCGACGAATGCCGATGGATCCATCAAGCCCGAAACCACAGCACTGATTGAACAGCTTCTCCAGGACGACCCCAGGCGGCTGGATCTCGAGATCGTCCCGACGACGGAACCGAGCCCCCAGGCCATCCGTGATGGACTGCAGCACCGGGACGAAGCACGCCAGTACGCGGCGGCCAAGGCTCTGATGGTTCTGCCCCGTGCTCAGCAGCTGGAGCAGATCGACAGTCTCAGAGACAGCCTCGGAAGTGATTACGGCGTTCACTACCTGCTTGCCAGCTGCACAGGCCTGCTCGACCTTCATGAACGAAGTGACCTGGTTCGGGCGGCACTGGCTGAATCTGCGCCGCAGTATGCGAAATCCCGAGTTGCCGCCGCCTGGAGCTGTGTGCGGCTCAAGCTGCACGATCAGATCGAACTTCTGAGCGAGCTTGGCCGCTCCAATCCCTGGCAACCGCTGCAATGGAGCTGCCTGCGGGCCACCGAATTCCTTCAGCAACTCAGAACAACATCGGGTCTTTAGATTTGCTTTATCTCCACTCTGCAAACTTGTATTGAGAAGCCTGAAGCCATTGCCCGCAGACCCTTCACATCGGCTTACGGTCCCGGGGTGATGCATCGCATCAAGCCCCCTCTTAAATAGCATTTGATTATGCTCGACGCATTCTCTAGGCAGGCTGTCTCCGCTGACACAAGCGGCAGCTTCATCGGCGGCGCACAGCTGAATGACCTCAAGGCTTTCATCGCCGAAGGCAACAAGCGTCTGGACGCCGTGAACGCCATCACTGCAAACGCTTCCTGCGTGGTGTCCGACTCCGTGGCAGGCATCTGTTGCGAGAACACCGGCCTGACCGCTCCGAACGGTGGTGTGTACACCAACCGCAAGATGGCTGCTTGCCTGCGTGATGCCGAGATCATCATGCGCTACGTCTCCTACGCCCTGCTGGCCGGCGACGCTTCCGTCCTGCAGGACCGTTGCCTGAATGGCCTGCGTGAGACCTACGCCGCTCTGGGTGTGCCCTCCGGCTCAGCTGCCCGCGCCGTGGCCATCATGAAGGCCTCCGCCTGTGCGCACATCACCAACACCAACAACACGACTGGTGAGAAGCGCAAGATGCCTGTAACCGAAGGCGACTGCAACGCACTCTCCTCCGAGGCTGCGTCCTACTTCGACATGGTGATCAGCGCCATCAGCTGAAGCTCCTGAGATTTTCAAGCACACCCTTCTTCTAAATCAATGAAGTCCGTTCTCACCACCGTCATCGGCGCCGCTGACAGCGGTTCCCGTTTCCCCACCAGCTCCGATCTGGAGTCTGTGCAGGGTTCCCTGCAGCGTGCAGCTGCCCGTCTCGAGGCTGCTGAGAAGATCGCTCAGAACTACGACGCCATCGCTCAGCGCGCTGTCGATGCTGTCTACACCCAGTACCCCAACGGTGCCACCGGCCGTCAGCCCCGCCAGTGCGCCACCGAAGGCAAGGAGAAGTGCAAGCGCGACTTCGTCCACTACCTGCGTCTGATCAACTACTCCCTGGTTGTCGGCGGCACAGGCCCTCTGGATGAACTCGCCATCAACGGTCAGCGTGAGGTCTACAAGGCTCTCAGCATCGACCCCGGTACTTACGTGGCTGGTTTCACCCAGATGCGTAACGACGGTTGCGCACCCCGCGACCTGAGCCCCCAGGCTCTGACCGAGTACAACGCTGCTCTGGACTACGTGATCAACTCCCTCGCCTGATTATCAGCCGAAGGTTCATATGCTTCGGGGCGGTTCATCCGCCCCTTTTTTTTGGGTTGGCGAAACTCAAGGAGCGGCTGCAACAACGGCTCGTGCTTTCGCCGCAACAAAGGGGTCGGGATCCTCTAAAGCTTGTTCGGCCTGTTCCTGCGACGCCAACATCAGGGCGGCATAGCGAACTTCCCAGAAGCTGGTCTGGTGAGAATCCAACCAGCTCAAAGACAGGTGACCTTCGCCGAGTGATCCCATCGCCAGCACCGCTGCAGGTTTCGATTTCGTGAACTGGGGCCGGCGGGTGACGATCGCCTCCTCGAGGATTGATTGGATCTGCGGCAGAGCTTCAGCTGGCCAATCCCGAAGAGCCCCGAAAAGGCGCACAAAAAAATAATGAGCCCCGTAATCGTTGTGGGCCTCCTCCTGCCACCGCCTCAGCAACAGAGGCCAAAGCTCAGCGGCGGTGCGCTGCTGGAGCGTTTGCAGTGCCAGATAACTGCGACTGAAATCCGTACCAAAAAACTCCTGCACCAGAAACGCATCCGTTGGCTCCTGGTCGTAGGCATGCACCAGCTGAAGCGACGCGGGGCTGTCTTCAATCAGTCCATCGAGAACGGAAATCAGATTCAGACCATGCAGCGCGGTAACCCCTTCCGGCCACAGCGCTCGCACCGCTCGCATGCGGAACACCGGTGAAACAGGAGAACGCAGAACTGCGGCCAGCAACTCATGCCCACCGGCATTGATCGCATCCTGAATGGCCGACTGACGGTCCATCTGATTGGGCAACAGCATCTGTTCCGCAAGATCCATCAGCTGATCACGCCCTCCCCCCAGCTGAACGGAAGCACTGATCGCGGCACCGCGAACACCGGGGTCCTCCGCGGAACGAAGTGCCTGAATCTCCGGCATCGCCTCCAGCACACCCAGCCCCGCCAGGCTTTGAATCAGGACGCGACGGTTCTGGGCAGGATCGGCCAGCAGATCCCTCAGTTTTTGATGAACCAGTGGATCAGCGCAGTGGAGTTGCTGAAGTGCCACCGCTGCATTTTCCACAAGATATGGATCATCACTGCTCAGACAAGCGCCGATTGCAGGAAGTGATTGCTGACAGCCCAGACGTCCCAAAACCTCCACCGCCTTGCGACGTGCAAGTCGTCGAGGCTGAGCCTGCTCCTGATCAAGGACCAGAGCGATGAGAGCCGCCTCCGTTTCATCGCCGGGAAAATTAACCAGATGAGCGGCAGCCATATACGGATCGCTCTGAGACTCCAGCGATCCAATCGGAAGCAGGAGAAGACGAATGGCTTCCTGTTGAGACAGTCCGGGATGGATGTTGTCGAAGGCTCCAGCCATCTCTTCGTCCTTTGATGCCAGTGATTCTGCAGGAGGTATCAATGGTGAAGCCAACTGCAGGCATCTCGTAAGGAAGATTGCGAAACCATGGAATCGCCCCCCCTTTTACGGCAATGTTCAGGGAGTTCTTACGGCATTGCATGGGACCTCAGCACTGTTCCTCCATCGCTGTGCGCACAGGAATTCAGCCCGGATCTCGCCCATGGACCGCGAGGCAGGTGCGCGTACCCCTCAGCCAGCTGAGTCGCAGCATGCAATTCGCTCACCAGATTGGCGTGAGTGTTGAAGCCGTGGGCTTTGATTACGGCAACGAGAGTTCGACAACAAAACAGTCTTCTGCGACAACGTCGTCCGCGAAAACATCGGCTGCAAAAACGGCGACACCCAGAACAAAGGCCGTGAGTGAACCGCCGGCCCAGGAGGAAACAAGCAAGCCCAGGCGCCGCAGTGCACGTCGCAAACGCTGAGATCAGCCAGCTTGGTTGATCACTTCAAAAACACCGTCAGCAGGCCGGCCCGCGGTTAAACCGGCCCAGTTGATGGCTTGAAGAAAAGCCGAGGCATCGGCGGTTTCCACCACATCCACACCCCAACCGCCCTGCTGCAGGGGCGCTCCAGGATTTCCCGGAGAATCCTTGCGACCACCAAGAGCGAGTACGGCATGGCTGTCTTCATGTCCCATGGCCCGACGCACGGAGCGCCAGCCTGCCGCCAGTTCCACAGCGAAGTCCGCTGGATCGGAAGTGGATTCCAGGCGGATTTTCCAGTGTGAGTGATCCAGGGCTTCTGCCTGTTGGATCGAGGAACAGTGCTCCTTCAGAGCCTTGGCCAGCGCCTCAAAGACCAGTGGAGGGACTCCTTCGCTCTGAATTTGAAGGTTGTGGGAAAGAACGAAACAGGTCACACCACTTGACGCAGAAAAAAAACCTTAGCGATACCGAAAGCAGATAATGGTGATCTGCTCCAGGCGACCCTTGACCGACGCTTCCTCTTCGTTGAACAGTGCTGAGCCGGTTCAGCTGAGTGAGGAGGAAGCTGAACAACTGGCCAAGGAACTCAAGCTGCAGCTCCGCCAGGGCGAGCGTCCAGCCAATGACACGCAAGCCATTGAGCGGATGGTGGCTGGCCTGGGTGATCGCCGTGGGTTGCTGCGACTCACTTTTGCGGAAAGTCTCGGCAGTGTGGGATCGGTGGCCGTCCCTGCCCTTTGCACTGCGATGTGCGACCACGAGAATGTCACGGTGCGCCGTGCGGCGGCAAAGACCCTCACCCTGATAGCCGATCGAAGTGCCCTTCCATCTCTGCTGAAGGCCTTGCTGAGTGATGCAGACCCGGTGGTGCAGGGCTCTGCTGTGGGTGCGATGGCTGTGATTGGGGCGGAAGCAGTGGCGGGATTGCTCGATGTTCTGGTGGATCCCGCGAACAGTCCGATGCAAACAGGGCTGGCCAGCTGGGGGCTGGCATTTGTGGGCGCGAAAGCTCCGGAGGCCCTCAGGGAGGCAGCTCGTTCCTCCGATGCTCGGATCCGCACAGCCGCCATCGGCGCTCTCGGCGACCAAATCCAGAACCTCAACGATCAGGAAGCAAGACAGTTGCTGCAAGACGGCCTGACGGATGAAGACGAAGAGGTTCGCGCCGAAGCCACCACGTTGATGGGGAAGTTGAACGACAGCAACTGGGCCGTGCCGCTGGTGCTTCCGAATCTGCGTGATGGCTCGCCCTTGGTGCGGAAAAATGCTGCCCTGGCACTGATGAAACTGGAGGATGCCACGGTCATTCCGGCTCTGGAGAAATGCGCTGAGCAGGAAGACGACAACACCGTCACACCCATCCTGCGCTTAGCAATTAGCCAGCTGAGCCGCGACGCTTGAGCGAAATTGTATTGAGCCTTAACGTATTGTAAATATCGTGGTGTTCGCGTCGAGCACTGCATGCGCAACAACGGGAGTTCAGCTGAGGGGTTGACCTCCTGTTTTTTTTGATCAGCGGGAACTGCTGAGTCGACCGAGCGACGCTTCAACCATCTGACGAGCCAGAGGATCGGTGGCAGGGTCGTCGAAGACTTCCCTCAGGCAGCTTTCAGCCCGGGGATCCGGAATCTCTGCAAGAGCCATTGCCGCTGACTGCACATGGGCGATGTTTTCACCCTTGCAAATGGCAATCAGCAACGGCAGGGCCTGCTTCCCAACCTGTCCCAGTGCCATGACTGCGGACTGCGACACCACAGGCGATTCATCCGAGAGGGCTGTTTCCAGCACCTGCATCGCCTCCGATGAAAAGTCCTCATCGGGATAGTTGGAGGCGATCTGTGCATAGGCCTTCACGCAGCTGGCTCGCACGGTTCCGTCAGGACTCTGTTGAAACAGCACCGCAAGTGGCTGCAGAGCGGAGGAACCGAAGGCACCGAGACCTCGCACGGCGGCACGACGGAGCGAAACATCCGGCTGGTCGAGAAGCGACAGCAGACGTGGCATTGCCTCATCAGGCCAGTGCTCAACCATGGCGAGATAAGCCTGGGTCTGAAGATGCGGATTGGGATGAGCAAGATCCGCAAACAACGCATCAAGGTCTGGGCGTTCAACCTGCCCCTCAGGAGCCATCTGAAAATCGGAAGTCATCAACTGACTCTCCATCAGAACAGACAGCGGCAAACATCAAGGACCAAAAAAGGTAAATCTTTTGACACACAGGGATTGCGCCGAACATCGATGAATACGACCCACTCCTGCCCGGACAGTACCGGCAACATCAAAGAGATCGCCATACAAAAACTTATCCACCAAACATCAACCCGGCCCAGAAGATCAGTGAGAAAGTTGTACTGACCGGAAACCCTCAGAACCAACTCCATCAATATCCATCATTGATGGAGTTGCAAAACAAAAAAAAGGCGGGTGTTACCCGCCTTTTTGATCAAACGATGAATCAATAAACCCTGTAATTAAACTTGCCGCCATAAATGCGTCTGTAAGCAGCGCTTCTGGCATTCTTGACTGCGTTGGTGTAGGAGAAGCCACTGCTATCACCAGTGAAGCCTGAAGCATCGGCAAGCCCGGCGCGGCTTTTGGTCAAACGCTTGACCAGCAGAGGGCCCGAGTACATCACATGCTCTGCACTGGCATTGGCCGGAGAAAGCTCAACCATGCTTACAAACGTTGAGCAATAAGAACGTGCCTCGGATTTGAAGGCTCGCAGGTAGGGAACAGTATCTGTGCCAAATGTCTCCAGGTACTCCTCCGAACGGACCAACTGATCCACAAAAGCATCAAAACCATGATCAGAAATCACCTTGATGGCTGATCCCACCTCCTCTTGACTGATCGGAGGACGACCCAGGAGATGCTTGATGGTCAACTCGACGCCTCGCATCGGCGAGACGGCGAAGAAAAACTTCTGCTTGTAGAGCTCGGACTTCACCAGGCCTGCCATGAAGTCGCGAGTTGTGATGCGGCCATCCCGGAAAAACGCCTCCAAGGACGTCAGCCTCTGGCTGTCTGTGATTCCGATATTGCCAAAAACTTGTTTGTAACCGGCTGATATTGCTCTACTTAAAGCCGCATCTCCCGTTGCGGCGTAGGAATGATTCACCGCAGAAAACGGACAGATTTCGTGAATGCGCGGGCCTGCTCCAATGCCCATCGAGCCACACTGATTCTCTTTGTATTCCGCGGGGCTTGTGGCAGCCTTGCCTTGATTCGAAGCAGCACTTTTGGCTGCATCCCTGGAATTGGAGAAGGAGAATGAAACCCGATCCTGATCAGTAAAATCTCGCTTGAGCTTGATTGCAGGCATAAGAATTTATTGATTGGCCCTAATTTATGGCCTTACCAGAACACCCTCAGATCTCTTATCACTACTTAAAGTAGGCAACCTATAGTTTTGTTAAATGTTCTGGAACTATTTACGTCAGCACCTTTATTTCCAGTCACAAGAGAAACCAAGCTATCCCGCTCAACATTTCAAGATCCTGAATGTGCTCGCCGAGCAACTCATCCATGAAGAGCCTCTTCAGGAATCAAACAACTGAAGCATGCAGGTTGATTGTTAAAAGCAAATCCATCAACGCAATAAAAAAGGAGGCCCGTAGGCCTCCTTTTCATTGGATCAATGAATGATCGTCGGCTCAGGAAAGAGCGTTGATCACATAGTCCAGATAGGACTTGAACTCGTTGAGAGCCTGAGGGCTCATGTCGCGAGGAGCGCAAGCGCGATCACGGGTGTAGGTCAGGGCCTCGACGTAAGGACCTGTGGGCAGACCCAGCGTGCGGTAAACCTCGCGGGCTCCGGCAATGCCCCACTCATCAAGAGGTCCGGTACCACCAACCACGAGGCAGTAGTTGATCAGTCTCAGGTAGTGGCCCAGATCGCGGTAGCACTTGTCCACCTTGGTCTGGTTCTCACCAGCTTCACCGGGCTGCTTGAGGTAGGGATACTTGTTGAAGCAGGCATCGCCGGCTTCTCTGGTGACTGCATCGAGACCTGCAGCAAGCTTTTCAGCAGCTTCAAGACGGGCGGCAGCGCGCTGAATGTTGCCCTGAACGGCTTCGAGGTCGTTCTGGGAGGGGAAGCGACCGGCTGCGTCAGCAGCGGTCACAACAGTGGTGACGACGGATTTCATCGTGGAGATCCTTTAAGGAAGTGTGCGTAATGGGAAAAGGGAAAACCCGGATGAATCAGCTGACGGCGCTGATCACGCGATCGAAGTAAGAAGCAGCCTCAGCCACGAGTGCAGAGCAGTCACCCTGAGTGGTTTCCATCTTGCGGAACTTGGAACCACCGTTGGCTTCCGTGTTGGTCTCGCCGATGTGGGCGGTGGCGGAAGACTTCATGATGGAAACAGCACGCGCTGCTGACTGGGTGGGAACACCCAGAGCGATGTAGGTCTCCTTGAGGCCGTTCAGGCAGCGGTCATCCAGCACGGAAGCGTCGCCGGCCAGAAGGGCGTAGGAGATGTAGCGAAGAACGATTTCACCATCACGCAGGCAGGCAGCCATGCGGCGGTTGGGGTAGCAGTTACCTCCAGCCTGGATCAGACCGGTGTTTTCGCAGATCATGCCGGTCACCGCATCTGAAACGATGCAGGAGGCATTGGAAGTGATGGCGTTGACAGCGTCTAAGCGCTTGTTGCCTTCGGCAACGTACTGACGGAGGGCGGCGATATCGCCAGCACCCACAGCAGCGGTTTTGGCGTCAGCGCTGACGACAGAGCGGGAGAATGCGTCGAGCATTGGGAAGCCAGACAGTTTGAGGGAATGCTTCTGAATTCCAGGAATGAAGCCTTTGGACTGCTCCCTCGAAAGGATCAGGCGTCAGGGGATTCAACCCTGGTTGGTTGAAGCGCCTCAGAAACGTAACCGGACCTCAGGACTTGCCCTGACTCAGACCGGGTTCACGCAACGGTTCGTCACCTGGACGTAACGAATCCAACTCCCAGCTCTGAAGCAGCTGTCGGAAGAACGCCTCCACGGAAGGAAAAACATCTTCCACTTTGTTTCAGCTTCCGCTCACGACATTTATACGTATTCCGTCTTGTTGAGGGTCGAAACGATGACTCACAGAGTCGACTTACCCTCACTCCACCGCCCACTACCCATGGCTGATCCCACGCTCAAGGACCTGCAGGACTCAATTGAGGAGCTGCAGGCCTACCGCAGCCGCCTTCGCGACGACGTGATCGCCATGGGCAAAAAGCTGAAGCTCCCTCAGAAGCGCATCGACGCGACTGTCGCTGAACATGCTGAGCTTCAGCGCCTTGGGGAAGTTCTCGAGCAACTGCAGCAGCAGTGCGAAATTCTCAGCAAGGCCTGAGCCATGCATCTGTTCAAACCACCGATGACGATGGCCACGTTCCTGGATGCCAGCCGTGGAACGTGGCTGAATCGAAGGTCGGTGCATCACCTCGATCACCAGGACGATGAAGCCGCGGACTCCAATCTGGTGATCGAACCCTTCGAAGCCAGTGACCCCGTGGTGAGCAAAGTCTGTGATGCTCTGCAGGTCGATGCCTCAAGAGCTGCTGGTGGCGGACGTTTCTGGTGGGAAAGCAACATCAAAAAAAGTGTGCGCAACGACGATTACGCAGCCGTGATCATCGATGTTCCCGACACTGATGACTCAAGCCAGGGATTTCTGCTCCGGGACGTTGGCTATGTGGAGAAAAAGGCTGTGATCAGCACCTATGCCTTTGCTCAGGACGGAGTGCTGACCATCACCACGCGCTACGACACCAACGTGGGAATGGAGCGTTGCTGGTTCGTCACCGACCAGGTTCGGATGCGGGTGAGCTCGGTTCAGTGTCTCAACGGCGTGTCGATGACGACCTACTGCACTGAACTGCGCTGTCCGAGCGATGAGGACATTCGGACCCTTGCAGAAAGAGCCCGCGCCACCGCAGATGCTCAACAGAAACTTGGTATCGATTGATGTTTGATTCATTTCTCACCCAGTTGCACAAAGGCATCGAATCCCGTGGAGGCACGCCGATGACCGTGCCCGACGGTCTCGAAACCTGCCAGTCGCAGAGAAGCAACGGGAACATTCGCAGCTGGCTCTGGCAGGTGCCGGGATTCCGACGCTGGAGAGTGACTCGACTGGACGCCGGCGAGAACCTTCAGGTTCTGAACTCGGTCGCCTACCCGGACCATTCCTATGACCATCCTCTGATGGGGGTCGATCTGCTCTGGTTTGGCAAGCGTCAGAAACTGGTGGCGGTTCTTGATTTCCAGCCGCTGGTTCAGGACCAGGACTATCTCGACCGGCACTTCGATGGATTGAAGGCCCTGAACGAACGATTCCCCGATCTCAATGGGGAGGAGACCATGCGTTCTTTCGATCCAAATCAGTACTTTTCACCGTGGCTGTTGTTCTGCCGTGGCGGTGCTGAGCAGGCGGAGGACTCATTGCCTCAGGCCTTTGATGCCTTTCTCAGCGCTTACTGGGCCATGCATGAAAGCGCAGAAGGTTCCTCGAAACTGTCCAGCCAGGACGTGGAGCGTCTGCAGAACGCCTACGACGTCTACAGCGCAGAGAGGGATCCTGCCCATGGTCTGTTCACAAGCCACTTCGGCAAGGACTGGTCCGATCGGTTCCTGCATGAGTTCCTCTTCCCAGCCAGCCAACAAACCGTATGAGTTCAGAGTCACGCACCAGCAGCCTGGACCCGGTCCGGATCACCGGTTGGCGCTGGCAGCCGTTCCTTGACATCGCTGTCGAATCCCTCTCGCCACTGCTCCCCAGGCCTTATCCAGTTCCCGAGGGATTTCTGCAGAAGACGGGGGAAACCGGCTCGAAGGCGAAACCCATGCCGGTGACGACGGCCACCTGGGCCTGCAGCACGTCAAAACTTCGACAGGTTCGCAGCGCCTGCGTCGAAGCAGGGCCGGCCGCATCGGTGCTCAATTTTGTGATCAACCCCAGCTGCCACTTCGATCTGCCCTTCTTCGGGGCCGACCTGGTGACCCTGCCGAATGGTCATCTGCTTGCCCTTGATCTGCAGCCCGTGGACAAGACGGACGCCCGGCACACAGAGCCCGTGTGGGAACGACTGATGCCGATCTTTGAGCGTTGGCGCGGAGCACTTCCAGGTGGTGGACCGATCCCTGAGGAAGCAGAGCCGTACTTTTCACCGGCCTTCCTCTGGACGCGTTTGCCACTTGGGAAGGAGGGGGATGAGCTGATCGACACAGTTGTGAGACAGGCCTTCCGGGACTACCTCAGCCTTTATCTCCAGCTTGTGGACGAAGCTGAGCCTGTGGATGAAGACCGAAGCCATCAACTGCTGGCTGGCCAGAGGCGATACACCAACTACCGAGCTGAAAAGGATCCGGCGCGGGGAATGCTGACCCGTTTTTACGGCAGCGATTGGACCGAGGCATACATTCACGAAGTGTTGTTCGATCTCTGAGCCGAGAAACGGCTGACTTCCTTGTCGTGCCAAGGGAGTTAAGCATTATGAACAGCCGTCGGAGAGCATCCGGCTTGTTGGTCAGAATCACGGGCGACGGGATGAGGGCAATAGCCTTTTGCCATCCCATCTCAGTCTGAGATCCCTCTCCAGACGTAGTTAACAGGACAACAACCATGTTCGACGCCTTCACCAAGGTTGTCGCCCAGGCCGACGCCCGGGGACAATTCATCAACACCAGCGAGATTGATGCTCTCGCTGCCATGGTTTCTGACAGCAACAAGCGTCTGGATGCCGTAAACCGCATCTCCAGCAATGCCTCCACCATCGTGGCTTCGGCAGCACGCCAGTTGTTCGCTCAGCAACCGGCCCTGATCGCTCCAGGAGGTAACGCTTACACCTCCAGACGGATGGCGGCCTGCCTGCGCGACATGGAAATCATCCTGCGCTACGTCACCTACTCCGCCTTCACCGGCGATGCTTCCGTGATGGAAGACCGTTGCCTGAATGGTCTGCGCGAAACGTATCTGGCTCTCGGCACACCCGGTGCTTCCGTGGCTGCTGGCGTGAACCTGATGAAGGAAGCCGCGATGGAAATCATCAACGACAAAAACGGCATCTCCGCTGGAGACTGTGCCTCCCTCAGCAGTGAGATCGGCACTTACTTCGATCGCGCGGCCGCCTCTGTCGCCTGATCGGCGCCTGGAATCGACGTCATTAATCCTTCTACAGATTCATGAAAACCCCTCTCACCGAAGCTGTTGCAGCAGCTGATTCTCAGGGTCGTTTCCTGAGCAACACCGAGGTTCAAGCTGCTTCCGGCCGTTTCAACCGTGCCAAAGCGAGCCTCGAGGCTGCCAAAGCCCTCACCAGCAAGGCTGACAGCCTGGTGAACGGCGCTGCTCAAGCCGTCTACACCAAGTTCCCTTACACCACCCAGATGGAGGGTCCCAACTACTCCGCCACTGCCGAAGGCAAGGCGAAGTGCTCCCGGGACGTGGGCTACTACCTGCGCATGATCACGTACTGCCTGGTGGCTGGTGGAACCGGCCCCATGGACGACTACCTGATCGCAGGTCTGGATGAGATCAACCGTACTTTTGAGCTCTCCCCTTCCTGGTACGTGGAAGCCCTCAAGCACATCAAGTCCAACCATGGGCTCAGTGGTGATGCCGCCACCGAAGCCAACAGCTACATCGACTACGCGATTAACGCCCTGATCTGATCAGTCTTTTCTCGTGCCGTCAGCCCTCCTCAATGGAGGGCTTTTTTTATTGTTTGCGTCCGGACCTGAACCGAGACATGCGATGACCCCCGATGTCCGGAGTTTTCTCTCTCAGCTTTGTGGTGAGTACAGCAACCAGCAGCAGGCCTTCGACAACCCACCGCTGTACGCCCACATTTTCCTGCGCTATCGACCTCTGAAGCATCTGAAGCCGGGATCCATCCTGCTGGAGCAGAGCTATGCCGTTGATCCCAAGAATCCCTATCGACTTCGCATGATTCGGGCGGAAGAGCAGTCAAAAGGCGTCATCAAGCTCTGGAACCACACGTTTCGCGACCCGGCCCGATTCGCGACAGCGACTTTTGATCCTGAACAGCGACTGGAAATTGCTGACGACGATCTCATCTGTCTGGATCAATGCCACTACCAGGTGGTGGCAAAGTCGGACGGTTATCACGGCGCCATGGAACCTGGCTGTCGTTGCATCGTTCACCGAAACGGCCGGGACACAGTGCTGGTGAGCCGGTTCCATCTGCAGGGCGATGCCCTCGCCACCCTCGATCGGGGGCACGATCCCATCACCCATGAACGCTGCTGGGGATCAATAGCCGGTGAGTTCCGCTTCCGCAGAACAGAGAGCTGGGCTTCAGAGATGACAGATGCGTGGCTGTGACGGAGCCCCTGAACGAAACTCAGGTGATCGCCAACCTGGGCCAGACCACCGATCCATCCGCGCAGTACTACGCCGCCTGGTGGCTGGGAAAGATGCGCAGCCGTCACCCCAAGGCGATACCTCTGCTCCTGCAGACGCTGAAAGCACTTGAGCAGCAACCGGTGGACCCGGAACGGCGCGGCGTTGCCCTGAATGCCATCCGGGCTCTGGGAAAACTGAAGAGCCCGATGGCCCTAACCCCACTCTGCGAACTGCTGAACTCAACCGATTACAGCGTGCGCGAGGAGGCGGCCCGCAGCCTCGGAAAGCTGCAGGACCCAGCGGCTGTCGAGGGCATCCGTCGCCTGTTGCAGAGCGGCATCTCCGACGCCGGAGGCGAGCAGAGCGGTTCAGCCTTGCTGCGTGAACCCTGTGAAGCGCTGATTGAGGCACTGGGTGACATCGGTCTCAGCAGTGCCGAAACCCTGGACACGATTCTCCCTTTCGTGCAGCATCCCAGGCCTCTGATCCGTGCGGCGGCCTGCAGGGCTTTGCTGCAGCTGACCGGCGAGTCGAGCTGGGGAATCCAGCTGACCGAGATGCTCAACCATCCTGAGGCCCTGGTCCGTCGGGGGGCACTGCTGGATCTCGGTGCCACGGGCTGGACTTCGGCAGGCCCTGCCATCAGTGCAGCAGCCGTGGAGCCCAGTCTCAAATTGGTGGCGTTACGCGGCCTGGCGGAACAGAGCGAAGATCCGGAGGTGCTGAAAGCCATGGATGCTCTGATCTGATGGCGAAAGCTGATCTCACAGCAGCTGTTGCGCGGTTGGAGCAGGCCACCAGCACTCCTGAACTGGTCCAGGCCACTCGGAGCCTCGCCTCTTTAAGGGATCCGGATGCAGCGGAAACGCTGATCAAGGTGCTGGGATTCAACAACCCCGCAGTCGCCAGCGTGGCGTCCGAGGGATTGATTCGGCTGGGACGCTCCATCGTTCCCAGGCTGCTGGTGAGCATGGACGCCAGGAACTACGGCGCCAGGGCCTGGGTGGTGAAGGTGCTGGCGACACTGCATGACCCACGCGGCTTGGACCTTCTCGAACACGCTTTGAAGGCCGACATCGCGCCGAGTGTCCGGCGAGCCGCCACGAGGGGACTGGCTGAGCTGGAGGTGAATGAAGAAGACACTGATTCCATCCGCCGCTGCTGCGAAAGTCTGCTGCTGGCTGGCCGAGACGACGAATGGGTGGTGCGCTACGCCGCTGCTTTCGGGCTCGAGCAGCGCCTGCGGAACACCACCGTTCCAGATTCGATGGTCCATCAAGCCCTCACTCTGCTGGGGCAACTCGCCTCCTCCTCCGAGAGTGTCAAGGTGGTGCGCCTGCGCGCCCAGCTCGCCCTCCAACTCCTCAACGCCCCATGACCCGGAAGCTGCTGTTCGTGTGTCTCGGCAACATCTGCCGATCTCCCGCCGCGGAAGGGGTCTTCCTGCATCTGCTGAAACAACGGGGTCTGAGTGATCAGTTCGTGGTGGATTCGGCCGGCACCGGCGGCTGGCATGTGGGCAACCCCGCCGACCGACGAATGCGTGAGGCCGCCAGGCGTCGTGGCATTGATCTACCCAGTCGAGCGCGACAGATCTGCCTCGACGATTTCGCCAGTTTCGATCTGGTGCTGACCATGGACAACGACAACCTCGCCGCTGTGAAGGGGCTGGCTCAGGAGGCAGGTCCGAAAGCCATGGCCTTGATCAGGCCCATGCTGAGCTACTCACGCCGTTTCCAGGAAACGGAAGTTCCTGATCCCTATTACGGAGGAGAAGCAGGCTTCGAGCATGTTCTGGATCTGCTGGAGGATGCCTGCAGCAACCTTCTCGATGAGCTCAGCCCGCCGGAGTAGGCCAGGCCTCCTCAGCGATGCGGGAGCGAAACTCGGCAACAAGGGCTTCGATCACAGCCTCGATATCCATCCCATCGGTGACCAGTTCCACGGCATCCGGTGCCTGCACGAGAGGTGCCTCAGCCCGGGTGCTGTCGAGATGATCCCTCTCAGCAATCTGTGCCTCGAGCTCCGCTTGCTCCGGCACGGGGAATCCGCGCTGGCTTAAATCCAGAGCACGACGTCGGGCTCGTTCACCGACCGTGGCTGTCAGAAACACCTTCAGATCAGCGTCTGGAAACACAGCCGTGCCGATATCCCGACCTTCAGCCACAAGCCCACCCTTGGCCCCCATCAACTTCTGCTGTGCAGTGAGCTCCCGGCGAACTGAGCGGTGGGCCGCCACTGCGGACACCGCCGCCGTCACCTCCGGGGAGCGGATCGCTTCACTCACATCCACGCCATTCACCAGCACCACCTGTCCGGCTCGAGCTTGCGACTGAAGCTGCAGATCGAAATTGCGCAGCAGTGGTTCAACAGCTGATGCATCAGCAGGGTCGGCACCGTTGTTCTGAACCCACCACGTCACCGAGCGATACATGGCTCCGGTGTCGAGGTACACAAGCCCGAGGCGCTCTGCGAAGGCACGGGTCACCGTGCTCTTCCCGGCACCGGCAGGTCCATCGATCGCGACAAGCGGCTGGCGATTCATCAGAAAGACATGATCGATCAAACGGGTCGTCCCGCAGCGCACTGCCGCTGCAAGCAGTGAAATCGCCTTCTCAGCTCCGCATGGATGCAGTGTGAGTGGGTCGACCCTCTCTACATACTCCACCTCAAGACCGGCTTCGATGAGGCCACGACGGATCGATGCCAGGGGGGCATCGGAAGAGGCACTGCGCAGGATGGATGGCAGAGCTGATGCCTGCACCCGTTGCAGAGGCGAGAGGTATTGGTTGCGGGAGCTTCGGGCCAGCCCATCTTTTTCACGGGACGTGGCAACAGAACAGACCCGCACCGGCAAATCGAGGCCCTGAACCAGGCGACGCAGGATCACCAGCTGCTGCCAATCCTTCTCCCCGAGCCAGATCTGCTGCGGTCGCACCAGATCCAGCAGCCGCGCCACCACCGTGGCCACACCGTCGAAATGACCCGGTCTGCCAGCACCACAGAGATGCTGCTGCAGCGTCGCCGGTGCCACATGGGCCGGGATCTGCAGGCCCGGGGGATAAACCGTTTCCAGGCTGGGAGCCCACAGCGCCGCCGCTCCCCAGTCCTCAGCCATCTCACAATCCGCATCAAGAGTGCGCGGATAGTGATCGAAATCCTCAGACGGGCCGAACTGCCGAGGGTTCACAAACACGCTCACCAGTGCTGGGCCCTGCTGGGCAGCACGCTGAATCAGGGATCCATGCCCGTGATGCAGAGCGCCCATGGTGGGCACGAACTGCACGGCACCGGATGTATCGCACCATTCGCGCAGCTCTTGCTCCGTTGTGAGAACAGGCAGGGTCAGCGCAACACCTCAAGCTTCACCTGAGCGATGCCTGATGCTGTCAGACCAAGTTCACTGGCGGCTCCGTGCCCCAGATCGATCACGCGATGGTCAATGAAGGGGCCGCGGTCGTTGATTCGGATCACGGCCGACCGTCCGTTCCACAGGTTGGTCACCCTCACTTTGGTGCCGAAGGGCAGTGTGCGATGCGCCGCGGTCATCGTGCCGGGGCGATAGATCTCTCCGCTTGCCGTGCGGTTGCCGTAGAAGCCCGGGCCGTACCAGCTGGCTTCACCGGTCATCACCCGAACCACCGAAGGCACAGGTCTCACCTTGGGCGGAGGGAGAACCGCTGCGGGTGCAGGAGGCGTCACCTCACGAACCTCTGCTGGGGTCAGCACCGCCCTGGGGATTGGGGCCGCGACTGGGGCCGCTACGGGGGCTGCGACGGAATCGAGCAGCTGTTCCAGTCGGCTGTTCAGCTGGGGGCGCTCGGAATCCGGGCCCTCCGCTGCCTCCAGTGGCAGGCCGGTTACGAGAGCAAACGCCGCGGCCCCGACGCCGACCAGGTTCCAAGCCTTGCCCATGACGCTCAAGCCGAAAATCGCCGCGACAGTAAGGGAGTCCACGGAAGATGCACAAGTGGTGGCCGGGTGGAGCCCGGCGGCGGGAGAGGATCAGAACAGCCGCAGCGATCCATGGATTACAAGAGTGCCGGCGTGGACGTGGAGGCAGGACGGGCTTTCGTCCAACGGATCAAGACATCCGTGGAGGCCACCCACCGCAGCGAGGTGGTTGGAGGGCTGGGGGGCTTTGGAGGAATGATGCGGCTGCCGGAAGGAATGCGACAGCCCCTGCTGGTGTCGGGCACAGATGGGGTGGGCACCAAGCTCGAACTGGCGCAGGAGCATCGCGCCCATCACGGCGTTGGCATCGACCTTGTCGCCATGTGCGTGAACGACGTGATCACCTCCGGCGCCGAACCCCTGTTCTTTCTCGATTACATGGCCACAGGGGCTCTGAGCCCGGATGCCATGGCTGAGGTGGTGGAGGGAATCGCTGATGGATGCCGCAACAGTGGCTGTGCGTTGCTGGGTGGTGAAACCGCCGAAATGCCTGGCTTTTATCCGGCTGGTCGCTACGACCTCGCCGGGTTTTGCGTTGCGGTGGTTGAGGAGAGCGAGCTGATCGACGGCCGCCGAATCCAACCCGGAGATGCCGTGATCGGAGTGGCCAGCAGCGGAGTGCACAGCAATGGCTTCAGCCTGGTGCGCAAGGTGCTGGAGATGGCTGGTGCCGATGTGTCCACACGCTACGGGCCTGCCCAACGCTCCCTGATCGATGACCTGCTCACACCAACCAAGTTGTATCCAGGCTTGGTTCAAACCCTGTTGAAAAACAGGATTCAGCTCAATGGGATGGCTCACATCACCGGTGGTGGGCTCCCCGAGAACCTGCCCCGCTGCCTCCCCGAGGGTTGTCAGGCCCGACTGACCCCGGACAGCTGGCCGCGGCCAGCACTGTTTGATTGGCTTCAGCAAGCCGGAGAGATCCCCGAGCAAGCGCTCTGGAACACGTTCAACCTGGGAATTGGCTTCTGCCTGGTGATCCCCCCTGACGGCATCGCTCCCGCACTGAAGGTCTGCAAGGAGGCTGGACACGAGGCCTGGACAATCGGCGTCATCGAAGCAGGCGGGTCAAACCAGAGCCTGTTGGGAGTCCCCGCCTGAATGCATCGGATTCGTACGAGAAACCGCTGATGCAAAATCTGCATCGCAACCTCCGATAGAGTGCTCTTAAGCACATCAGGACACAGTTCCTGATCGCAGCGCCGATACGTCTGGATTAACCCGATGCCATTTGATAAGCCACAACGCGTCACGCGTCGCAGGTCTTCTGCTGGACCCGTTCCACCCCGCAGACCTGTTAATGGATCCAGTGACCGATCAGGAGGTCACCGCCAGTCAACACGTCCAACCTTTCTCACTCTCAGAGACCACGGAAAAGTTTTCGTGGCGGACATGCCGGATCTGTCCGATGGTCAGCTCACCCACATCGGGAAGGAAGCCGAAGAGGTTCTTGAAAGTCTGGAACGGCGCATCGCTGAGCTTGAGCAGTCCCTCACCCAGGGGCCTCAGGATCGCGACACCCTGATCAAAGCCAGCACCAAACGCGATGTGACCCGTCGTTTTCTGCGTGCCCTGGAGGAAGAGAAAGAGCTCCGTCAGAACAATCCAGCCCTGCGGACGGCCGCAGGTGAATCCTTGCCACGCACCTTCCTTGAGGTGGCGCGCCACCGTCTGCCTGGCAGCACCTTCGATTCCCTGCTGCAGGAAGCTCTGACGGCCTGCGAGCAGTATCAGGCCGCTCAGACGCCCGAGCCTCCGACGCCACCGGACCCTCCCAAAAAAGTGATCCCACTCCACGGTGAGGATCCAGCCAACAGCCTGCCGGTTGTGGTGAGCCCCTCGCCGCCAACTGCAGCAGAAGCCTGAACTCAGGTTTTCAACGACTCTGGAATGGGTTCGCCGGCATTCGAAGCGGGCAGGCAGCCCGTTCCTGATCCAGCCGGTTCACCTCCTCTGGCAGAAGAGACCAATTCAATGCCGCAGCCACATCCATGGCCTGCTGGGGCGAACGAAGCCCGGGTATGGGAATCGTGCCTTTGGCACGACACCAGTTCAGGGCCACCTGCACCATCGACGCTCCACGTCGATCGGCGATGACTTGCATCTCCCTTCGCAACCCATCACTGGCAGGAAGTAGACGACGGAAGATCCGACGCCTCAGGACCGTTCCGCTGGAAAGGGCCATTCCGGGCTTTTTCGAGAGAACACCGAAAGCCAATGGGCTGTAGGCCAGCACATCAATGTTTCTTTCGCGGCAGATGTTGATGAGAGCCTCAACATCACGGTCTCCCGGAGCGAGCAGTGAGAACTGCACCTGCACACTGCTCAACCGAACAGACCGTTCACCGAGTCGCTCGTGCATCCAGAGAAGGCGCTTGGGACCAATATTTGAGACACCCAGTTCAGCCACGCTGCCGTCCAGCACACGATCCGCCAGTCCATCGAGCAACGCCACCTCCTGCCATGGCGCATAACGGGCGGTGCTCCAGTGAAGTTGCACCCTGCGCAGATGACCTCTGAGGCGGTCCTGACTGGCCTGCAGTGCCCGGTCCATCCCCCGTCTCCCCAGCCGCCAGGGGAAGGGAGCCAGTTTTGATGCGATGCAGAGCCCGGCGCGGCTCTCGGCAGAAAGGGCCGCGGTGAAACGACCCAGGAGAAGTTCACTGCGACCGTTCAACCGGCCGGTGCCATACGAATCAGCCGTATCAACAAGGTTCAGACCGGAGGCAACCGCCTGACGGAACGTGGCCTCCAGAACGGCGTCGTCCCGCTGCGGTTCATATCCCCAGATCAGTTGATTACCCCAGGCCCAGGTCCCGAATCCGATCCCGTTCAACGGACCACCGCCACTGGCAGCCATGATCGCTCCATTGACGAGGGGTCCATGGTGGCCGAAGCATCACAAGCGGCGTTGGGTTCCGATTTGTCCCAGCCCGAGGCCAGCCAGGCCGAGGAGAAGATTCTCTGCGAGCACTGCCTTCGCACGCGGAGCAATGGGATCCGTTGCATGGGGATGTGCGTTGCAGACAGTGATTACTGATCGCCATCCCGGGCACCGCCGGCAATCAGCGAAAAGCCTGCATTGAACAACAGGCATTTGGGAGACTGATCCCATCAAGGCGGATTTCGCCCAGCGTTCATTTGTGTCGTTGCCATCAGATCCCCGCCGAAAGGAAAGCAGGACGAAAAGCTGGAACGTTCTTCAGAAGGCGGCACCCAGATTCGAACTGGGGATAAAGGATTTGCAATCCTCTGCCTTACCACTTGGCCATGCCGCCGGAGAGGAACTCTCGTCCCCCATGGCTGATCGTATCAGCCGAGACGGGGCTTCCCTACTGGTTTTGAGCAATGGTCACGGGGAGGACCTGATCGCCCTGCGTGTTCTCGAACAACTGCGAACCCACCACCCCCGGCCCCAGCTCGAGGTGCTCCCGCTGGTGGGCGTTGGACGCGCTTTTGATGCAGCCACCCAAGCCGGATGGCTGAAGCGGATCGGCCCCGGAGCAGACCTGCCCAGTGGCGGATTCAGCAATCAAAGCCTGCGCGGTCTGATGGCAGACCTTGGAGCCGGGCTTCCCCTGCTGAGCTGGCGGCAATGGCGCCTCGTGCGTCAGAGGGCCCGAAAAGGGGCCACGGTGCTGGCCGTTGGCGATCTGCTGCCGCTGCTGCTGGCCTGGGGCAGCGGCGCCCGCTATGGATTCATCGGCACACCCAAGAGTGACTACACCTGGCGCAGCGGGCCTGGGCATCAACTGAGCGACCGATATCACCGTTGCAAGGGCAGCGAGTGGGATCCATGGGAATGGATGTTGATGCGGCATCGGCGCTGCCGACTTGTCGCCATGCGCGACCCACTCACCGCACGGGGGCTGAAGCGCCGTGGGATCGCAGCCCTTGCCGCCGGCAACCCCATGATGGATGGCCTGAGAACGGCCCCACCTCCGGCAAGCCTGCAGCGCTGCCGAAGGGTGTTGCTGCTGTGCGGAAGCCGGATGCCGGAGGCCTGCCGCAACCTGGAGCGATTGCTGGCGGCCATTGCGCCTCTGAGCAACACCACCCCACTGGCTGTGCTCGTCGCGCTGGGAACCCAGGAGCTGCTGGAACAATCGGTGCCGATCCTGAAACAACTGGGGTTCCGACAAGGCCTGCCCCCCTCCGATCAGCTCGGTGCCGAAGCCTGCTGGTTGCGCGGACCGCTGATGGTGATCCTGGGCAGGAATCAGTTCACCCAGTGGGCCAGCTGGGCCGAAGTCGGTCTGGCCACCGCTGGCACCGCAACGGAACAGCTTGTGGGCCTGGGCATCCCAGCCCTGTCACTTCCAGGGCGAGGCCCGCAGTTTCATGCGGCCTTCGCACGCCGCCAGGCCCGACTGCTGGGGGGAGCCGTCAGGCCCTGTTCCAGCGGGGAGGATCTGCGTGATCGTCTGGAAACGCTGCTGACAACTCCGGAACTGTGCCGAGAGCTCGCCGCCATCGGCCGCAGTCGGATGGGGCGTCCGGGGGGAAGTGCCCGGCTGGCGGAACTGGTGCTGGAACGGCTGCACGGATACTGAGGTCTGCTGAAGCGATCCATGGCCGCCATCCAAGATCAGAAATACGTCAAGCTCTGCGCCCAGCTCGCCAGTCGCCTCAGCATCAGCCTGGCGAGTGCCCGTCGCCGGGTGGATCAAGCCGCGGCCCGGGAGGGTCGCCGGGACGTTGAAGGGCGTCGCGCCATGGCGCAGTCGCTTCTGGACGCTCTCGATGACAACTCCTCCGACAGCACTGCGGAGAACTCCGACAGGCTGGACTCCCTGCTCAGCGTCAGCGAAGGAGACGGCAATTTCATCATCGAAGACTGAAGCCGCTGCTGCCTTTGGCGGTCAATGCTCGAAGGTCTGGTGGAAGCGCAACCGATCCAGTTCGGAGATCACAGGAATGCACTGAAAACAGCGCAGGGCAAGCTCCCAGCGGCCCTCCCGCCTCAGCATCGTTTCAAGCCGCTCACGGGCGGGCAGCAGGTACCGAACGTCATTGGCGGCATAGGCGAGCTGCACATCCGTGAGTTCATCAACCCGGCCCCAGTCACTGCTCTGAGCTCCCTTGTCGAGCTCAACCCCCACAAGCTCCATCACCAGATCCTTCAGACCATGGCGGGGGGTGTAGGTGCGGCCCAGGCGGCTGCCCACCTTGGTGCAGAACAGAGGATTCACCGCAATCCCGAGTCCACTGGCCAGCGCAGCCACATCAAATCTGGCGAAGTGAAACACCTTCTCGACGTCCTCCGCCTCCATCAACCGTTGCAGGTTGGGAGCCTCGCGCTGCCCTAAACCGATGCGCACACAGCTCACCCGATCCTCTGCATCTGCGATCTGCACCAGACAGAGTCGGTCGCGACCATGAATCAGGCCCATCGCTTCGGTATCGACCGCCAGACGCGGCGTCTTGAGGTAACGCTCAGCCCAGTCGGCGTCGAGATCCCCATCAAAAACGGCGAACTCAGCGGGAGCGGGGCGGGGATCAGCCATGAGGTGGGACCGGGAACATGGACAGTGTGAATCGCCATCACCAGAAAAACCTCACGTGTCCCTCTTGAATCTCAAAATGAGATCGCTTTAGATGAAGGGAGCGTCCCTGCCGCTGTGTTCTCCCGTCGCAAACCCTCCCGCTCCTGCCTGGCGGATATCGAGCAGTACTTCCACCAGCCCCCACCGCAGTTCCTGGATCTGGAACTGGCCGTTTGCTGGGTGCTCGAATGCCTGCTGAAGGACGACAACTATCCCTCCGGATTGATGCAAAAGCTGCTGAGGGAGGAACCCCAGCTGCGTCTTTCAGAGACCGTGCTTCAACAGGCGCTGGATTTCCTCGAGCAGCAGGGCTCGATCAGCTCCTACCCCCAGCGATGCCCCAGCCGGGGCCGTCCACGCCGAATGCTTCACCTCCAGGCGGATGCACGTGGACAGGCCGAAAAACTGATGCAGCCCTGGCACAGCTGGCTGGAATCCCACCGATTGGTGCTGAACTAAAACCGCTGCGGCTGGCCTAGAAAAGCTCCAATCACCATCGATGCCCAATGCCATCGGGCTTCCAGTCCACGCTGCTGCTCACCGTTCTGCTGGCTGTCGGCCTGATTTTCTTTCTGCGGGCCGCGAGCAAGGACCGCACCACGGTTGTCGATGTGCATTCCCCCCGACCACCTCTTGAGGTGCTCAACGGCATCAGCAGCTGGCTTGAACAGCGTGGATGGAGCCGTGATGGCGGTGACGCAGATCGCCAGGTGCTTCGCTTCCGTGGGGAAGTGACAGCGAGTCTTCCCCTGGCTGTTCTGCTCTCGGCCCTGGCGGCCATCGGTGGCAGCTGCTTCGGGTTGGTTCTGCGGCAGTTGGCCCCGCAGCTTCAGTGGTGGCCGATCGCATTGGTGCTGCTCGGCCCTGCCGCAGGATGGATCTACACCCGCAGATCAGCCCGCACCGAAGCGCTTGAGCTGAGGCTTCTGGACACATCAGCAGCAGTTTCAGGAAGCAATCTGCGGCTTCGAGCCCATCGCGACGAATTGATCGCCATTGAGTTGGAGCTCTCCGAGTCCCTCGAGCTGTCCAGCGATGGATCTCTGCTGTCATCCCCGATCTGAACCATGCGTGCAACGGCCTGGATTCAACGGCACCGCTTTGCCAAAGGCCTCATGGTCAAAGGGGTTGTCATCACAGGGCTATCCCTGGTGTCGCTGACGATGGCCAGGGCGGCGGAACCGCGGAACTGGCTCAGCGCACCGAAGCCCACCCAGAAGCCAGGGCTGCGCGAAAAATCAGCCTCTTCAGCCGGCTGTCCTGCCCCTGCCATCCCGGACCCGCTGCTGGGTCCCCGCACCAAAATGCCGGGACGCTGGATCGGACGAACCAAAGCCCCCTTGAATCTGCCGATCGTGGTGATGGCTGGTCACGCTGATTCTCAGGGAACCGGCAGCTCAGGCACACCGGGATTTGCGGTGGACAAACGCAGACAACCCCCGATGCAGGCCGGGATCCGCGATGAACTGTTCTGGAACCGCCAGGTGCAGGCCGCTGTCGTGCGCATGGGGAGATCCCGAGGGTTGAACATCCGCTCTTACACCCCACCGGCAATCACCATCCTTGATGACGAACATCCCGGAACCAACTGGTCCAAAGCGAAGGTCTGGTCCGCCCGTGGCGAATACATCCTGGAGATTCACTTCGACGCCTACCGCCCCCATGGATTCGGCTCCGGCCTGATTCCAGCCATCAATCGACCACTCAACAGCGTGGATGAAAGCCTTGGGTCAGCCTTCGGCCGTTTCCCCAGAAACTTCAGAGGCGGACTCGGAGGTCCACGGCGTGGCATCGGCATTCTTGAACTGGCGATGCTCGAACCTCCCCTGGAGGACAAACTCCGCGACCAGGCGACCCGTTCACAAACCGTGGACTGCCTGGCCGAGAGAGTTGTGGACGCCCTGGTGAAGGGCCTCAGCTGATCGCTCCATGGGGACGGCAACGATCATCCAGGCTGGGGTCATCCAGCCAGTCCTGTGGCTTGGTGAACAGCTCGGTCAACAGGGCTTCCCTGGAACCGGTTTCAGCGCTGTAGCCATATTCCCAGCGCACCATGGGTGGCAGGGACATCAGGATTGATTCCGTACGGCCGTTGGTCTGGAGACCGAAAATCGTGCCCCGATCCCAGACCAGATTGAATTCGACGTAACGACCTCGTCGATAGAGCTGGAACTGACGCTCGCGGTCGCCGTAGGCGATCGGTTGACGCTTCTCAACGATGGGGGCATAGGACGGCAGAAAAGCCCTGCCATTCGCCTGGCCGAGGGCAAACAACTGCTCCCAACCGAGGGGGCGCGGGCCGAGATCCGCCGCAACCCGGGCGGCTGGACCGCTCGGATCCTGTCCTTTGTAGAGAACGCCCTGCGAGTCCTGATAGTCGTAAAAAATTCCACCCACACCACGGGTCTCGCCGCGGTGCTTGAGGAAGAAGTACTCGTCACACCAGGGCTTGAACACCCTGTGCAGATCAGGATGAATCGAATCACAGGCCGCCTGATGAGTGCGGTGAAAATGCCGCGCATCATCCAGGAAGGGGTAGTAGGGAGTGAGGTCGGCACCACCACCGAACCACCACACCGGACCGGCCTCGAAGTAGCGGTAATTCAGATGAACCGTGGGGATATAGGGATTGCGGGGATGAAGCACCATCGAGGTGCCGGTGGCGAACCATGGATGCCCCTTCGCTTCGGGACGCTGTTTAAGGATCGAAGGGGGCAGCTCCTGTCCCTGAACCTCCGAAAAATTGACCCCGCCCTGCTCGAACACACGGCCCTCACGCATCACCCGCGACCGGCCGCCGCCACCTTCCGGCCGCTCCCAGCTTTCCTCCTCGAAACGCCCTTGGCCATCCAGTGTCTCCAGCCCAGCGCAGATTTCATCCTGGAGTCCCATCACCATGGCGCGAGCCCGGTCACGGGAGTTTTCAGGGGGCAACTCCAGTGACGGCAACGCCGGACCACTGCTCCTGCGGCCGAGAACGCGGCGAATCAGTGATCGCACCATGGCAATGGAGCCTTTAATCGTTCAGAAAACCTAAACAGGTCAGACAAGCCCACGACAAGCGTCCGTCAGGGACTGTCACGGGATACCACCCCTAAGATCCGGCTCAACTCCAGTACGGGCATGATTTCGGCCGAGCGGGCGATTCAGGCACTGCAGCAGGTGACCGACGCCGGCAGTGGCAAGCCAGTCATGGACCTGGGCTGGATTGAGCAGGTCCGAGTCGCCGACGCCCGAGCGGTGTTCCGTCTGTGTCTGCCGGGCGTTGCCCAGGGGCAACGCGACCGGATTGTTCAGGAGGCCCGCGAGCTGCTGACGGGGCTCGATGGCATTGACGACGTTCAGATTGAAATCGGCCAGCCCCCCAGCCAGGGGGGAATCGGCCAGGCCGGTCACGGTCAACCGGCTGAACGCCAGTCCATACCAGGCGTCCGCCAGGTCATTGCCGTCTCCAGTGGCAAAGGTGGCGTCGGCAAAAGCACCGTCGCAGTGAACCTCGCCTGCTCCCTTGCCAAAAAGGGACTGAAGGTCGGCCTGCTCGATGCCGATATCTATGGACCCAATGCCCCGACCATGCTGGGGGTCGCCGATCAGACCCCCGAAGTGATGGGCAGTGGCGATCAGCAGCGGATCGTTCCGATCGAATCGTGCGGCATCGCGATGGTTTCGATGGGACTGCTGATTGATGAGCACCAGCCTGTGATCTGGCGCGGGCCCATGCTCAATGGGATTATCCGTCAGTTTCTCTACCAGGCTGAGTGGGGCGACCGGGATGTGCTGGTGGTTGATTTGCCACCCGGCACCGGCGATGCGCAGCTGTCCCTGGCTCAGGCCGTTCCCATGGCAGGGGTCGTCATTGTCACCACACCTCAGCAGGTGTCCCTGCAGGACGCCCGTCGCGGACTGGCGATGTTCCGCCAGATGAATATTCCTGTTCTGGGTGTGGTGGAAAACATGAGCTGCTTCATTCCCCCCGATCTGCCTGACCGCAGGTATGCCCTGTTCGGCAGTGGTGGTGGAGCGACCCTGGCCGGGGACTACGACGTTCCCCTGCTCGCCCAGATCCCGATGGAGATGCCGATTCAGGAGGGTGGTGATTCCGGCCGACCTGCTGTGCTGTCACGCCCTGACTCCGCCAGCTCCGCCGCGTTCCTGAGCCTGGCCGATTCCGTGATGCATCAGGTCTCAACGGCAGTGTGACGATGCGCGCCCAGCCAGGCCGACAGCAACGTCCGAAAGAGTGGATTCTCCTGGGAGTTCCGCTGGCCATGGTGGGCATCGCTGGGATCTTGATCGCCAGCACCCAGCGCCAGGCCGACTACGCCGACTGGTATCACCACTGGATCACCGCGGCGGTGGGGTGTTTGCTTGCCCTGGGCCTCGGAAGGCTTCCGCTGGAACGGTTGCGGCCTCTGCTCATCCCGATCTACGGCGTCACGGTGATCAGCCTGATCGCCGTGCGCTTGATCGGCACCACGGCCCTGGGTGCACAGCGCTGGATCAGCATCGGACCATTGAATGTGCAGCCTTCCGAATTCGCGAAGATCGCGGCGATTCTGCTGGTGGCAGCCGTGCTCTCTCGCCATCCGGTGGAGCGCCCCGTGGACCTGCTTCGTCCTCTTGGCGTGATCGCTGTCCCCTGGCTGCTGGTTTTCATTCAGCCCGACCTGGGGACGTCTCTGGTGTTCGGCGCCCTCATGCTCACGATGCTGTACTGGTCGGGGATGCCCTTCGAGTGGGTGGTGTTGCTGCTGTCGCCCCTGGCGACGGCGCTGATCTCGGGCCTGGTCCCCTGGGCACTGGGAATCTGGATCCCACTGATGGCTGTGCTGGCCTACAGAGCTCTGCCCTGGAAGCGTCTCGCTGCCGTGATCACGCTCTCCATCCACGGCCTGATGGCCGTGATCACACCCTGGCTCTGGATGAACGGGCTGAAGGATTACCAGCGGGACCGTCTTGTGCTGTTTCTGGACCCGTCACAGGACCCGCTGGGAGGGGGCTATCACCTGCTCCAGAGCACCGTCGGGATCGGAGCTGGCGGATTGTTCGGGACGGGTCTGCTCCAGGGTCAGCTGACCAAGCTGCGTTTTATTCCTGAACAACACACCGATTTCATCTTCAGTGCCCTGGGGGAGGAAACCGGATTCATCGGATGCCTGCTTGTGGTGCTGGGTTTCGCCTTGTTGATGGGCCGGCTGTTGCAGATTGCACGCAACGCCCGCAGCGACTTCGAGTCGCTTGTGGTCGTGGGTATCGGCACCATGTTGATGTTCCAGGTCGTGGTGAACATCTTCATGACCATTGGACTGGGACCGATCACGGGCATTCCACTTCCATTCCTCAGCTATGGACGATCCGCCATGGTGGTGAACTTCCTCTGCCTTGGACTCTGCCTGTCGGTGGTGCGAAGGAGTCGTCGGGGGCTCCCCGCTCGATGGTGAGCGACACCAGCCTGCTCGACCTGCGACAGCGCCTCGCCCGCGACATCAGACCGGGACAGTGCGATGAAGCCGGCGTCAGACGCCTGTGGTGGGCTGCATTGGAGGTGATTCAGGAGTCGCTGATGGAGCGGAGGGTTCAGGCTGGACTCTGGATGGCCGCTCCACTGCCGGCGCTGTATGAACCCGACCTGCTGCATCGTCTGAACGGTTGGGTCTGGGCACCGGAGAACCTTGAAAGTCTGAGCCCGCTCCATGCCGCTCTACCGGGCAGCGGTCGGTCGTCCCTGAAAAACGCAGGCTTCTGCCGCCTGCCGCTGGAATCACGGGACGGCGATGACCCGTTGCTGCTGGTGATCACACCCGAGCTGCAGCTGGCCCTCGCCATCAACGGCAAACCTGGTGAACGACAGTTGCTGATGCGCTGCGATGCCGAGAGCCTCAGCGATGCCCTGAGGATGGTCGGGGAGCGCATCGAGGCATCGGAGACGGCACTCGCTGATCAACTGCGGGAGCAACTCACCGATTTGGGGCCTCTTCGCAATGACCCGGACTTCGACCGATGCTTCTGGCCGCGTCTGGCCGAGAAGCTCACTGAGTCCGCCCCGAGCCTGACTTTGCAGTCGTTCCAGGACCCAGCGGATTCTCAGCAGACACCGGCCCATGAGCTGAGCCTGCTGGAGGCGATGACCCATGAGGTGCGCACACCACTGGCCACCATTCGCACGCTGATCCGCTCGCTGCTTCGACGCAAGGACCTGCCCTCCGTCGTGGCGAATCGACTTCAACAGATCGATGTGGAATGCAGCGAACAGATCGATCGCTTCGGGCTGATCTTCCAGGCCGCAGAACTGCAGCGCAAACCATCTGAGACACAGCTGGCTCGCACCGACCTCGGCGCCATCCTCCAGACCCTTGAACCAGGCTGGCGCGAACAACTCGATCGTCGCGGCGTCACCCTTCAGCTGGGGCTGGACAGCGATCTGCCAGAGGTTCTGAGCGATGCACGCCGTCTCGAACCGATGCTGGGAGGGCTGATCGATCGCGTCAGTCGCGGACTTCCGTCGGGATCCCGGCTGCTGCTGCAACTCCAACCAGCCGGAGCCAGGCTCAAGCTGCAACTCCAGGTGCGATCCCAGTCCTCTGATGCTGCCGCTGATGACGATGCAGAGAAGGAGCAGGTGGGAACTGTGCTGAGCTGGGAACCCTCCACCGGCAGTCTTCAGCTCAGCCAGGACGCCACCCGCCAGCTGATGGCCAGCCTTGGAGGCCGTTATCAGGCTCGCCGCAAGCGCGACCTGACGGTGTTTTTCCCGGTTGCATCAGCTCACAGCTGACCGCGGATGAAGCACCTTTATTTGATGGTGTGAAGGATGCTTTCGCAGACGGCATCCGGGCGCATCCACGGTGCTACTTTCCAGTCATAACGGTCCGTCTCGCGTTCTGCGCCATGACAGCTTCGACATTGAACGGTCAGCTTCCCCAGTTCATTGCAAGCACGGGGGGGCTTCTCAACTCCGCCGAAACGGAAGAGAAATACGCGATCACCTGGACCAGCAAGTCCGAGCAGGCTTTTGAGCTGCCCACCGGTGGCGCCGCGATGATGAATGCAGGCGAAAACATCATGTATTTCGCCCGCAAGGAGCAGTGCCTGGCCCTTGGCACCCAGCTTCGGACCAAGTTCAAGCCCCGCATGGAGGATTACAAGATCTACCGGATCTTCCCCGGAGGAGACACGGAATTCCTGCATCCAAGGGATGGCGTGTTCCCCGAAAAGGTGAATGAAGGTCGCCAGATGGTGGGCCACAATCCCCGTCGCATCGGTGAGAACACCAACCCCGCCAACATCAAGTTCAGCGGTCGCAACACCTTCGACACCTGATTTCAACTGGCGTTCATCGGGGCTGCAAAAATGCGTGCATGTTCAGCCCCGATCGCGCCAGCTTCCAAAAGGCTGCAGCCTCTGGCGCCAACCTGATCCCTCTGGCTCAGAGCTGGCCAGCGGATCTGGAAACACCGCTAACCGCCTGGATCAAAGCTGGATCAGGCCATCCACCTGGGGTCCTTCTTGAGTCGGTTGAGGGAGGGGAAACTCTCGGTCGCTGGAGTGTGATTGCATGCGACCCCCTGTGGACCGCTCAGGCCCGCGGAAATCTCCTGAGACGACGCTGGCGCAACGGTGCTGAAGACTGCCTGAAAGGCAATCCGTTTGAGACCCTGCGCAGCTGTCTGGCGCCCTACAGCTGCGTCAGCCTGCCGGGCCTGCCACCTCTCGGGCAGCTGTACGGAATGTGGGGCTATGAACTGATCCAGTGGATTGAACCCACGGTTCCGGTGCATCCCCGCACAGAGGCTGATCCGCCCGATGGAATCTGGATGCTGATGGACGCGATCCTGATCTTTGATCAGGTGAAGCGCCAGATCACGGCTGTTGCCTATGCCGATTTAACGGAGAACCGGGACGAACAACAGGCCTGGGACATCGCACTGAGTCGCATCCAGGCACTGAGGGACAGGATGAATGCGCCGCTGCCCCCCGTGGATCCACTTCGATGGGATGGCTCAGCCAAGACTCTTCCCGAGGTCAGCAGCAACCGGAGCCAGGATGAATTTGAGCAGGCGGTGCTCACAGCCAAGGAACGCATTTCCGCCGGAGATGTGTTCCAGCTGGTGATCAGCCAGCGCCTGGAGGCACAGGTCCGCCAGACACCGCTTGAGCTGTATCGCAGCCTGAGGATGGTGAATCCTTCGCCGTACATGGCTTTTTTCGATTTCGGCGACTGGCAGCTGATTGGATCAAGTCCGGAGGTGATGGTGCAGGCCGAACCAGCCGCCGATGGCGTTCATGCCGGGCTGAGACCCATCGCGGGCACTCGGCCCCGCGGACGGTCTCCGCTGGAGGATCGTGAACTGGAGGCTGATCTTCTTGCGGATCCGAAGGAACGGGCGGAACACGTGATGCTCGTGGATCTCGGCCGCAACGATCTCGGCCGTGTCTGCCAACCGGGCAGCGTCGCTGTGAAGGATCTGATGGTGATCGAGCGCTATTCCCACGTCATGCACATCGTCAGCCAGGTGGAAGGTCGACTGACGCCGGACCATGACGTCTGGGATCTGCTGATGGCTTCATTCCCAGCGGGCACAGTGAGCGGAGCGCCGAAAATTCGGGCCATGCAGCTCATTCATGATCTCGAGCCCGATGCCCGAGGCCCTTACTCAGGCGTCTACGGCTCCGTGGATCTGGGCGGTGCTCTGAACACAGCCATCACCATCCGCACAATGGTGGTGCAGCCCGATGGTGAAGGTGGTTGCCGCGTGAAAGTACAGGCAGGAGCTGGTGTCGTGGCAGATTCCAAACCAACGGCTGAATTTGAGGAGACTCTGAACAAAGCCAAGGGGATGCTCACGGCTCTGGCCTGCCTGAACGGCTCGGATTCATGAGCACTCAGCTGCTGCTCAAGGGCTTCGAAGTTGAACTGTTCACCGGACTCGATGACGGCTCCCATGTGGGTGTCGCTTCGGAGGTGGCGAAGGAGCTCGCCGATTTCGTCACTGAGCCGGACCACCGCAATCTCGAATACATCACCGCTCCGACCCGCTCCTATGCCGAGCTGCCGGAACTTCTGCTGCAACCCCGTCGTCGCCTGCGCGACTGGTTGCAGCAACGCAACCTCACGCTTCTTCCAGGCAGCACCCTCAGCCGTGGAAACAGCCGTCGATTTGAGCGGTCAGACCCCGGAAATCCCTATCACGACCTGATTGAACGCAGCTACGGCACGCGTGTGGTCACCGCCAGCATCCACATCAATCTCGGCATCACCGATCCCGAATGGCTGTTCGCGGCTGTTCGCCTTGTGCGCTGCGAAGCGGCAATGCTGCTGGCCTTAAGCGCCAGTTCTCCGTTTCTGGATGATGCCGTTACGGGCCATCACTCCCAGCGTTGGAGGCAATTCCCTCTGACGCCCGAGCACGTTCCTCTGTTCCTGGACCACAGCCACTACATCCGGTGGGTGGAAGAGCAACTGGCGGAGGGATTGATGCGAAATGAACGTCACCTGTGGACTTCGGTGCGACCGAACGGACCGCGTCGTCCCTACGACCTCAACCGTCTGGAGCTGCGCATCTGTGATCTGGTGACGGATCCCGCTGAGCTGATGGCGATCACGGCGTTGCTGGAACTTCGCCTGCTGCAGCTCCGGGATGCCCCGCAGGAACTTGATCCCCTCTGCTCAAGTCAGCTCACTGCCTCGGAACTGGCGGCACTGGCCGATGCCAACGATGCCGCTGCCGCCCGTGCAAGCTTCGATGCCTCGCTGCATCGTTGGCAGGACGGCGCCACGGTGACCTGTCGCGACTGGATCCAGGAGTTGCTGGATCAGATCACACCCCTGGCCGAGCGGCACAACCTGATCAGCCAGCTTCGACCTCTGGACGAACTGCTCAGAAACGGCAATCAGGCCATTCGGTGGCTCAAGGCCGTCGAAGCCGGAACAAGCATCAGTTCACTGTTGCAGCAGGGCAGCTTGGCCATGAGCCACCAGGAACAGCGAACAACACCCGTGAGCAGTGCTTTGGGATGATCATGGGTAACGCCGAGACAATTGGAGCGTCAATGCCCCAGTCCCCCACCCATGCCCCCGCAGGCGAGCAGCCCAGGGTCAACGGTGGCGGCCCCGGGGCCGGTCGTCTGCTGCAAAACCGCCTGAAACTGGTGGAGGATCTGTGGCAGACAGTTTTACGCAGTGAATGTCCGCCGGAACAGAGCGAACGATTGCTGCGGTTGAAACAACTCAGCGATCCGGTTGCTCTGGAGGGCCGGGACGGTGACAGCAGCAGTGAAGCCATCGTCGAGCTGATCCGCACGATGGATCTATCGGAGGCAATCGCTGCCGCCCGTGCGTTCTCGTTGTATTTCCAGCTGATCAACATCCTCGAGCAACGAATCGAGGAGGACAGCTATCTCGACAGTCTGCAGCCGGTTCCCGGCCGGAACGACGAGAAGTCCGACCCCTTCGACCCCTTCGCACCACCTCTCGCCAGCCAGACCGACCCGGCGACATTCGGCGAAGTCTTCGAGCGGCTGCGACGGATGAATGTTCCACCGGCTCAGGTGGAAGCCCTGCTGCAGGAGCTTGATATTCGACTCGTCTTCACCGCCCATCCCACAGAGATCGTTCGGCACACCGTTCGTCACAAACAACGGCGCGTGGCCAACCTGCTGCAGCGGTTGCAGTCCGATGCACCACTCACCCGTTTTGATGAGGAGGATCTTCGGCGTCAGCTCGAGGAGGAAATCCGGTTGTGGTGGCGCACCGATGAACTGCACCAGTTCAAACCAACCGTTCTGGATGAGGTCGATTCAACACTCCACTACTTCCAGCAGGTGCTGTTCGACGCCATGCCGCAACTGCGGCGGCGACTGACCTCTGCCCTTCAACGCCACTACCCGGACGTTCAATTCCCCCAGGCATCCTTTTGCACCTTTGGCTCCTGGGTGGGATCAGATCGGGACGGGAATCCCTCGGTCACCCCATCCATCACCTGGAGAACGGCCTGTTATCAGCGTCAGCTGATGCTGGAGCTCTACATCAGCTCCGTTCAGGCGCTGCGCAACCAACTGAGCATTTCCATGCAGTGGAGCCAGGTTGCTCCGCCGCTGCTGGAATCTCTGGAAATGGACCGGTTGCGGTTTCCGGAGATTTACGAACAGCGTGCTGCGCGCTATCGGCTGGAGCCCTATCGGCTGAAACTCAGCTACATCCTGGAGCGGCTTCAGCGCACGCTCGCCCGCAACAACCAGATGGCTGAGGCCGGGTGGCAGGCACCGAAGGAGCTCAGCAACGGTTCGGTTCAGGACGGCCTGCCAGGCCAGGAAGCTCTTCACTACACCGAAATCGCGCAGTTCCGCAGTGATCTCGAACTGATCCGCAACAGCCTGGTCAGCACCGAGCTGAGCTGTGAGCAGCTCGACACCCTGCTGCATCAGGTGCACATCTTCGGGTTCTCACTGGCCACGCTCGACATCCGGCAGGAAAGCACCCGTCACAGCGATGCCATCGATGAACTCACGGGCTATCTGCAATTGCCATGCCGGTACAACGCGATGGAGGAGTCCGAGCGGGTGTCATGGCTTCTGCAGGAATTGCAGACTCGTCGACCGCTCATCCCAGCAGCGATGGAGTGGTCGGAGAGCACGGCCGAAACCTTTGCCGTCTTCCGGATGCTGCATCGCCTCCAGGAGGAGTTCGGCCAGCGGATCTGCCACTCCTATGTGATCTCCATGAGCCACACCGCCTCCGACCTGCTGGAGGTGATGCTTCTCGCGAAGGAGACAGGGCTGGCGGACCCTCAGGCGGAGACCGCCTCACTGCTTGTTGTGCCTCTGTTCGAAACCGTGGAGGACCTGCAGAGGGCACCGGAGGTCATGAAGGGGCTGCTGGAAACGGAGCTCTATCGCAAGCTTCTTCCGGTGGTGGGCAACCAGCACCAGCCTCTGCAGGAGCTGATGCTGGGCTACTCGGACAGCAACAAGGACTCCGGTTTTCTCTCCAGCAACTGGGAAATCCATCAAGCCCAGATCGCTCTTCAGGAACTGGCCAGCAGCCACGGCGTCGCCCTCAGGCTCTTCCATGGCCGCGGTGGGTCTGTGAGCCGGGGAGGTGGGCCTGCCTATCAGGCGATCCTGGCCCAACCCAGCGGCACGCTTCAGGGTCGGATCAAGATCACCGAACAGGGTGAAGTGCTTGCCTCCAAGTACAGCCTGCCGGAACTGGCCCTTTACAACCTGGAGACGGTCACAACGGCCGTTGTGCAGAACAGCCTGGTGACCAACCAACTGGATGCCACCCCCAGCTGGAACCAGCTGATGAGCCGTGTGGCAACCCGTTCGCGGGAGCACTACCGCGCTCTGGTGCATGACAACCCGGACCTGGTGGCCTTCTTTCAGCAGGTCACACCGATCGAGGAGATCAGCAAGCTGCAGATCTCCAGCCGCCCTGCCCGCCGCAAAACAGGGGCCAGGGATTTGTCCAGTCTTCGCGCCATTCCCTGGGTGTTCGGCTGGACCCAGAGCCGGTTTCTGCTCCCCAGCTGGTTTGGCGTCGGCACCGCCCTGGCAGCGGAGGTCGACTCCGAGCCCGAACAGCTCGATCTGCTGCGGCGCCTGCACCAGCGGTGGCCGTTCTTCCGCATGCTGATCTCCAAGGTGGAGATGACCCTGTCAAAGGTGGACCTCGACCTGGCGCATCACTACATGAACAGCCTCGGCAAGAGCGAACAGCGCGAAGCCTTCGAGGCCATTTTCCAGGTCATCGCCGACGAATACGACCGCACCCTCAAGCTGGTGCTTGCCATCACGGGCCAGGAACGTCTGCTGGGCGCCGATCAGAATCTGCAGCTTTCGGTTGACCTGCGCAACCGCACAATCGTTCCCCTTGGCTTCCTGCAGGTGGCCCTGCTGCGTCGCCTGCGCGATCAGAACAGACAACCACCGATGAGCGAATCACCGGGTGTACCGGAAGACCGGCGCACCTACAGCAGAAGTGAGCTCTTGCGGGGAGCACTGCTTACCCTCAACGGAATCGCTGCCGGCATGCGCAACACCGGCTGATCCCCTTGCTTCCCTTTCTTCAGCAAGCCAAGGTTCCACAGCTGCCGGAGGGCTGTCGGCTCGAGACCGAGAAACCTCCTGCACCAGCCGCACTGAATGGGTTGCTTGCATCATGCGGCGAGTCCACCCATCCGGAGGAGCTGTGGATCCGCGCCCTTGAACGCAGCCTCTGGCAGATCAGCCTGATCGACACCGCCAGCGGTGAGCTGATCGGCTTCGTCCGTGCCACCAGTGACCTGGCCCTCAATGCCAATCTCTGGAATCTGGCCGCCCGTCCGGGGCCGGACCAGGGGCAGCTGCTCGCGGTTCTGGTGCATCGCGCCCTGCACATCCTGCGACGCGACCTGCCTGGCTGCAGCCTCTCGGTATCAGCACCGGAGATGGCCGTCAGCAAACTGAAGGAGCAGGGATTCGTGATTGATCCCAATGGCATCCGCGCCATGGGCCTGAGGTTGAAATCAACCCCTGACTGAACTGAACACGAGCATGGAGGGACTCGAACCCCCGACCCTCAGAACCGGAATCTGATGCTCTATCCAACTGAGCTACATGCCCACTGGTTCACCGGATGGTGACAGCAGGAGGTCTCCCGACAGGGCGGCCCTCACTGGGTACCTTACCCACACACCGCACGATGACCCATCCGGCTCCAGACGCTTCAGCTGCAGGGGTTTAGGAACCACAGCCAGATGCTGGTGGAGCTGGAACAGCCACGTCTGCTCGTCATTGGTCCGAACGGCATCGGCAAATCCAACCTGCTGGAGGCTGTGGAGCTTCTGGGCAGCCTGCGCTCCCACCGCTGCAGCCAGGATCGCGATCTCATCCAGTGGGACGAACCCCGCGCTCTGCTGCGAGCCGGACTGGATGATGGCGACCGGATCGAACTGGAACTGCGACGCACCGGAGGGCGCCAGGCCCGCCGTAATGGGAAGACCCTCGAGCGCCAGTTGGATCTGATCGGACCGCTGCGCTGCATCGGTTTCAGCGCCCTGGATCTGGAGCTTGTGCGGGGTGAACCCTCTCTGCGTCGATCCTGGCTGGACCGGGTGGTGCTGCAGCTCGAGCCGGTTTATGCCGACCTGATCAGCCGTTTCAGCCGCCTGCTGCGCCAGCGTGGACAGCTGTGGCGACAGACCGCCCGCAGCTCGGTCGGCGAGCGCGATGCCCTGCTTGACGCCTTCGATGTGCAGATGGCTCTGGTCAGCACACGAATCCACCGTCGTCGGCTGCGTGCCCTGCAGAGACTGCAACCCATTGCTGAACGCTGGCAGGCTCACCTGAGTGGGGGAACCGAGCAACTGGAACTGCGCTATCAGCCCGGCAGTCGACTGGAACAGGAAGAAGCGGAAGAGCCCTGGCGACTGGCCATCGAGGAGCAATTACGCATGCAACGCAGCGAGGAGGAGCGTCTTGGGATCTGTCGCGTTGGTCCCCACCGTGACGAGGTTGGGCTGCTGCTGGGAGGAATACCGGCCAGACGCTTTGGATCCGCCGGCCAGCAGAGATCGCTGGTGCTGGGGCTGAAGCTGGCGGAACTGGAACTGGTCACCCAGCTGTTCGGGGATCCACCGCTGCTGCTGCTGGACGATGTGCTGGCGGAGTTGGATCCCACTCGGCAACGCCTGCTGCTTGATGCCGTTGGCAATGATCACCAGTGCCTGGTGAGCGCGACGCATCTCGATGGGTTCGACGGCGGATGGAGGGAGAGATCCCAGATTCTCAGCCCGGACGACCTCAGGGCAGGGGCGAACATCCGATAACCTGACGGACCAAATTTGGACTCCTGTGGAGCAGAGCCTGTCTGAACTGCATCCCAACCCGGGATGGGGGGGCATCACACCGCAATCCACCGACATGGTCGGCAAACATTGCATCCTCGAGCTTTACGAGTGTGATTCCAGCCGGCTCGACGATGAAGCCTTTCTGAGAACCAGCATCACGACGGCAGCGAAAAAAGCCGGTGCGACCCTTCTCAACCTGATCACCCATCACTTCGAGCCCCAGGGCGTCACCGGACTCGCCTTGTTGGCCGAATCCCATATCTCCATTCATACCTGGCCCGAAAGCGGTTACGCCGCCGTGGATGTGTTCACCTGTGGCGACCACACGATGCCGGAACAGGCCTGTGCATTCCTGAGCGAATCGCTCCAGTCAAAACGACAGGTCCTCCGCAGTTTCCTCAGGGAAACACCCGCCGCCGTTGCAACGGAGCTGCGACAACCGACGGGCCAGACCTGTTGAACCCGGCGGAACAAACCTTCAGAGCTCGCGGTTGAGTTTGCCGCTGATCAGCCCCTCCAGATCAAGGCTCACCGAGGTGAATCCCAGGTCCAGAAATGTCTGAACCAGAGGATCTGCCTGACTCATCTCCAGCAGATCCTGGAGACAGTCCTGCGGCACCTCGATCCGAGCCGACAGACCCTGACAGCGAACGCGCACCCTGGGAAAACCACGGGAGATGAGCCATGCCTCCGCTCGCCCCACGCGCTGCAGGCGTTCGGCACTGATGCCTTCCCCATAGGGGAAGCGCGAAGCCAGACAGGGCTGGGCCGGCTTATCCCACCAGGGGAAACCAAGGGCCTGGGACAGGCGACGGATCACAGTTTTGTCGATCCCGAGCTCAGCGAGGGGGGACCGGACACCGGCCTGCCGGGCCGCATCGATGCCGGGTCGGTGATCGCCGAGATCATCGCGATTGACACCATCAATCACCACCGCATCACCCGCCGCTTCTGCAATGGGCCGCAGATGCAGATGCAGCTCTCGCTTGCAGGCAAAGCAGCGATCCGTGGGATTGCTGCTGTACTCGGGATCCTGCAGTTCGGTCGTGGCACATTCGCGATGCCGAACGCCGATCCAGCGGGCCTGAGCTCTGGCCTCCTCAAGCAGATGCGGAGCCAGGGCTGGTGAAACGCCAGTCACAGCCAGTGCCGCATCACCGAGCTGCTCGTGCGCAACTGCCGCCACAAGGGTGCTGTCAACCCCACCGGAATAAGCCACACACACCGTGGAGTGCTTGCGGATCCACTCCCGCAGGCTCTGTAGAAATTCAGCCTCGCGAGAGGAGATGGTTTCCTGCGGGCGGAACATGGGGGGACAACCCGATCGGTCTCGGTAGGCTCCAACGGTAAAAGCCCGGCCCATGCCGCGAAATATTGGCATCGTCACCGCGGCGGACAGTCGCGAGCGAAGTCACGGACAACTGCACATCTACGACGGGGAAGGCAAAGGCAAGAGCCAGGCAGCCCTCGGAGTCGTGCTGCGGACGATCGGCTTGGGAATCTGTGAGCAGCGACGCACCAGGGTGCTGCTGCTCCGATTTCTGAAAGGCCCGGGACGGGCCTACGACGAAGATGCAGCCATCGAAGCGCTGCAGCAGGGTTTTCCGCATCTGATCGATCACCTGCGCACCGGACGGGCCGATCACTTCACAGCGGAGGAAGCCACCCGTTTCGACAGAGATGAGGCACAACGCGGCTGGGTCATCGCCAAAGGGGCGATTGCGAGCGCTCTTTACTCCGTGGTGGTGCTGGATGAGCTGAATCCGGTTCTGGATCTGGGACTTCTGGATGTGGAGGACGTGGTCAGGACGCTGAACAACCGTCCTCAGGGAATGGAGATCATCGTGACCGGACGGGCGGCTCCAGCCCCCCTGGTTCAGGTGGCAGACCTTCATTCGGAGATGCGGGCCCATCGCCGCCCCGGCCTCAACGATGAACGCCTTGTTCCTCTGAACATGAACAGCGGGATCGAGATCTACACCGGAGAAGGCAAGGGGAAGTCGACGAGTGCGCTCGGCAAGGGGCTGCAGGCGATCGGCAGGGGAATCAGCCAGGACAAGAGCCATCGGGTGCTGATCCTCCAGTGGCTCAAGGGTGGAAGCGGCTACACCGAAGACGCAGCCATTGCTGCGCTGCGGGAGAGTTACCCCCATCTGGTTGACCATCTCCGCTCAGGTCGTGATGCGATCGTCTGGCGCGGCCAGCAGGAACCGATCGACTACGTGGAAGCGGAAAGAGCCTGGGAAATAGCCCGTGCGGCCATCTCCAGTGGGCTCTACAAAACCGTGATTCTCGATGAGCTGAATCCGACGGTGGACCTGGAACTCCTGCCGGAGGAACCGATCGTTCAGACGCTGCTTCGCAAGCCAGCCGAAACCGAGGTGATCATCACAGGCCGCTGCAAGAATCAACCCGCCTATTTCGACCTGGCCAGCATCCATTCAGAGATGGTCTGCCACAAGCATTACGCCGAGCAGGGAGTGAATCTCAAGCGCGGGGTGGACTACTGAATCAGTAGCGAGGAACCGAAGGATCAACCTGTTGAGACCAGGCGTCGATCCCACCCGTCACATTGGTGGCGTCGATTCCTTGTTGGGCCAGAAGTTCAACGGCGCGAGCCGAGCGGCCACCCAGCTTGCAGTGAACAAACAAGCGCTGATCAGCCGCCAGAGCACGGATCTGATCCATGGCCTCCCCACTCTCGATCTGGGCCAGTGGAATCAGCTTGCCTCCGGGGATGGTCGCCACATCCGCCTCAGGGGGATTTCGGACATCAAGCAGCACAACGTCCCCGGCTCCGCTGTCCAGCAGAGCCTTCAGATCAATCACGCTGATGCTGTTCATGGCAGGAGCTTGGGGCCGGCAGAACTGGCGGTAGTCAATCAGTTGCTCGATGGGGGAGCGTGAGGGATCCGGCCGCAGCGTCAGCTCCCGGAAACGCATCGTGAGGGCATCCACCACAAGCAAACGACCGTCCAGGCATTCACCGATGCCGGTGATCAGCTTGATCGCTTCGGTGGCCTGCAACAGTCCGATCAAACCAGGCATCACGCCCATCACGCCCGCTTCCGAACAGGACGGGACGGCACCTGCGGGAGGCGGCTCAGGCAGGAGATCGCGGTAGTTGGGGCTGTCGGGATGGCGGTTGAACACCGACACCTGGCCATCAAAACGTTGCACCGACCCGTAGATCAGCGGTCGACGCGTCAGAACGCAGGCGTCGTTCACCAGAAACCGGGTGGGGAAATTGTCGGATCCATCGCAAACCAGGTCGTAGGAACCGATCAGATTCAGGGCATTGCAGCTGTCGAGCATCTGATCGTGCACCTCCACCTGACAGAGAGGATTCAGCTCGGCGATTCGACTGGCTGCGGATCTGGCCTTGGAAACACCGATGCTTCCTGTGCCATGGATCACCTGGCGTTGCAGGTTTGAAACCTCAACGACATCTCCATCGACGATGCCGATCCTGCCGACACCCGCCGCGGCCAGATAAAGCAGGAGGGGAGACCCGAGTCCACCAGCCCCCACACACAGAACAGACGCCTGTTTCAAACGCTTCTGTCCTTCAACACCCAGTTCAGGGAGCATCAGGTGACGGGCGTAGCGGCCACGCTCATCAGAGGTCAGACCTTCAGGACACATCGATCAGCACCGGCCGAACCCGCCGATCCTCTTCTAACCACCAGGCCTGGATTCCGCCCTGTGCAGCCAGGATCAGCATCAGCTGATGCGGCACTCCTCGTTGCCGATCTGCAGCGGAAGGAACCGCGTCGCCCGATGGATGGCTGTGGGCCACTCCCAGAAGGATCTGGCCTCTGGCACGGCACCAGCGTTGAGCCGAGAGCTGTTCTCCTGGATCCAGGGCGAAGTTGCTGACACGGGCGTCGCTGAACGCTGATGACCAGGGCAGATCGAGATCAGCAGCCCCCCAGCGATTGCAGGCCGGCCACACCGTCATGAGCCGCTGGGTGCCATCGCTCAAAGCCGTTCCCAGAAGAAGTGAACAGCCCTCCTGAGGCAACACCGCCAGAAGCGAGCGGTGCAGAACCGTGAGGCATCGGCGATCCATCCGCAGCATGGATGGCGGATTGAGGCTGCGACCGATACGCTCAGCGCACTGCATGAACATTTTCGTCGGTTCCATGAGCGACGCCTCTACTGAAGTAAAAGCCACTGAGGCATCTGCGAGCCCGGCGGCGTCCTCAGCCTCTGAGGACAGTGCATCGTTCACCGAGCGCTACAGCGAAGTGCTGGGCAAGGTGAACGAGACCCTCGACCAGGTCGACTGGAACCAGATGGGTCGCATCGGCAAGATCGTCGGCATCTTTGCTGCGGTGATCGTTGCCCAGATTCTGATCAAGGGAATTCTCGACACCATCAATCTGCTCCCGGTGGTCCCAGGCCTGCTGGAGCTTCTCGGCGTCGTGGTCGTGGGCCAGTGGAGCTGGAGAAATCTCACCACCAGCGAGAAACGCAACGCTCTGGTTCAGAAGGTTCAGACCCTGCGTCAGGAATATCTGGGTTGATCCCTGCACTGTCTGAGCCGCTTTCCTCGCTCAGGACATGAATCGGGCCAGTCGCTTGAGGCTGGCCCGACTTTGATCGACATATCCACCTCCGAACAGGTTGGCGTGGTTGAGCAGGTGATAGAGGTTGTAAATCTCGACGCGCTCATCCGACCCGGAACCAAGCGGATATTCGGCTGCATAGCTCGCATAGAAATCTGAGCCGAATCCTCCGAACATCCGGGTCATGGCCAGATCAACCTCCCGGTCAGCCCACCAGCTGGCCGGGTCAAACAGACATCCCCGCTGATCGGAAAGAGAGCCGGCGTTTCCACCCCAGAGATCGCCGTGAACAAGCGATGGAACGGGATCATGCCTGTTGAGATGAGCCTTCAAACGCTCAAGCAGCACCATGAGCGACTGCGCGTCATCCCTCAGGCTGCCCAGAAGATTGAGCTGTGGGATCAGACGCAGCTCCACGAAACAGTCACCCCAGCGCTCCCGCCATCCACCTGGCTGCGGACCGGCCCCGATGAAACCGTCCCGCTGCCAGCCGAAACGACCGGATGAGGCATCCGCTGAGGCGCGGTGCAGACGCGCCAGACCACGACCAAGCGCACGCTGATCGCTCCCAGCAAGCTCCAGCCAGGGCAGCAGAAGCACGGCACCATGCGTGAGCTTCGTCGTGACCAGAGGACGGGGAATCACCAGCAGCTCCTGGTCCGCGTGGGCATGCAGGGCCGAAAGGGCTTCCGCCTCAACGCTGAAGAGGGCCAGCGCCTCAGAGCCACCGGTTTTGGCGAACAGGCGCTGGCCGTCATCAAGGGTCAGGCTCCAGGCCTGATGGATGCATCCACCTCCGACAGGCTCGACCACCCGCAGTGTCTGCCCTGCCAAGGGACCATCGGAGGCCACGAGATCCTTCCGCAAGCCTGAGTTCATCGCCGGACCGTGCGGTTCAGTTGCCAGCATGCCCGGAGTTCCAGGCGGGTCTTGAATAAAAGCGGCGTGATCGTGATCGGTGCCGGTATCGCCGGACTCACCACAGCGGCCCTGCTGTCAAAAGAGGGGCTGGCCGTCACCCTGCTGGAAGCGCACCATCAACCAGGAGGCTGCGCAGGAACATTCCGTCGCGGTCCCTGGACCTTCGACGTTGGCGCAACTCAGGTGGCTGGCCTCGAACCGGGGGGAAGCCATGAACGTCTGCTGCGTCATCTCGGGCTGCCCTTGCCTGAAGCAGACATCCTTGACCCTGGTTGCGTTGTGGATCTGGGCGATGGAACGGATCCCATCACCCTCTGGCACGATCCCGAGCGATGGGCAGCGGAGCGGCAACGCCAGTTCCCAGGCAGTGATCGTTTCTGGCGGCTTTGTGAGGCGATCCACAGCAGCAACTGGGTCTTCGCTGGACAGGATCCGATCGTCACTCCGCGATCACTCTGGGATCTGCGTCAGCTGATCGGCGCCCTGAGACTTCCAACGCTGGCATCGGGTCTGCTCGCGGGTCTGTCGATGCTGGACCTGATGCGGCTGTGCGGCTGTGCCGACGATTCCAGGCTGAGACGGTTTCTTGATCTGCAGTTGAAGCTGTATTCCCAGGAACCCACCGATCGCACCGCGGCCCTTTACGGAGCGACCGTTCTGAACATGGCCCAGGCCCCTCTGGGCCTCTGGCACCTGCAGGGATCGATGCAGGTGCTGAGTGATCAGCTGGTTGAAGCCATCAAGAGTGCAGGAGGAACGATCCTGCGGCGTCATCGGGTCACCGCACTGCGTCCTTCATCGCCAGGTTGGGACGTCGACGTGCAGGTGAACAACCGCGATCTCATAACGCTTCAGGCCGATGAGGTGGTGAGCAGCCTTCCGCCCCAGTGTCTGCCGGATTTGATTGAGTCCCACCTGCTCCCAGCGAGTTACAACCGCCGCTTGAAATCCCTGCCCGAACCGAGCGGAGCTCTGGTGCTCTACGGAGTTGTGAAGCGTGAAGCCCTGCCCGACAACTGTCCGGGCCATCTGCAGCGGGGAGCTGAGCATCCGGGCTCACTGTTTGTTTCGATCAGCCGCGAGGGGGATGGACGTGCTCCTGCCGGGCAGGCCACGTTGATCGCCAGCCTGTTCACACCGACAGCGGACTGGTGCAGCCTGGAGGAGGGGATGTACCAGCGCCGCAAGCAGGAAAGGCTTGAAGCCATGCGGAACGCGCTTTCCGAATGGCTGCAGCTGCAGCCCCAGGACTGGTTGCACATCGAGCTGGCAACACCGCGCGGATTTGCTGGATGGACCGGTCGTCCTCGCGGAATGGTCGGAGGACTCGGGCAACATCCCAGCCGTTTCGGTCCCTTCGGACTGGCTGGTCGAACACCGGTACCAGGACTCTGGCTCTGCGGTGACAGCCTCCACCCCGGTGAGGGGACAGCGGGGGTGAGCCTGTCCGCTCTGAATGCATGCCGTCAGCTGCTGGCCAACCGAGGCACCGAACTGCACCTCGGCGGCTGATCCTTCAGACAGCGTCGCTGGGGGAGACCTCCAGATAGTCCGGCCGCAATTCCTGAGTGCGCTGCAATTCCAGATGCAGCTGCTGCCAGTTGTTCCGCAGAACGGCATCCTCCAACTGCTCCAGACTCCAGCGGTAGGCAGCCAGAGCCTTGAGTACCGCGGCGCTGTTGCTGGATGCCATGGCCACCCCCAGATCGGGGTTTCCTCCACCGATACGGGTCGAGTCCGCGAATCCACTGGAAGCAAGGCACTGAGCCAGCCGCCGGATCTCCGGGTCCCGTTCGTCACCGGCCGCACGCAACAGGGCGGCGCTCACCAGCACGGGCATGTGAGAAATCAGCGCCACCGCCTGATCGTGCTGAGCTGCAGAAGCCGTGTACCACTGACTCCCCAGCTCCTGGGCAAGCTTCTGGACAACCTCCACGGCCGTTGGATCCGTTCCGTCCTCCGGTGTGGCGATCCAGGGTCGACCTTGGAACAGCCCAACCTGACCGGCTTCAACTCCCGCCGATGCCGTTCCCGCCATGGGATGACTGGGCACGAAACGGGGATGCAACGACCGCCAGACCTCCTGTACAGGCTGCTTCACCGAACCCACATCGGTGACCACCGCTGACCTGGGGATGGCCTTCAACAGGGTGGGATCCGGAGCCAGCAGCGCCGGAATCGGCAACGCGAGAATCACAAGATCACAGGCGCTGAGGCAGAGCGGGTCCGTGCTGACCGCATCCACCAATCCCCTCTCCAGAGCCCGTTCGGCGGTGGCGGTCCGATGCACCAACCCCTGAACTGACCAGCCCAGAGCACGCAGATCAAGACCAAGCGATCCTCCGATCAGTCCTAGGCCGACGATCCCGACCGAGCCCTTGCTCTCACGCATCCCGCAGTTAGGAGTTGGAGCCATGTTGGTCGATGGATTGCGACGAACGTTCTGAGCGCAAAACCCTGTTTAGGGTTCCCGGATGCTTGAAGCTCAGGCCCACAGCCACCTCAAGACCCTGCTCCGGCAGGAGGAATCAGACTGGCCTCACCACCTCACGCTCAGCCGGCTGGTGGGGAGAAGCATTCGGCGTGGTGACAGAACTCTGCTGCGTCTGCCTCCCAGTCCGGGAGAACGCTGGTGGCTCGGGCTGCTGATGCCGCTCTGCCTGCAACCAAGCTCAGCGGTTCTCGTGCTGACGGAACCCCAGAGGCAACGACTGCTTCAGGTGGAGCTGCCGAGACTGAGAAACCAGGGGTTTCGACTGGCCTGCTGGAGCGGAAGCACCCCGCCACCCTCTGAGCAGCTGTGGCTTCTGGATCATGAGGGGCTGATCCGCGCTTACCGAAGCCAACAGCTGAAACAGCGGTCTCTGCTGATTCCAGACATCGACCAGTTGAGCTGCCGCCTGCGCCAACACCTGGCGATCAGGATTGATGCAACGCACTGGGAGGAGCTCCGCCAGGCCCTGCCGCAGGCCGATCCCGCCCTGCTGGAGCTCCATGACCGCCTGACGCGTCAGCTGTTTCACGATGCAGCCCGGCCGGACGCAAGGGTCCGCCTTGATGGAAGTTCCGTTCAAAACCTTCGTGATCTTCTTGGGGTCATGGGCCCCCTGCCATCGCCCTGGGCGGCTTTCCTGACCACGAACATCAACCAGTGGGCCAGCTGGGCCGAGTTGGATCACAGGCTCCTGCAATGGCGCTGGTGCCTGGAACCTCTGGAGCCGTTGGAACTTCTGCCGGGGCTGCTTTGCGATAACCCCACCTTGATGCTCAGCCAGACCGGTGAAACATCGCGACTGGACAGGGAATTACTCGATGCCGAATCGACGCCGGACGTCACCGCATCCCTGAGAGAGGCGGAACTGGTGGAGCCACTGCCCCTCTTCGCTCCCCGCCGTCAGCCCCTCCCCAACACGGAGATCTATGCCCAGCATTTGCTGGAGCAGTGTCGACGTCTGGTCCTCGGACGCACAGGACTGACCATCGTGCTGCTCGATGATCCCGCCCTGCGGCGAACGCTGACGGCAGGCCTCGCCGCTGAATTCGGCTTGCGCGTGCAGGAACAGAGCACAACGCCGGAAGCGAACGGCGTGATCAGCTCAAGCTGGAGCTGGTGGCTGCAGCATCAGGAACATCTGCCGGAGCCGGACCAGCTGATTGTGGGGCTCCTGCCGATCGCAAGTCTCAGCGATCCCCTGACGGCAGCCCGGGTGGAACGCCTCAAACGGCTGGGCAACGACTGGTTTCGCACACTGCTGCTTCCGGAAGCCCTGCGCTTGATTCCGGCCGCGCTGGCTCCCCTCCGACGATCGGGCGGACGGCTGGCCATTCTGGATGGACGGATCCGTGGCCGCAGCTGGGGCGACCAGATCCTGCAGAGACTGGAGCCATGGCAGCCACTGCAGCGCCTGTTGCCCGACTGAAAAGCGAACCAGGGCAGGCTGCTTAGGGTGATGCGACTACAACGCATCAGATGGGAGAAGCCCGACGTCGAGCTGCCCAGGGCCTGCCACCCCGTCAGCCCAAGCCGGATTCCAAGAGTGTTGATACGTCCCCGCGGATTGTGCCGTGGTTTCCGCTCACAAAAAATCAGACCCAGCAGTTCATGGCGGTGACCACCAAGGGAGCCTGGGTTGGGATTGGTGCGATGGTGTTCTTCTGGGTCACAGTGCGTTTCATCGGTCCAGCCGCCGGTTGGTGGTCCCTGGCGGATATGCCCTGAACTGCATGGATCAGTGATCCCTGACAGCAAAGGCGAAGCAACGAAATCAGAAGAAAAGCTTTAAATTGGGTCTCATTCAGGACTCAGGCATGTTTTCCCGTCTCGCCGAGCACTACAAGTCTGTGGTCCACGACCTGGTGATGAGTCTCCAGGCCCTTGCCGAAGGCCTGAAGGGAGCGGGGATCACCGCAAGCTGCTATCGCTGCGGAGATGACGATGACGCCCATGGAGCCTCCTTCGTCGCAGACATGGGAGACGGACACATCGTGCGCTTTCTCGTGTCTGATTTCGGCATCAGCTGGGTTGAATCCCGCAATGGGCGCGAACTCGTGAAGCTGGAAGGCGCCGAGGCGATTCAGGAACTCCAGCGGATGGCTCAGATGATTCAGAACCCGAGCCATCAACGCGTGGCGGCAGACAAGCACTCTCAAACTCCTGTCGCCGCAGCCTGAGTCAGGCCGCTTCACCTCCCTTGTTCAGGGCCGGAGCTGCCTGGCTGGCTGTCCGGGCTGCCGCCGCCAGAGGACGCATCGAATTGGCCTTGACCTCAGAACCTTCGGTGAGCTTCTGACGCACAAGCTCCTCAAGCTTGGCGGCGATCTCAGGGTTGTCCTCCATCCAGGAAATCGTGTTGTCTCGACCCTGGCCGATGTTGTCACCCTCGTAGCTGTACCAGGCTCCTTTGCGAATCACCACACCGGTTTCCTCCGCAAGGTCGAGCAGGCAGCCGAGGGTGCTGATGCCACGGCCGAACAGGATGTCGAACTCAGCGATACGGAACGGAGGGGCCACCTTGTTCTTGGCAACTTTGACCTTGGCGCGAATCCCGAATTCCTCGGTGCCTTTCTTGAGGGTCTGAATGCGGCGGATGTCCAGTCGCACAGAGGCATAGAACTTCAGCGCGTTTCCACCCGTGGTGGTTTCCGGGTTGCCGTAAGTGACGCCGATCTTCAGACGCAACTGGTTGAGGAAGATCACCGTGCAACCGGACTTGCCGATGTTGCCGGTGATCTTGCGCATGGCCTGACTCATCAGGCGGGCCTGGCTGCCGACAGCCAGATCACCCATTTCCCCCTCAATCTCTGCACGGGGTGTCAGAGCAGCCACAGAGTCGACCACCACGATGTCGACAGCAGCGGACCGCACCAGCTGGTCCACGATTTCAAGCGCCATCTCACCGGTGTCCGGCTGAGACACCAGCAGATTTTCCACGTCCACCCCCAGCGAAGCGGCATAGACAGGATCAAGGGCGTGCTCAGCGTCCACAAAGGCCGCTACACCGCCACGCTTCTGCACCTCAGCGATGGCATGAAGCGTGAGGGTGGTTTTACCGGAGCTCTCTGGCCCGTAGATCTCGACCACACGGCCTTTTGGATAACCACCGCCCAGGGCGAGGTCCAGGGTCAGCGCTCCGGTGGAGATCGTCTCAACCCTCATTCGGGAGGCATCTCCCAGACGCATGATCGAGCCCTTGCCGAAGTTGCGCTCGATCTGACCAAGCACCAGATTCAACGCCTTATCCCGCTCACCGGAGGCGCGAGGATCAGAACCGGCAGCGGCGGATTTCATCTCAACAGGCATGGAAACACTCTGAAGTTAAGGAACGAGAGATCCAATGCCACGAAGGCGGCCGATCGTCCCATGTAGTACAGACGTACGCTAACGGATCAGCGCCATTGCGCCAGGGGCTGGGCAAGTCGTTCCAGATCGATGAGGTGGACACCAGGCGGAAGCTCGGTTCGGTCCGTGGGTTTGAGATAACCCCAATCCGCCAGAAAGCAGGGAAGTGCCTGAAGTCCTTCTGTCGAGAGCACTGTCTCGAGGGTGGCCCGGCGATCCTCAACAAATCCACGCAGGGGTCGCTCCTGCTGCAGCTGCAGCAGCACCTGGGGCTTGGGTCCGGCCTCCAGGCCATCAAGCCTTGCCGGGTGAAGATCGAAGGCGTTCAGCAGCTCTGCCGTGAAGGCTTCGCTTTTGGTGGTCAGCACAGCCCAGTCCAGGCCTTCGTCACCCAGGGTCTGAAGACGCTGAATCAATCCTGGAAAGGGACGGTGCAGCTGAAGCCAGGCGGAGCGGTCCTCTCGAACGGCCTGCAGTCGGGCGCGATCCAGGGCCTCCTGCAGCAGGTCCCCGGACCAGCCTCTCCTTCGCAGAGCGGCACCTTGCTCCACGTCGTAGCCCTCAACCCAGGCGGTTTCCTCAAGCCCACGGAGCTCGGCGGCCAGCAGAACCATTTCCCATCCATGGTGAATCCAGGGCCTCAGGCGCCGGAACGACTGGGGAACATGATCCGGTGAGAGGCCCTGTGGCTCGGCATCAAGGGACCGGGCCGCATGCCAGGCGCTCCACCAGTATTCCGCCATGCCGTCGACGATGACACCGTCGAAATCAAAGACGAGGAGTGAATTCTCCCGCATGTTGAAAAAACTGGGCCGCTAGGATTCGAACCTAGGAATGGCGGGACCAAAACCCGCTGCCTTACCACTTGGCGACGGCCCATCATTCCGGATGACCCCTCAATGAGGCATGTCACCGGCGTCTCAATAGTTACCCACAGCGGCCACACCTTCGTCAATCCATTCGGGCGGCATCAGGGGGGAAACACCCTTAGCCGGCAATGGTCTGCCGAGCCGAACACATCGCTTCGCAGCCGGTAACGCTCCACCAGCTCCTCCTGCATGCGACGCACCCGTTCCGTTCGAGGCAGCAGCTCCACCGGTCGCCCTTCAGGCATCACCACTTTTTCAACGGCCAGACGACACTCCTCCAAAGCGGCCAGCTCGTCATCCTGAGCCTGTGGCAGCAGGGTCGGAACGGGCTCTGAAGAGCGACCACGGCGACTGACGAGGCGATCGACAGCGCGTTCAACCTGAGGCAGGGTGTCGGCCTTGATCACCAGGATCGGCACTTTCAGCTCGCGAGCCTGCCGACGCAGGGAGGGCTGTCGACCCAGCCCCTGCCGCATGCTGAGGATCACATCGGCGTCAGCAAGATCCTCCACAACCCGGACCGGCCAGCGGTGCCTGCGCGTGGCTTCCTCCACCAGCTGCGGCGTGATCCCGCAGCAAAGGAGCTGAAGATCATCGTTGTTCTCGGACAACTCGGTCTCCGCCTCCTCCGATGGCTTCCGGGCGACCAGCGGGGAGGGCACAGGCAAAGCGGCCAGAGCCGGCCGCCCGGGATGAACGGGTCGCTTCGGTTGCGACGGCTCCAACAGCCGCAGGGATCCGTCCGCCGTCAGCTCCCGTTCCTGAGCCCGTGCAGGCAATCCGCGCAGCAACTGGTCCACCGTTGCCGCGACATCGATGTGAACCGCCCAGCGGTTCCGACTGTGCATCTCGATCGCGACGGGGAATGTCGGCTCTGCCGCCCGTTCAAGGACGGTCTTCTGCGTGCGCCGGCGACGCGCTTCGTCATCCCCGAGCGTCACCGACTGAATCCCCCCGACAAGATCGCTCAAGGTGGGGTTCTTGATCAGATTCGCGAGAGCGTTTCCATGGGCCGTGGCAACCAGCATCACTCCGCGTTCAGCGATGGTGCGAGCTGCCTGAGCCTCCAGCTCCGTACCGATCTCATCGATGACGATGACCTCGGGCATGTGATTCTCGACCGCCTCGATCATCACCTGATGCTGCAGCTCAGGGCGGGCGACCTGCATCCGCCGCGCACGACCGATCGCGGGATGGGGGATGTCACCGTCCCCAGCGATCTCATTGCTGGTGTCGATCACCACCACACGTTGATGCAGGTCATCGGCCAGAACTCTGGCGATCTCCCGTAAGGCGGTGGTTTTTCCAACACCGGGGCGCCCCATCAGCAGGAGAGACTCTCCACTGTCCAGCAGATCCCTGACCATCGCCACAGTGCCGAAAACAGCACGGCCGATGCGACAGGTCAGGCCCACCACATCACCCTGGCGATTGCGGATGGCACTGATCCTGTGAAGGGTCCGCTCAATCCCGGCCCGGTTATCCGCTCCGAAACTGCCCAGGCGCGAGACGGTGGACTCAAGATCGTCCCGGGTCAGCGGGCGGTCGCCAAGCACCAGGGCACGACCGGGATAACGGGCCTCGGGTATGCGGCCCAGGTCCAGAACCACCTCGAGAAGTGAAGAGCTCTGGTCCTGAGACTGCAGTGCGTCCTGCACATCCTGCGGAAGCAGCCGGAGCAGGCGCTCGATGTCATCGGTTACCCGCTCTGTGGTCATGGCGGCCTCTCCTGACCGCCTTTTAGCAAAAATTCGTGGTCGATCAGCGGACCTGCCAGGGACGCACCAGAGCCTCTGCCAGAGCCAACCCTCGTCGCCAACCTTCGGGCCAGTGACGAAGGGCCGTACCCCTGGCCTGTGCCTCCAGGATCAGCGGCATCACCACCCTGCGGGCCATGCCTCCAAAGGCCACACCCGCTGGATGCTCGTCGGTTGCAAGCAGATCGATGGTGTGTCCGTTGGTCCCCCCCGCCAGCTGGAGTGGGCCCGGAGGAGCCAGGGGACTCAGGCGACGCCACAGCTGCACAGCCGCCCGGGCGGTGCCGGCGCCGACATCACCGCTCATCGGCCGACCATCCAGCTGCCAGAGAGGTCGCAGTCCGTGCCGCCGCAGGCTGCTGAAACGACTCCACAGCTCGCGACTGAGAGCCTGAGGCGTCAAAGCATGGCCTTCAAGCCCGCAGCTGACTGCAAGACGCTGCAGCGGAACCTTTGATCCGGCCAGGGCCCTGATCACGTCATCGAAGGCTGCGGAGCGTCCCGGAGCCGTGTGAACCTCAACAGCATCCGGACGAACATCAGCAAGCAGCGCTGCTATCGCGTCGTTGTCGAGACGGTGGTCCCGCTCGGAGATGTAGCCATGGGGGCAGGCCGGCAGGCAACGTCCACATCCGTAGCAACGCCGGTTGTCAACAGCTGCGGGCAGAGCGATGGCATCCGCAGGACAGACCCGTTCACAGGGACGGGGACAGTCGGGCGGACAGCGGGTGGGATCAAACCAGGCCTTGCGGAAATGCGCGTCGGGGCCATCGCTGACGCTGACCATCAGCCAGGGGCGAGGAAGGTCGCATTCCTCCAGCCAGTCCAGCCCCTGACGGGCAGCACGCACCACAGCGGAGTCGGCGGCCACATCCACACAGGAAACCCCTGCAGCTCCGTACAGGGCACAGAGGTCAGCAATGGCAGTCAGATCCTGATTGCTGGCCCCACAGATCAGCTTGACCCAGCTCCCCCGGGTGAGGCACTGCTCTGGATTCAGCCGGTCAGGAGCGCTTTCATCGGCTGCCATCTGAGACTCCGGGCACCACCCATCTCCACGATGATGCGAAGTCGTGGTTCTCGCTTGCAGAGATCACACAGAGATAACAGCTCCGAGGTGGAGAGGACCTGACCCTCAAGCAGCCAGAGAGCCACAGGAGACGACCCTTCGAAGAGATCACCCAGCTGCGGCATCACCTCCTGCACCTCGCCGACGGCGGCACTGCGACCAACACTCTGGTGTCCCAGATGTGGCGGACGGATCCCGTGCTTCTGGGTGAGATAAACCTCCGGATCGCCGAGTCCACGGGCTGAGGTGATTCTGGTTTTGTAGCCGGCGGCTCGAAGTCGCCGCAGAAGACGGGTTTCGGATCCACCCTCGAGAGGGGCATGAACAGCCAGGCAGCCGCTGGCCTCCAGATCACGACGGAATCCCCGTCCGGAAAGGAGCAGTGGCATGGCTGCGGATTCGCTGGCGGGGATTCTGGCAGCACAGGGCCGGACAGGAGAAGTGCAGACAGCCCGTCAGGTATTGTCTTTGTTTGTTCTGCGTTTCTGTGCCCGTCCGCTAGCCGGGCCTCCAGTCGGCAGAACAGATTCGGCGATTGCGCCGAGTCCTCAGGCCAGTGCGGATCTCAACCATCCGCCGGGAAACTTTCGAAGCACTTCGTTGCCGCGACAAGTCCCAGCCTCGCTGAATCGATCGCTAGCCCCTTTCAAAACACCGTTTCCCCGCGAAACGGTTGTTTCGAACAACGTTCGCGTTTTACCGATCAGCAAAACCATGCCCCATCCGGGCAACCGGATGGCGGTAGTTCCGCTGGCGTTTCATCCCCTTCCATGTCAATCGGCATTCTCGGGAAGAAATTGGGCATGTCCCAGTTCTTCGACGAGCAGGGCAAAGCGGTCCCCGTCACTTTGATCGAGGCCGGCCCCTGCCGCATCACCCAACTCAAGAACAGCGACACCGATGGCTATGCCGCGGTGCAGATCGGCTTCGGGGAAACCCGCGAAAAGCTGATCAACAAGCCCTCCAAGGGTCACCTCAACAAAACCGGCGAATCCCTGCTTCGTCATCTGCGCGAATACCGCGTTGATGGCATCGACGGGTTTGAGCTGGGCGGCTCAGTCACCGTCGGTGACTTTGAAGCCGGACAGAAGGTGGATGTCAGCGGCGACACCATCGGACGTGGTTTCGCTGGCTATCAGAAACGCCACGGCTTCAGCCGCGGCCCGATGACCCACGGTTCCAAGAACCATCGCCAGCCCGGTTCGATCGGCCCCGGCACAACGCCCGGCCGCATCTACCCCGGCAAGCGCATGGCCGGTCGCTACGGCGGCAAGAAAATCACCACCCGCGGTTTAACCATCCTCAAGGTGGACAACGAGCGCAATCTGCTGGTGGTCAAAGGCTCTGTTCCCGGAAAACCGGGCGCTCTGCTCAACATCCGCCCCGCCGTAAGGGTTGGCGACAAGACCGCCAAAGGAGGTAAGTGATGGCTGACTGTGTTGTTCGCGATTGGCAAGGCAAGGAAGCCGGCAAAGCCACCATCAACCTGAGGGTGGCGAAGGACACTTCCGCCAATGACCTGATGCACCGTGCCGTCCTGCGTCAGCAGGCCCACAGCCGTCAGGGAACCGCCTCCACACTCACCCGCGCCGAAGTGCGTGGCGGTGGCCGCAAGCCCTACAAGCAGAAAGGAACCGGCCGAGCACGTCAGGGCTCGATCCGCACACCTCTGCGCCCCGGCGGTGGCATCGTCTTCGGACCCAAGCCCCGCACCTACAACCTTGCGATGAATCGCAAGGAGCGTCGTCTGGCCCTGCGTACCGCGCTGATGGCTCGCATTGATGACGTCACCGTGGTGAAGGACTTCGGCTCTTCGCTTGAAGCACCCAAGACCCGTGAAATCACCGAGGCCCTTGGGCGTCTCAGCATCGCTGCGGATTCCAAGGTGCTGATCGTGCTCAGCGATCCCTCCGAGGCAGTGCGCCGCTCCGTGCGCAACCTCGAAAAAGTGAAGCTGATCGCCGCGAATCAGCTCAACGTCTTCGATTTACTCAACGCCAATTCACTGGTGGTCGGCGAGGACGCTCTTGCAACCATTCAGGAGG
>CAJWZW010000002.1 GCA_913050565.1 uncultured Synechococcus sp.
ATTACACAGCTGCGCCGCCAGCGTTTTGTTATGAGCCAACACCAGCGCCGGGCGTCCGGTCTGGGCGATCACGTTCGCCATCGTGAATGTTTTGCCCGTGCCCGTTGCCCCCAGCAGGGTCTGATAACGCTCGCCACCGTTCACGCCCCTCACCAGCTGCTCAATCGCTGTGGGTTGATCACCCTTGGGGCTGTAAGGCGCCGTGAGGTCGTAGGCGGGCATGGGCGCGATGCCAAACAGCGGATGGTGATTATCGCCAGGTAGGAAGATGAAGTGCTTCGGTATCCAGACCCGTGACCCCGATCCGGCTGGTTGTGCACGCCCCCGGCGCCCCCGGGCTGCGCTGGCTGGGGCTGGGCCCGGATCTGCGACCCTGCCGCGCCCTGCTCAAACTGCAGCGCCTGTTTGATCGCCATGCCTTCTGGGCCCGCGGCCGCAGTTTTGAGCAGTTGCGCCGGTTGCTGCGGGGCAGCGATGCCGTGGTGAGTCTGTGGCGGGGCAAACGGCTTGTGGGTTTCGGGCGTGCCAGCTCGGATGGATTCAGCCGTGCCGTTCTCTGGGACATCGTTGTGGCAGGGGACCTGCAGGGCCATGGCCTCGGCCGGCGTGTGATCGAGGAACTGCTGCACGCCAGGGCCGTTGCCGGTGTGGAACGGGTGTATCTGATGACCACCAACAGCGCGGGGTTCTATCAGCAGATGGGCTTTCGGGATGCCGCTCCACAGCAGCTGATGGTGCTGCGGCGATGAACGCAGACCACAGAAAATGAGCTGGGTACGATCCGGTTTCGGTTCTGTTCCAGATGCCACGGCCCGCTTCCCACTCCCAGGACGATGCCTTGCAGGGGAGCCTGTTCGGGGAGCCGGAACCCGCGCGGATCGAGGCTGAACCTGAAGCAGCCACTGGCGAGCTGAGCGATGCCGAACTGGGGGCTGATGCAGCCGCCAGGCCTCGGTCGCGGCGCGACACCCACCCGGGCACCACCGCCGCTGACGCCGAGGACGCCTCCAAGGAAACCACCCTTGAAGACAGTGCCGGCAATGACAGTGCTGACGATGGCAGTGCTGAAGAAGACGATGCCCCGGCCTGGGCCCATCACAGCCAGGTGGATCCGTTGCAGCTCACGCCGATGCTGCGCCACTACGTGGAGCTCAAGGCGGCCCATCCCGAACGGGTGCTGCTGTACCGACTCGGCGATTTCTTCGAATGCTTCTTCGAAGACGCCGTGGAACTGTCGCGGGTGCTGGAGCTCACGCTCACCGGCAAGGAGGGCGGGAAAGCCATTGGTCGGGTGCCGATGGCCGGCATTCCCCACCATGCAGCCGAGCGCTACTGCACGGACCTGATTCGCCGTGGGTACAGCGTCGCCCTCTGCGACCAGCTGGAAACCACCCCCGCCAAAGGTGCGCTGCTCAGACGGGACATCACCCGGGTGCTCACCCCCGGCACCGTGCTTGAGGAGGGCATGCTCAGCGCCCGTCGCAACAACTGGCTTGCAGCTGTGGTGGTGGAACCAGCGGGTCAGGGGGAACCGCTGCGCTGGGGGCTCGCCAGCGCCGATGTGAGCACCGGTGAAGTGCAGGTGCTGCAGCGACAGGACAGCGATGCTCTGCACCAGCACCTGGCCCAGCTCCAGGCATCAGAGCTGCTGTGGAGCGGGCCTGAGTCATGCCCCGCCTGGTGTCCGGACGGACTGCATCTCACCCGGGTGACCAGCACCCCCTTCAGCGGCCCGGATGCCGAAGCGACGTTGCTGCGCCACTACCGGCTGGCGAGCCTCGACGGCCTCGGACTTCCGGAGATCCCCCTGGCCCTGCGCGCCCTCGGGGGACTGGTTGCCTACCTGCGCGACACCCAACCGCTGGAGGAGACCAGCACCGTTCCGCTGGACACGCCAGCCATCGTGCTCAGCGGTGATGCCCTAGTGCTGGATGCCCAGACCCGCCGCAACCTCGAGCTCACGGCCACCCAGCGGGACGGCCAGCTGCAGGGGTCGATGCTCTGGGCCATCGACCGATGCCTCACCGCCATGGGCGGTCGCTGCCTGCGGCGCTGGATTGAAGCGCCCCTGATGAATCTGGATGCCATTCAGCAGCGCCAGGCGGTGGTGACGGCACTGGTGGAGCAGCGCAAGCTGCGCCTGAGCCTGCGTCGGCTGCTTCGACCGATGGGAGATCTCGAACGGCTTTCGGGCCGGGCCGGAGCCGGCCACGCCGGTGCCCGCGATCTGGTGGCAATCGCCGACGGCCTGGAACGACTGCCACAGCTGGCGGCCCAGCTCCAGGGCCGGGTGAAGCAGGGGCCAGCGTGGCTGGATCAACTCCTGCAACCTCAGCCGAAGCTGGCGGAACTGGCGGATGCCGTGCGCCACCACCTGGTCGACGCACCGCCGCTCAGCCTGAGTGAAGGGGGGTTGATGCACGATGGCGTTGATCCACTGCTCGATGGGCTGCGAAATCAGCTCGACGACCAGGACGCCTGGCTGAGCCACCAGGAACAGCAGGAACGACGCCTCAGCGGCAACAGCAATCTGCGGCTGCAGTACCACCGCACCTTCGGCTACTTCCTCGCGGTGAGCAAAGCCAAGGCCAGTTCGGTGCCGGATCACTGGATTCGCCGCCAGACCCTCGCCAACGAAGAACGCTTCATCACCCCCGACCTCAAGGAACGGGAAGGCCGGATCTTCCAGCTGCGGGCGCGGGCCTGCCAACGGGAATATGAGCTGTTCTGCCAGTTGCGGGAGCAGGTCGGCGCGATGGCCGCACCCATCCGCGAGGCCGCTCGAGCCGTGGCGGCCCTCGACGCCCTGGCTGGACTTGCCGAGGTGGCTGCAACAAACGGCTACTGCGCTCCGGAGCTCAGCGAAACCAGGGAGTTGCAGCTGCTTGCATCCCGTCATCCGGTGGTGGAACAGCGGCTGGTGGAGACCCCCTTCACTCCGAATGACGTGCATCTCGGCCAGGGAACCGATCTCGTGGTGCTCACCGGCCCCAATGCCAGCGGGAAGAGCTGCTACCTCCGCCAGATCGGTCTGATCCAGCTGCTTGCCCAGATCGGGAGCTGGGTCCCGGCCAAAGCTGCCTGCATCGGCATCGCGGACCGAATCTTCACCCGCGTCGGCGCTGTGGATGATCTCGCCGCAGGGCAGTCCACCTTCATGGTGGAAATGTCTGAAACAGCCAACATCCTTCACCACGCCAGCGACCGTTCGCTGGTGTTGCTCGACGAGATCGGCCGGGGAACCGCCACATTCGACGGCCTGTCCATTGCCTGGGCGGTGAGCGAGCACCTGGCCGGAGATCTCGGCTCGCGCACGATCTTCGCCACCCACTATCACGAGCTCAACAACCTGGCCGGAGAACGGGACAACGTGGCCAACTTCCAGGTGTTGGTGGAGGAAACCGGAGACGATCTCGTCTTCCTGCACCAGGTGAGCTCAGGCGGAGCCAGCCGCAGCTACGGGATCGAAGCAGCCCGGCTGGCCGGCGTGCCAACCCCCGTGCTGCAACGGGCCAGTCAGGTTCTCGACCAACTCACAAATTGAGGTGATCTTCAGGCAGAGGGAAGCGCTTTCATCAGGCTGCCCATCTCCAAAGCCTCGAGGGCGTAACTCCAACCCAGGTTGCTCTTGATGCCGGCCCGCTCCAGAGCCTGCTGCATGGTGTCTGTGGTCAACACACCGAAAATCACGGGCACTGCGTTGTCGCGCGCCACGGTCGCGACCCCCTTGCTGGCTTCCGCCACCACCACATCGAAATGAGGTGTATCGCCACGAATCACCGCACCCAGGGTGATCAACACCTGGTACTGACGGCTGCGCGCCATCTGTTGAGCCACGATCGGCAGCTCAAAAGAGCCGGGCACCCAGGCCACATCCAGCTGAGAACTGGTGTCTGAAACATCGATGCCATGCCGTTTCAGGCAATCCAGACATCCCGACAACAGTTTGGCCGTCACCAGATCATTGAAACGGGCCACGATCACGCCGATGCGGAGACCACTCGCATCTGAGAAGCGTCCTTCAAACGTGGCCATGGGGTGGTGTCGACTTCATTCACGCCATCGTGACACTCACCCTGGAGGGCAAGCGTAAAAATCAGACCACAAAGAAGCTCACGCCCCAGTTCAGCAGCACAAGAGCAACCCAGACAGCACTGCCCAGGAGGATCAGCCGATTGGAGCGGCCACTGTCTTCAGAGGAGGCATACAGCACCGGAACCGCAACGATCAGGGCGAAGGACATCACCACCAGGGCCAGAACGGTCAGCGTGTTGAGGAACTGCATGGGTCCGTAAGACAGACGTCGATTTTCACACGTGAAGCGAACCACCCGGAGACCCGGGCGGCAGTCTTCACACCATGAAGGCGTTGCAGAGTGATTCAGCCGATCCGCGGAGTGAGCAGCGGACCGTTCCCGGGCCCGGTCAGACCTTCGCCGCCACTGCGCTGTTGAGGGCTTCCCGCAAACCGCGGACGACGGCGATCATCGCCAGTTCATCCTCGAGACGGTTCACCGCCGAACCCACACCAACACCGGTGGCGCCGGCCGCAATCGCCATCGGCAGGGTCACCGCCGACAAACCGGATGCACACAGCACAGGGACGTTCACGGCGCGGCTGATGCTGTGGGCTGCAGCCAGGGTGGGAGCTGCCTTCTCGATCAGACCCAGGCTGCCGGCACTGAACGGCTTGGCACTGGTGCCACCCTCGGTCTGGATCAGATCGGCACCGGCGGCCACCAGATCAACAGCCAGCTGCTCCTGCTGATCCATCGGCAACACGTGGGGAACGGTCACACTCAGCACCACGTCCGGCAACAGGGCACGGGTCCGGCGGGTGAGCTCCAGCACTTCATCGGCCCCGAAGATGCGGCCCTGGGGATAGAAGGCGTCGTAATTACCGATTTCCACCATCACCGCACCGGCCGACACCGCTGCGGGGAACTGCTCAGGTTCGACCGACGACACACACACCGGCACACCAGAGGACGCCTCGATCGCCAGTTTCACCAGCTCCGCATCGCAGGCCACATCGATCAGATCGGCCCCACCGTGACCGGCCGCCCTGGCCACCCGCTCCACACTGGCGGCATCGAAATTCATCAGACCGGCGATCACCTTGAGGGTGGACCGCTGCTCAAGGCTGTGCTGCAAAGCGGCGGGCAGCTGCTGTAAACGGGTCATGGGGACTGGACAGCGATGCCCTGATTCTCACACCGTGGAGGAACAGTGCCCATTCGTCGTGGCCTGGACGTCCTGGCATCACCAACTGCACAACCGGCTGCTGCTGCTGCCACAACTCCTGCCTGAAGGGGCCCGGCTTCTGCTGGCCATCTCCGGAGGGCAGGACTCGATGGCCCTGCTGGGGTTGCTTCAGCTGCTGCAGGTCCGGCACCGCTGGACCCTGAAGCTGTGGCACGGCGACCACGGCTGGCACCCCCGTTCATCCACCGTCGCCGCCGAACTGAAGGAGTGGTGCTCCAAACGGGATCTGAACCTTGAAATCCAGCAGGCCCCCAGGGACCTGGACCGGACGGAGGCTGCCGCACGCCGCTGGCGCTACGACGCTCTGGAGCGACAGGCCCGGGTGATCGATGCGGATGTCGTCACCGGCCACACCGCCAGCGACCGATCCGAAACCATGCTGCTTCAGATCGCCCGGGGCAGTGATCTGGCGGGCCTGACCACCCTGCAGCCCATCCGCCCCCTGAGCGCAGACGGCCCCCAGCTGCGACGACCACTGCTTGGATTCAGCCGCGCGGACACGACCGCAATCTGCCGTGATCTGGCCCTGCCGGTGTGGGAGGACCCCAGCAACCACTCCGCCGCCTTCGCCCGCAACCGCATCCGCCAGGAGGTGCTTCCGGTGCTCGAGGAGCTCCACCCCGGCTGCAGCCGGCGCATGGCCGAACAGGCGGAGCGACTGTCCCAGCTGCGGGACACCCAGAACGAGCTGAGTGCCCTGGTGCTGGAACACCTTCGGAGCGCCGAGGGCCTCGACCGCCGCCGTCTGGGCAACCTCAGCTCCGCCACCCGCAGGACGCTGCTGGCCCAGTGGCTTCAGATCCAGGGCGTTCCCGCCGTGGATGCCGCCCTGCTGGATCAGCTCAGCCACAAACTCGCCCGCGGTGCACCCGGCGGCAGCAGCCACCTGCCAGGGGGCTGGCAACTGGACTGGCGGGGGGCTGACCTCAGGCTGAAGCCGCCCGCAGCAACGCATTAACCGCTGCCCCCACCAGACCTGCACCGCCGCGACTCCCCTCCAGCCGGATCTGAGGCAAGCCACTGGCTGCCAGTCGTCGCTTGCTTTCCGCCACGCCCACGAATCCCACCGGCATCCCGATCACCAGGCTGGGGGCCACCGCTCCGCCAGCCACCAGATCCAGCAGCCGATCCAGGGCCGTTGGCGCGCTTCCGATCAGCAGCAACGGAGACGAGCGTTCCCCACTGAGATCGTTCCAGGCCCTTTCGATGCCGATGGCGGTGCGCGTTGATCCCTCCGGCGCACGATCGGGCGCCCATTCCAGAACAGTGCGCACCTGGGTTCCCAGGGTGCGCTTCGCCATCGGTGCCACAGCCGCCGCGGCCATCGCCGTGTCGGTGAGGATCAAGGCACCGGATCGCAGGGCCTCCAGGCCTCGTTCGCAGGCCCCGGGTGTGAACTGCAGCAGTCCCCCCAGTGTGAGATCGCCGCTGCTGTGGACCAACCGTTCCAGCACCTGCTGTTCCAGGGGACCCAGAGCCGTTGGCCCCAGAGCCTCACGGATCCGCCGGATGCTTTCGATGAAGATCGGGTGGTCCTGAGCCATCTCCGCCATCATCGACCCATGCCGATCCATCTGATCTGGGGGGATGACGCCGCAGCGCGGGATCGGGCCATTCAGGGCCTGATCGAGAAGGTGGTGGATCCCAGCTGGAGCAGCCTCAACCTCAGCCGCCTCGATGGTGCGGAAACCGGTCAGGCCGCCCAGGCACTCGATGAAGCCCGAACGCCGCCCTTCGCTGCCGGGGAACGGCTGGTGCTGCTGCAGCGAAGTCCGTTCTGCAATGCCTGCCCGGCTGAGCTGGCCGACCGTTTCGAAAGCGCTCTCACCCTGATTCCCGACAGCAGCCACCTGGTGCTGGTGAATGCGGCGAAACCCGACGGTCGCCTGCGGACCACCAAGGCGCTGCAGAAACGCATCAAGCAAGGGCTCGATCACGAGCAGAAATTTCCGCTGCCCGCGGTCTGGGATGGTGCCGGGCAGCGACAGCTGGTGCAGCGCACGGCCGAGGCCCTGAACCTGACGGTGGATGCCGACGCCATCGATGCCCTGGTGGATTCCATCGGGACCGACAGTGCACGACTCGAATCGGAACTACGCAAGCTCTCGCTGCGCAGCAACCGCATTTCGGCAGAGCTGGTGAACGAGCTGGTGGGAGGTCGCTCCACCAATGCCCTGGCCGTGGGAGATGCTCTGCTGGACGGGGATCCCGGGGAAGCCATTGCGCTCTGGGATGCCCTGATCGATGCCGGCGAACCGGCCCTGCGCATCGTGGCCACCCTCACCGGACAGATCCGTGGCTGGCTCTGGGTCAGCCTGATGGAGCAACAGGGAGAACGGGATGTGGGCGTGATCGCCAAGGCTGCCGGGATCGGCAATCCGAAGCGCATCTATGTGATGCGGAAGCAACTTCAGGGCCGACCGCCCAAACGGTTTCTCTCCTTGCTGAGCCGCCTGCTGGAGGTGGAGTCCCGTCTCAAGCGGGGAGCCCAACCGGGGGACGCCTTCCGCGACGGACTGCTGGGCTGAGCAGGGCCTTCGCTGGCTGAGTGAGAAAATCCAGCGTTGCAGAGATCGGCCATGGCCCTCCTGGTGCAGAAGTTCGGCGGCACCTCCGTCGGCAGCGTGGAACGCATCCAGGCCGTGGCCGAACGGATCGGGCGATGCCGTGACGATGGCCATGCCGTGGTGGTGGTGGTGTCAGCCATGGGGCACACCACCGACGAACTGACGGGCCTTGCAGCAGCCATCAACGCCAGCCCACCGCAACGCGAGATGGACATGTTGCTGGCCAGCGGCGAACAGGTGTCCATCGCTCTGCTGGCAATGGCCCTGCACCAGCAAGGGGTGGCGGCCGTGTCGATGACCGGACCCCAGGTGGGAATCGTGACCGAATCCATCCACGGCCGCGCCCGCATTCTTGAGATCCGAACCGATCGCATCCGCAACCACCTGAACGAAGGACGGGTCGTTGTTGTGGCTGGCTTTCAGGGCACCAGCAGTGGCCCCGGCGGCATTGCGGAAATCACAACACTCGGGCGCGGCGGATCCGACACCTCGGCCGTGGCGCTGGCCGCCGCCCTCAAGGCCGATGTCTGCGAGATCTACACCGACGTCCCCGGCGTGCTCAGCACCGACCCGCGCAAGGTGCCCAATGCCCAGCTGATGTCTGAGGTGAGTTGCGATGAAATGCTGGAACTGGCCAGCCTGGGGGCGTCGGTGCTGCATCCCCGGGCGGTGGAGATCGCCAGGAACTACTGCGTTCCCCTGCGCGTGCGCTCCAGCTGGAGTGATGAGCCCGGCACTCTGCTCACCAGCCGCTGCAATCGGGCGATCGGGCAGGGCGGGCTCGAGCTGGGCAGCCCGGTGGATGGCGTGGAACAGATGGAGGGACAGGCCGTCCTGGCTCTCTCCCACATCCCTGATCAGCCCGGTATCGCGGCACAACTGTTCGAAACCCTTTCGGCAGCAGGCATCAACGTGGATCTGATCATCCAGGCCACCCACGAAGGCAGCAGCAACGACATCACCTTCACGGTGGCGGAGACCGACATGGAGCATGCCCGGAACGTGAGCCAGTCGGTGCTCGACGGCCTTGGTGGTGAGCTCGTCGCCGAAGGTGGCCTGACGAAGCTCAGCATCAGCGGCGCCGGCATCATGGGTCGACCCGGCATCGCAGCGGGGCTTTTCAACTGCCTTTCCCAGCAGAAGATCAACCTGCGGCTGATCGCCACCAGCGAAGTGAAGGTGAGCTGTGTGATCGATTCAGCCTCCGGGCGCAAGGCTCTGCAGGCCGTGCAGCAGGCCTTTGATGTGGCGGACTCCCAGGTGCGTCTGAACCCCGAGCTGAGCTGCATTGACGAACCGGAGGTGCGCGGTGTCGCCCTCGACCGCGATCAGGCCCAGTTGACCGTGCGTCACGTTCCCAACCGTCCCGGCACCGCTGCCGCGCTGTGCAGTTCCCTGGCGGAACGAAGCATCAGCCTGGATGCCATCGTCCAGTCGGAACGGCAGCACAACGACGGCTCCCGCGACATCAGCTTCATCCTGCGCAAGGAGGATCGCAGCCGTGCTGACGTGGCCCTGGCTCCGCTGCTGGCCCAGTGGCCAGGGGCAGCACTGGAAGAGGGCGACGCCATCGCCCGTGTGAGTGCCGTCGGCGCAGGGATGCCGGCAACACCGGGAACCGCCGGCAGGATGTTCAGAGCCCTGGCTGATGTGGGCATCAACATCGGGCTGATCGCCACCAGCGAAATCCGCACCAGCTGCGTGGTGCCCGAGCAGGACGGCATCGCGGCATTGCAGGCGGTGCATGCGGGCTTCGGCCTGGGGGGTCGGGAGCAGCATCAGGCCCACGGAACAGCATCCCCTCTCGACAACGACTGACAGGCGATACAAAGGGGTCAAGCACACCCCGCGCGTGGACGACGACTTTCAGCAGCGATACAGAGCAGCCGAGCTGGCCTACGGCGCCGGTGACTACACCGAAGCCGGCAGGATCGCCGGCGCCCTGCTGAACGAACTCGAGGCAACACCGGAGGATCCTGAGGCGCAGATCGCTGCGAGGGGCTGGCGTGCCTTTGTGGCCCTGCTGCTGGCGAATGTTGAGCTCTATGGACTGAACCATGCGGAACGCGCCGCGGATCTATACCGGCTGGTGCTCGACAACCAACCCCATGAAACCCTCGCGGGACTGGCCGAACAGGGGCTGAAACGAGCCGGATCCATCCCCGACGAGCCAACACCCGTCCAACAGGAAGCGCCCTTCCAACAGACAACACCGGATCCGGTATCAACAGGGGGCAACCTGCTGCGCGATCCCTTCCTGAAGGATCAGGACTTCAGCAACAGCTCCAGCGCGTCAGCCAACCAGCAGGCAACAGCCAACCAGCAGGCAACAGCCATGCCATGGGTTGAGCAGTTGCCCGTTTCCACCACACCGCCAGCCACCGTTCAGGAGCCGGAAATCCCAGCAGAACCCCAACCCACCGCAACGCCTGTCCCAACGTCCGAGCCAGCCCCTTCACCACAACCGGATCCGATGGAGCTGCTTGCAGGCAGCCTGTTGCGGGTCAAGGTGAACCTTCCAGACGCACAAACCAGTGAAGGGGAATCCCCTGCGGAATCCCCCGGCGCCTCCTGGCTTCAGCGACTGCTGCGTCGACGCTGATCAGGCCGCCGCCGAACGGCGGCGGCGGGTGCGTCCGCTTGGCATCTCAGGTTCAGGAGCGGGCTTGGGCTGCACTTTCTCCACCACTGCGGCCGGAGCGGCAGGCCGGGCAGGAGCTGCATCGGTACGTCCGGGCTGGCGAATTGGTGCGGGGGTGCCGCCGCCGTTGTTGTGACCATTCCGACGGACGGGATGACCACCGCCACCGCGGCGCCCACGCGGGGAGGGACGGTTGTCGGGCTCGGCATCAGCACGACCCTTGTAAACAGCGGTTCCTGCCGGTGCTGGCTGCACCAGGCAGAGAATCAGAGGCTCCACCTGCAGTTCGCGGCGCATGCGACGGCCAAGGCCGACCTCCACCTCACGCTGCACACCCATCCAGTCCACCTCAGGTGCCTTGCCACCGGTGTTGCGACTGAGCTGCTTCCACTTGTTCTCCAGAACCCAGGAGATCTCCCGCTCGGTCCAGAGCGACATCTTGCGGGCATCGGCTGTGGTGACGACACCCCGCAGATTCACCCGTGGCGGTGCGACCATCGCGCCGTCCGTGCTGACCGCCGTGAGGATGGTGACCACACCGTCTTCCGCCAGCTGCTGACGCTCCTTGAGCACCCTGGCATCCACAATTCCATTGCGGGACTGATCCAGCAGCTCGATGCCGGCCTTGACCGGATCTCCACGGCGGATCGAATCCGGAGTGAGCTCAATCACATCACCGTTGTTGATGATCAAGGTGTTGGTTTCAGGCACACCCATGGAATGACCGGTGCGTGCGTGCTGCACCAGCATGCGGTGCTCACCGTGGACGGGAACGAAAAACTTGGGCCGGGTCAGGGCCAGCATCAGCTTCTGGTCCTCCTGGAAGCCGTGACCGGACACATGAATCCCCTCGCCCTTGCCGTAAACGACCTTGGCGCCAAGCATCATCAGCTTGTCGATGGTGTTCACCACGGAAATGGTGTTCCCGGGAATCGGGCTGGCGGAGAAGATGATCGTGTCGCTGGTCTTGACCTTCACCTGTGGGTGCTCACCACGGGAGATACGACTGAGAGCGGCCAGTGGTTCCCCCTGGCTTCCGGTCATCAGCAACAACGTCTCGCGATCGGAAACGTCGTTGATCTGTTTGATGGGCACGAACAGTTCATCCGGAGCCCGCATGTAACCCAGCTCCCGGGCCTTGGCGATCACATTGAGCATCGAACGACCCAGCAGCCCCACCTTGCGGCCGTTCTTGAGTGCCAGCTCAAGAATCATCGAGACCCGGTGGATGGAGCTGGCGAAGGTGGTGACGATGACCCGCCCTTCGGCATTGGCGATGTGGCGATCGAGATTGTCGAACACCGAACGCTCAGGCGGACAGAAGCCCGGCACCTCGGCATTGGTGGAATCACTGAACAGACAGAGAACACCCTTCTCGCCGTGGTGAGCCAGACGGGCCATGTCGAAATGCTCGCCATCAACCGGGGTGTGATCGAACTTGAAGTCTCCGGTGAAGACCACCGTGCCCACCGGCGTGGAGATGGCCAGTGAATAGCTGTCAGCCATCGAGTGGGTGTTGCGAATGAACTCCACGGAGAAGTGCTGACCCACCTTCACCACTTCGCGCGGACTCACCGTCTGCAGGGTCGTTCTCTTGCTGACACCCGCCTCGTCCATTTTTCCGGTGAGCAGTGAAAGGGCCAGCCGAGGGCCATAAATCACCGGAATATTGAAGTGTTTGAGGTGATGCGAGATCCCACCGATGTGATCCTCATGACCGTGGGTCACGATCATTCCCCGGATGCGTTTCTGGTTCTCGCGCAGGAACGTCGTGTCAGGCAGCACAACGTTCACTCCGTGCATCCCGTCGCTCGGGAAAGCCAAGCCGGCGTCCACCAGCATCAGGTCATCGCCGTACTCGAATACACAGGTGTTCTTTCCGATCTCATGCAGACCACCAAGAGGAATCACCCTCAGGCAGGGGGCCTGATCCTTTCCGGATTGTGAGTTGTAAGCCATGAAAGAGATTTGCGAAGACTTGTTTGCGTGAGCCGTTGAGCCGGACGGTCAGGTCTGACGAAGGGCAGACAGGGTGGTGGCAAGGTTTGATCTCATCGCCTCGGGCAAGGGGGAGAGGGGAAGACGTGGGGGTCCGACGGGCCAGCCGTTCAGTTCCAGGGCGGCTTTGACGGGAATCGGATTGGTGGTGGCGAACAGGGCCTTGAACAATGGAATCAATGCTTCATGCCCCGCCAGGGCTCGAGCACCGTCGCCACTGAGATAGGCCTCGATCATGCTGCGGATCTCAGGGCCGGCCACGTGGCTGGCCACGCTCACCACACCGACAGCACCCACGGCGAGCATCGGCAGAGTCAGACCGTCATCTCCGCTGTAGATCGCCAGTCGAGGGCCGCAGGCAAGGCGCAGGGCCGTGACCTCCTCCGTGGTTCCACTGGCTGCCTTGAAGCTCACCACATTGGGACAATCCATCAGCCGCGCAACGGTCTCCGGCTGGATCGCACAGCCTGTGCGACCGGGGATGTTGTAGATCATCAGCGGCAGATCAGGTGCCGCATCTGCGACAGCACGGAAGTGCGCCTCCAGACCCTCCTGAGGTGGCTTGTTGTAATACGGCACAACCACCAGAGCCCCGTTTGCGCCGGCCGCGGCCGCTTCGCGGGTGGCTTCCACCGCCTCAGCTGTGCTGTTGCTGCCGGTGCCCGCCAGCACCTTGGCATCGGAGCCGACGGCATCGCGAACCACCTGAAGCAGTTGCAGTTGTTCCTGCCAGCTGAGGGTTGGCGATTCACCTGTGGTGCCACTCACCAGCAGGCCATCAGAGCCCTGATCCACCAGATGCCGTGCCAGGCGTCCCGCCAGTGCGTAATCCACAGCACCACCGGCATCAAAGGGAGTCACCATCGCGGTGACCACACGACCAAAAGGTGTTGGGGAAAGGGTCGCAGCGTTGGTCATGACTTCTGAATCAGGAGTTCAGCGATCTGCACCGCGTTGAGCGCAGCACCCTTGCGGATCTGATCTCCGCACAGCCAGAGTTCCAGGGAATTCGGATCGCTGATGTCCTGTCTGATGCGGCCCACCGCCACAGGATCGCGACCGGTGACATCCGTGGGCATCGGGAAACGATTGGCCGCCGCATCCTCGATCAGCTCCACTCCGGCCGCCCGCGAGAGCAGTTGGCGAGCTTCGTCCACCGGGAAAGGCTGATCAAACTCCACGTTCACAGCCTCGGAATGAGCCCTGAGCACCGGCACCCGCACACAGGTTGCCGTGAACCGCAGATCCGGGAGACCCATGATTTTCCGGGTCTCATTCACCATCTTCATCTCTTCCTCGCAATAGCTGTTCTCCTGTAGCGGCGAGTTGTGTAGAAAAAGGTTGAAGGCCAGGGAATACGGCAGCACCTCTCCCTGCGGAGTGCCGCCATCCAGCACTGTCTGCGACAACGTTTTCAGCTCTTCCATGGCGCGGGCACCCGCACCGCTGGCGGACTGGTAGGTGCTCACCACCACGCGGCGCATCGGCCGTTGTGCGGCCAGAGGAGCCAGAGCGAGGGTGAGCAGGATCGTGGTGCAGTTGGGGTTGGCAATCACCCCCTGATGCTCAAACGCTGCCTCGGGGTTGACCTCCGGAACCACCAGGGGGACACCCTTCTCCATCCGGAAGGCGCTGGAGTTGTCCACCATCACGGCTCCGGCACTGGTGATCGCCTCGCGCCAGTTCTTCGAAACGGATCCACCGGCTGAAGCCAACACCAGATCCACACCCTCAAAGGACTGAGCCGTCACTTCCTCAACCGTGAGCGTGTGGCCGTTCCAGATCTGAGTTTGTCCAGCTGAACGAGCCGAAGCGAGCAGCTTCAGCTCGGCGACAGGGAAATGACGCTCCTCCAGCAGAACCAGCAGCTCCTGCCCGACGGCGCCGCTGGAACCAAGAACTGCAACGTTGAGCGGACGGTTTGGAAGAGACGAAGTCAAACGGTGGGGTGAAAGGACATCAGTGCTTGCGGCTCATCGATGTTGTCCATCACATGCAGAGAGGGTGACGAAAGCAACAAAGGCTTGATCACACCCTACCGGGATGGGTTGAAAAGCAATCGTTTCTTAAAGTGCGCTGCTGCCCTGCTGATTCCTGCAATCCCGCCATGAGCGCTGCCGCCCTGAACGTCACCACCGAATCCCGCCCCGGCAGCCGACTGGCGGTAACGGTGACGCTTCCCGGAGAGCGGACCAAGGCCGGTTATGAGGACGCCATCACCAAGCTGAGCCGCAGCGTCAACCTGCCTGGGTTCCGCAAGGGGAAGGTGCCCAGAACCGTGGTGGTGCAGCAGATCGGAAGCCTGCGGATCAAAGCCACGGCTTTGGAGAACATGGTTGATGCAGCCTGGCGGGATGCCATCAAGCAGGAGTCTCTGGAACCGATCAGTCAGCCGGATCTGACCGATGGCTTCGAGGGTTTGCTGGAGAGTTTTCAACCCGGCAGCGATGTGAGCTTCACCCTTGAGGCGGACATCGCCCCCACACCGAAGCTGAAAAGCACCAAGGGGCTCAAGGCCGAGTTCGAGACCGTCGCCTACGACGCCTCCCGCGTCGACGCGATGATCGAGGACTCCCGCAAGCAACTGGCCACGGTGGTGCCTGTCGAGGGCCGTGCCGCCGAAAAGGGCGACATCGCCGTGCTGGGTTTCAAGGGCACCTACAGCGATGACGGAAGTGAGATCGATGGCGGCAGTGCTGACTCCATGGATGTGGATCTTGAGCACGGCCGGATGATCCCGGGTTTCATCGAAGGGGTGATTGGAATGAAGGCCGGCGAAACCAAGACCGTCGACTGCCAGTTCCCTGACGATTACCCCAAGGAGGACGCGCGCAGTCGCAAAGCGGCCTTCGAGATCGAACTGAAGGACCTGAAAACCCGGGAACTGCCTGAGCTTGACGACGCTTTTGCCAAACAAGCCAGCGAACAGGAAACCCTGGCCGATCTGCGCAAGGATCTGGAGCAGCGTCTCAAGGACGACGCTGAGCGACGTCAGACCAGCAACCGTCGCGACGCCCTGGTTGCGGCTTTGGTGGAGCAGCTCGAGGTGGAGCTTCCCGAAGCTCTGATTCAGCAGGAAAGCCGAAATCTGCTGGAGCAGACAGCTGCCCAGTTCGCGCAGCAGGGCATGGATGTGAAATCCCTTTTCACTCCGGAACTGGTCCGCAACCTGATGCAGAACTCCCGCCCGGAAGCTGAGGAGCGCCTGCGTCGCAGCTTCGCCCTCACCGCCCTGGCTGAAGCCGAGAACATCGCGGTGGACGACAAGGCTGTGGACGACAAAGTCGAAGAGGTGAAGAAAGACCTGTCCGCCGACGCCAAAATCGATCCGGCCCGGCTGCGACAGGCCGTGATGGATGACCTGATTCAGGAGCAGCTGATGAGCTGGCTCGAAGAAAACAGCACCCTCACGGAAAAGGCACCGTCGGCAGAGGATGCCGCAACGGATGAGAAGCCTGCTGCCAAGAAAAAGCCGGCAACCAAGACCAAAGCGGCTTCCAAGTCCAAGGCGGACGCCGGGAGCTGAGCAGCGCCCATAGATTGACCCCAAGCAATACGAGATCGAGAGCGTGATAGACGCCCGCAGCCACCATCCGATCCAGAACCGCTGGCGTGCCGAAATGCCGATCTCGGCACCGGGACCTCTGCCGACGGTGGTGGAGCAGTCCGGTCGCGGTGATCGCGCCTTTGATATCTATTCCAGGCTCCTGAGGGAACGCATCATCTTTCTCGGAACCGGTGTTGACGACGCCGTCGCCGATGCCCTGGTCGCCCAGATGCTGTTTCTGGAAGCCGAGGATCCGGAGAAGGACATTCAGATCTACATCAACTCTCCAGGCGGTTCCGTCACGGCAGGACTGGCGATCTACGACACGATGCAGCAGGTTGCGCCGGATGTGGTGACCATCTGCTACGGGCTCGCGGCCAGCATGGGCGCGTTTCTGCTGACCGGTGGAGCCAAGGGCAAACGCCTGGCTCTGCCCAATGCCCGGATCATGATCCACCAGCCCCTCGGCGGTGCCCAGGGGCAGGCGGTGGACATCGAAATCCAAGCCAAGGAAATTCTCTTCCTCAAGGAAACACTCAACGGCCTGATGGCGGAGCACACCGGCCAGCCCCTCGACAAAATCTCCGAAGACACAGACCGCGACTACTTCCTTTCGCCTGCAGAAGCGGTTCAATACGGATTGATTGACCGCGTCGTGGATAGCTCCGAGGGCGAAGGAATCATTACGGAGAGCTGACAAGCCACGCTCCGTTGTCGATCCTGAGTCTTCAGAGAGACCACCCGGTCAGCTCTGTGTTGTCCGTCTGAGGTGCCCGGCGTTCGATGGCGAAATTCGATGCCCATCTGAAGTGCTCGTTCTGCGGGAAATCGCAGGACCAGGTGCGCAAGCTGATCGCCGGTCCGGGCGTCTACATCTGCGACGAGTGCATCGATCTCTGCAACGAGATCCTGGATGAGGAGCTGGTCGACAGTCAGGGCAATGCCCGTCATGGGGCGGAACCGACACGCAAGACCAGCGCAGCTCCCCACAAAGGTGGAGCGCCCGCTCCAACCCTGGCCTCCATCCCCAAGCCCCAGCAGATCAAGAGCTTCCTGGATGAGCAGGTGGTCGGCCAGGACGCCGCCAAGAAGGTGATGTCTGTCGCCGTTTACAACCACTACAAACGCCTCGCCTGGAAAGGGGACGGCCAGGGTGAAACCGACCAGACCGCCACGCGGCTTCACAAGAGCAACATCCTGCTGATCGGACCCACCGGCTGCGGCAAGACACTTCTGGCCCAGACCCTGGCAGAGATGCTGGACGTCCCTTTCGCCGTGGCTGATGCCACAACCCTCACCGAGGCGGGGTACGTGGGGGAAGACGTTGAAAACATTCTGCTTCGGCTGCTGCAGAAGGCCGACATGGATGTGGATCTGGCGCAACGCGGCATCATCTACATCGATGAGATCGACAAGATCGCCCGGAAGAGTGAGAACCCCTCCATCACCAGGGATGTTTCAGGAGAAGGGGTTCAGCAGGCCCTGCTGAAGATGCTGGAGGGCACCGTCGCCAACGTGCCCCCCCAGGGTGGCCGGAAGCACCCTTACCAGGACTGCATTCAGATCGACACCAGCCAGATTCTGTTCATCTGCGGTGGTGCTTTCGTCGGCCTCGACGAAGTGGTTCAAAAACGAATGGGCCGAAATGCCATCGGCTTCATGCCTGGTGAGAACCGGGGCCGCAGTCGCAACAACCGGGACCTGCAGGCCTCTCAGGTGCTGCGGCATCTGGAACCGGACGACCTTGTGAAGTACGGCCTGATTCCTGAATTCATCGGTCGGATGCCGGTGAGTGCTGTGCTGGAACCGCTGGACGAGTCCACACTTCAGTCGATCCTCACCGACCCCCGCGACGCCCTCGTGAAGCAGTTCCGAACACTGCTGAGCATGGACAACGTGCAGCTGCAGTTCGATGCTGACGCCATCCAGGCCATCGCCAAGGAAGCCCATCGGCGCAAGACAGGGGCCAGGGCTCTGCGCGGAATCGTGGAGGAGCTGATGCTGGATCTGATGTACGACCTGCCGTCGCAGAGCGAGGTGAAGGAGTTCACCGTGACCAAGGCGATGGTGGAGCAACACACCGGAGGCAAGGTGCTGCCGCTGCCGGGCGCGGATCAGCAGAAGACCGCCTGAATTCATCTTGGCCGCTGCTGACCATCTGCAGGTGCCGCGACAGCACGGTCTGTTCCGGCACCACGGGATCGACCTCGGCGACGGCACCGTGGCTCACTACCTCGAAGGCCGCGAGATTCTGCGCAGCCCCCGTGACGAATTCAGCCAGGGGCAACCGCTCAGCGTGATCGATCACCCCAATGCTTCGCCCACCGGCACAACGCTGCGGCGGGCGATGAGTCGCATCGGCGAGCAGAACTACAACCTGCTGTTCAACAACTGCGAGCACTTCGCCACCTGGTGCAAGACAGGACGCCACCGCAGTGGCCAGATCGACTCCGCTCTGAAGCGGGCCCGCCGATGGAGCGGTCTGATGCCATCAACCCTGATGCGCGGCCTGGAGCTGCTGGTGCAGCGCGGCCTGCTGGATGAGAACACCCGCCGGATCGCCCGGCAGGGCGTGGAAAAGCTGGAGCGGCTGCGCCAGCGGTTGCTGCAGCAACTGGAGACCCTCATCCAGCAGGCCGGGGAAGAGGGCAACAGCCAGCTTCTGCTGAGCGGCCAGAGCCTCGCCGATGAACTGGCGGATGTGGAGGAGCTCAAACAGAAGATCGATGCGCTGCTCGAGCAGCCACCAGCCCTTCCTGCCCACCGCAAGGCTGAGTAACCTCAGCGCACCGCCCGCAGCGCATGAGTCCGGCATACCAGCCGCTGCATCACAAATACCGCCCACAGCGCTTTGATCAGCTGGTGGGCCAGGAGGCGATTGCGGCCACCCTCGGCCATGCACTGACCACCAACCGCATTGCACCGGCCTATCTGTTCAGCGGACCGCGCGGCACCGGAAAAACATCCAGCGCAAGAATCCTCGCCCGTTCGCTCAATTGCCTGAACACCCAGGGACCAACACCGGAACCCTGTGGCGACTGCGAACTCTGCACAACAATTGCCTCAGGCACTGCGCTCGATGTGATCGAGATTGACGCTGCCTCGAACACCGGTGTCGACAACATCCGCGAACTGATTGAGCGCTCCCGCTTCGCACCGGTGCAGGCCCGCTGGAAGGTGTATGTGGTGGACGAGTGCCACATGCTCTCCACCGCAGCATTCAACGCTCTGCTGAAGACGTTGGAAGAACCACCACCACAGGTGGTGTTCGTGCTGGCCACAACCGACCCCCAGCGGGTGCTGCCCACCATCCTCAGCCGTTGCCAGCGCTTCGATTTCCGGCGGATCCCGCTGGAAGCCCTGGAGAGCCATCTCCGCTGGATCGCCGAACAGGAATCCATCCAGATCCAGACGGATGCGCTGCACGTTGTTGCCCAGCGTTCCCAGGGTGGGCTGCGGGATGCCGAAAGTCTGCTGGATCAGCTGAGCCTGCTGCCGCCGCCGATCGAAGCCGCAGCGGTCTGGGATCTCCTGGGAGCCGTTCCCGAACAGGAGCTGCTGGAGCTCGTGCGGGCCTTGAGCTCCGCTGAACCGGTGCAGCTACTCGAAGCCGCCCGCAATCTGCTGGACCGTGGCCGTGATCCCGGTGCGGTGCTCCAGGGGCTGGCTGGAATCCTCCGGGATCTTGTGCTGATGGCTGCCGCCCCCGGGCGACCCGAACTGACCGGTGTTTCTCCGCAGTTCCGGGACCAGCTGCCCGATCTGGCCGGAGACATCGGACGAGCGCGCCTGCTGCGATGGCAGGCGGACCTGCGCGGCAGCGAGCAGCAACTGCGACAGAGCGTTCAACCCCGCCTCTGGCTGGAGGTTCTGCTGCTGGGGCTGCTGGCCGAACCACAGCTGCCCGCATCAGCCACTGCATCAGCTCCGGTGGCGGCATCAGTGGCAACACCAGTGGCAGCAGCTTCGCCTGCAACAACCGGTCGTTCGGCCGAAACCAGCCCTGAACATCCAACAAAACCCACACCAACAGTCAGCCCAGCGCCATCCGCCGGAGCTGAGCCAACGGTGACTCCGGCCCCTGCAGGCACTCCGGCTCCGACTCCTGAGCTGCCGCCTGTGACAACAACGCCATCGGCAGCTGCTTCCACGAACCTGCCGGAGCTGTGGAAACAGATCCTCGGAAGCCTGGAGTTGCCATCCACCCGCATGCTCCTCTCACAGCAAGGCCAGCTGGTGCAACTGGATGCCCACCGTGCCGTCGTGCAGGTGTCGAGCAACTGGATGGGCATGGTGCAAAGCCGTGCCGCACTGCTGGAACAGGCGATTGCCAAAGCTCTCGGTGGCAACCGCCAACTGGTGCTGGAGGCAGGCAACACCGTCATCCCAGGCCAGATGGCGCCCTCACCTCCGCCTCAACCGCAGACCCCTCCTGCAGCGGTGGCAACCTCTGCGCTTACTCCCACGCCCACTCCTGCTCCCACTTCTGCGCCCATCGCACCGGTGGTCGAACCAACCCTGCCGCGCCCAACTTCTCCAACCAAAAATTCGGAGGGAACCCCGGCGACGAAAGAACCCGCCCCGAAACAAACCAAGCCGATGGAGTTCACCGGAGTGGACCGTCAGGCCAAGAACCTGGCTGACTTTTTCAACGGTCAGGTGCTGGATGTTGACCTGAAGAACTGAATCAGTGGCTCAGGCACCAGCGGGCTGCTGGGATGGTCCATGGGTGGTCTTGGCCCAGACAAGCCGCTTCGGCAGCAAGGCCATCCGGAGCGTCACCCATGGAATCACCACAAACCAATGGCCCAGATAGGCAATGGCCACCAACGTGTTCCAGATACCGGGCCGGGGGATCGCTGGCCCTTCACTGCGACCACGACATCCCCTCCAGTAGGCCAGACCCGAAACACTGAAAGCCACGATCGACAAAGGCCAGTAGGTGGGAGTGCTGCGGCTGATCAGGCTCGTGCCGAGGTCAGCGAAGGACACCACCGGCAGTCCGTATTGCAGCAGGAAGAAACAGGCCAGATCCCAGCGTTGCCGCAGGCTCAACTCGGCTGATGTGAGCGTGGGCCAGTAATCGAAGAAGCGTTGCAGCCCACCCTCGGCCCAGCGCTGCCGCTGCTTCCACAAGGCCGACAGACCCGGCACCGCCTCTTCCTGAACCGGTGGATCCCAGAGCAGGCCGACCAAAGCACCTTGGCTCAACAGGCGGAAGCTGAGGTCGAGATCGTCGGTGACGGTGTCTTCATTGAAACCACCACTGCGCTCGAGTTCCGTGCGTTTGATCAGCTGCCCGTTACCCCGCAGCTCCGCCACGCCACCTCCAGCCAGTCGACCGGTCTGAATCACCGCGTCCAGAGCCATTTCCATGGCCTGGGCTCGGGTCAGCCAGTTGCAGTCGGCGTCAATCACCGCCTTGCGCAACTGCACCGCCGACCAGCCGCCATCGAGGGCATAGGGAACAAGACGTTCAAGCAGATCGTCCTGAAGCTGAGCATCGGCATCCAGCACAAGCAGCCACTCACCACTGAGCTGGCTCAGAGCCGTGTTGAGAGCACCCGACTTTCCTCCACCTGCATCACGTTCGCGGTGGATCACATGGAGGCCTGGATGGCGTTCGGCCAGTTCGTCCAACAGCTGGGGGGTGCGGTCCTGGCTGCCGTCATCAATCACCCAGGTGGAGAGCCGATCGGGCGGATAGCGCAGTGACGTGAGCCGTTCCACCAGACGGGTGACCACACCTTCTTCGTCACGGGCCGCCACCACCACATCCAGGCTCGGCAGGGACTGAAGATCAACGGTGGTGGAGTCAACGCCACCGTTGCGATTCAGCTGGCCCCGCAGCACTGTTCGCAGGCCGTAGCCGCCGAGCATCAGAGCCATGCTGATCGCAGGCCACAGGGAACGAGCCGGGTCCAACCAGTGCGGGGCTGCACCCGCACATCCACAGGCGAACAGGAAGGCCGCAGATTTCACCCTTCGGTGATCACCAGTACCAGGGTTGGTCGCCATGCGGCCTGTCAGGTGCGCAGGACTCTAAGGGGACTCAAGCGGCTGAGGCAGCGGACCGTAGACGGCGCCGGGGTAGTAGTGACTCAGGATCCTCTCGGCCGACCATCCCCACCGCGCCAGATCAATCGCACCGGCCTGGGACAGTCCGGCGCCATGACCGAAACCGCCGCCACGCACGATCCATTCCTGCGGTGCCACGGAATCAATCACAAACAAGGTGCTGGGCAGGGATCGCAGCGTTCGGCGTATCTGATCCAGCCGCAGGATCACAGGCGACGCATCCGAAGCACCGGAGATTTTCAGGGACAGAACCCGGCCGCTGGTGCCGCGCTCAACCACCTCAAGCCGGAGTGGGTCCTGCAACACAAGACCCTGTTGTCCCAGAGCCTTGCGCAGTTCGGCGGCTCGCAGGCTGCGACTCCAGCGGAAACGGGGGTGATTCCGGCCATAGGCACCATTCCCATCGGCCAGCAGAGAAGCCACAGCCTCGCGGTTGTTCAGCGGCAGCGTGTGACGAGCGCGCCAGGACTCATCGCCATCCGGCTTCGCCTTCAGGTACGGCTGTGGATCCATGGACCAAGCCTCCGGACCGGCAGCCATCACGCCGCCGTTGCTGGCGTGGTACACAGCGCTGATCGGTTGACGCTGCCAACTGAGCAGCTGGCCGCTTGTGGCGGCAATGGCCTCGCGAACAGCAGGTCCAGCCTGCCGTGGATCGCTGTACACCTGACACTGGGTGTCGCTGCAGAGGTGGTATCCGTCGATGCGGAAGCGATGGCTGTTGGCCAGCGCCCACGTGCGGGCCAGAACGGTTTGTGCCTGCAGGGCGCTGGTGGGTGATCCGGCGCCGATCTCATGGGGCACAACCCCCTCGAGATAGCGCTCCACCGGCACCTGCTCCACCAGGGTCCAGCTTTCATACGCGTCGCGCTGGAGCCGAAACGGCCCCTGGAACACACCGCGGTTCCATCGCAGGCCATCGGCCGCCTGAATCTTGAGAGGACCCTTCAGGAGCACATTTCCGTCAGCGGTCTCGAGCACAGGCTGAACACCTGCATCCAGCGTTTTGGACCAGCTGCGGAGCTCGAGATCCTCAGGCGCCGGCGCTCCGGGAGGAGCCCAGACCTCCCAGTCCTGCGGATGGGCCACCTGAGCAGGAGCTCCGACTGCACGCCAGCGCTGCGCCACCCGATCGGCTGATTCGAAACTGGCGAAGGGTCCTGCCACCTGTCGTGCCAGCACCTGGGGCTGCTCCAGAGGCATCCGGCGCCAGCGGAGCCGCAAGGCGGAATCACTCCACTCGGCACCTGAGGCATCCCGGAGGACCAATGGGGCTGATCCCGCCGACTGCAGATTCAGCGACGGTGACGATTCAAGGACCCCGAGGCGGGATGCAAGGGACACCCAGAGCACAGGGTTGTTTCCCCGAATCGATGGGGGAGCCGCAACGGGCCGATGGGTCCTGGGTTCACCCTGGCGCTCTGGCAGGGGATCAGGTGAAACGAGGGTTGGAGCCGACTCCGCGACCGGCGGCGTCAGGTTCTGTGCACTGCATCCGCCCGGAAGCCACATCAGCAACGAAAGGGCTATCCAACGGGTCATGCCATCTGGGTCACGCAAGGACGTATTGTTGTCGTTTGTGTCCGGACGAGCAGAGCAATGCCCAAGCTGAAGACCCGCAAAGCTGCCGCCAAGCGGTTCAAGGCGACCGGCACCGGCAAGTTCATGCGTCGACGCGCATTCCGCAATCACCTGCTGGATCACAAAACCGTCAAACAGAAGCGTCACCTGGCCACCAAGGCAGTGGTTCACGAGTCCGATGAACTGCGCGTGGTGCGAATGCTCCCCTACGCCTGATTGACGCTTCCCCTCGTTCTGAACTGACTCAACCCTTTACACCTCATGGCTCGCGTTAAGAGAGGCAACGTCGCCCGCAAGCGCCGCAACAAGATCCTGCGGCTGGCCCGTGGTTTCCGCGGTGGCAACGGAACGCTGTTCCGGACCGCCAATCAGCGGGTGATGAAGGCGCTCTGCAACGCCTACCGCGACCGTCGTCGTCGCAAGCGCGACTTCCGTCGTCTTTGGATCGCCCGGATCAACGCTGCTGCGCGGATCAACGGCGTGAGCTACAGCCGCCTGATGGGAGGACTGAAAAAAGCTGATGTGCGTCTGAATCGCAAGATGCTGGCGCAACTGGCCGTTGCGGATCCCGGTAGCTTCACCAGCGTGGTTACGGCAGCCAAGAGCTGACTTCAATTCCGTGAATTTGCTGCCCCAGACCTACCTGCTGGGCCTGGTAGGCCTGCTCGCCATCGTTGCGGTTGTGGTGGGCAGGCAATTGTTGCGTGTTCGCCGTGATGAAGCTCGGCTGATGCAGCTTGAGCAGGCCAATACCGCCCAGTCCCGTGAGGCCGCCGACCTGTACGAACTGGGTTCCGTGCAGCTGCGCAAGCGACTTTTTCCACAGGCGGCTGCAACCCTGAAACAGGCGTTGAAGCGGCTTGGCAATGAGCCTGATGAAGCAAGGGCTGTGATTCAAAACGCCCTCGGTTTTGCCCTGGCTGCCCAGAAGGATTACGAAGGAGCCAGCAAGCACTACAAACTTGCACTGAAGGCGAAGCCGGATTATCCGGTTGCCATCAACAATCTGGCGTACGCCCAGAACAAACTGCTGAAGACAGAGGAAGCTCTCAGCCTGTACCGCAAAACCCTTGAGTTCGAACCGGAAAACAGCACAGCCTCGAAGGCTGTGAAGAAGCTGGAAAAACGGGTTTAACCAACAGCTCCGGCCTGATCACCAGAGAGGTTGAACAGGAACTTCGGCTTCACAGCTGCTGGTGAGGGCTAAGCGGCCGCCGGTTCCAGCTGAAGGATCGCTGACGTTGACCAGCCGAGGTGACTGCCAGCCGGTGGGGCTGAATCCCTGTAAACCGAGAAACACACCTCCGGGTTCCAAACCGGCAATCAAGGGGTCAGCGAGGGGGATGAGATCCAGCTGATCGGATTTGGCATGAAGGTTGCCCTGCACCGGTGTCACCACCGATCCAAACGTCATGCTTCCCCGCAGGTTCACCATCTGACCGACGGCTGTTGCCGAAGCGATCTCGAGGGTTACATCAACCGTGGGACTTCCATCGAAAGGCTCAAAGCTTCCGCACCAGTTGCGGGGCAATGAAGCAGCAAGATCAGCAGCCCGGGCCACCGGATCAAAGCTTTCCACCGATTCACCTTCGATGACTGCGGGAACCATCAGCTGAATCGGATCGAGGGGCAGCTGAGGATTGCTCTGAAACGGCACCTGACTGCCATCAGCAAGATCCATGGCAAGCAGGACAGGCATGGTGAACACGAGGATGATGGGAGCAAGGTAGGCCCTTTTGCTCAGGCGCGTCATGGATTACTCCCCTCCCGCACCCTCCAGAAACAGCGATGTGCTGACCATCGGCGGACGCGCCTTCAACAGCCGTCTGTTCACCGGCACAGGCAAATATCCCTCCCTGCAGGTGATGCAGAGAAGTATCGAATGCTCCGGTTGCGACATGGTCACCGTGGCTGTGCGCCGGGTTCAGGCTGTTGCCGCAGGCCACGCCGGCTTGATGGAGGCCATCGACTGGCAGCGCATCTGGATGCTGCCGAACACCGCTGGTTGCAGCAGTGCCGAGGAAGCGGTGCGGGTCGCCAGGCTCGGCCGTGAACTGGCCAAGCTCGCTGGCCAGGAAGACAACACCTTTGTGAAGCTCGAAGTGATCCCCGACAGCCGTCATCTGCTGCCCGACCCGATCGGAACCCTCGAAGCAGCGGAACAACTGGTGAAGGAGGGATTCACTGTTCTGCCGTACATCAACGCGGATCCGCTGCTGGCCAAACGGCTGGAGGACGCTGGCTGCGCAACCGTGATGCCTCTGGGGTCTCCGATCGGGTCCGGCCAGGGCCTGAACAATGCCGCCAACATCGCCCTGATCATTGAAAATGCAGGGGTTCCTGTGGTTGTGGATGCTGGAATCGGTGTCCCGAGCGAAGCCGCACAGGCCATGGAAATGGGGGCCGACGCGGTGTTGGTGAACAGTGCCATCGCCATGGCGGGCGAGCCTGCAGCCATGGCCCAGGCCATGGGTCAGGCGGTCACGGCCGGCCGCATCGCCCACCGCTCAGGCCGGCTGCCGAAACGCGGAGAGGCTTCCGCGAGCTCACCAACCCAGGGAGTGGTGAAGTAATCAATTGTGATGAAGAGATCTGAAGTGAAATGAAGCCTCCGAAACATCGGCTGCTGTTAGGCAAATGGACTCATAAGGTCCGACCAATCGCATTCGACCCATGCAGGTCACCACGGAAGACGGCGGCCGCCTGAACGCTTTTGCGAAGGAGCCTCGGATGGAGGTGATGGATGCTGAAACCAGCCGCAACCGGGGTCGCAGTTCCTTGATGATGCTGATCGGAGGCACTGTGCTGGTCGGCGCGATGATGGCGGTTTCCGTTGCCATCAGCTGAAGGAAGTGAAGGCAAATCCCTGTAGTAGCTTGCCTTGAGTGAGCGTCTCGCTCGTTCCTGCAGGAGTTTGGGGTGAAAGTTCTCGTTCTCGGCGGCGACGGCTTCTGCGGCTGGCCCTGTGCGGTGAACCTGGCGGATCAGGGCCACGAGGTTTTGATCGTCGACGACCTCAGCCGACGAAAAATCGACATCGACCTCGAGGTGGAATCCCTCACGCCGATCGTCAGCATCGGGGAGCGGCTGAGGGCCTGGGAGGAGATCGGCGGCAAACCGATGCGCTTTCTCCACATGGATATCGCCCATGAATATCAGCGTCTGCTCGACCTGCTGCTGGAGGAGAGACCCGATTCAGTGGTGCACTTCGCTGAACAGCGGGCCGCGCCTTATTCGATGAAAAGCAGCGCCACCAAGCGCTACACAGTCGACAACAACGTCAACGGGACCCACAACCTGCTGGCCGCCATTGTTGAAAGCGGTCTCGACATTCACGTGGTGCATCTCGGCACCATGGGGGTCTACGGCTATGGATCCCACCGCGGGGCCACCATCCCTGAGGGATACCTCAAGGTTGAAGTGCCTCAGCCGGACGGCAGTCGCTTCGAGGAGGAAATCCTCCATCCCGCCAGTCCTGGCAGCGTTTATCACATGACCAAGACGCTGGACCAGCTTCTTTTCCTCTACTACAACAAAAACGACAGGGTCCGCATCACAGACCTGCATCAGGGCATCGTCTGGGGCACCAACACCGAAGCCACAGACCGTGATCCCCGTTTGACCAATCGCTTCGATTACGACGGCGATTACGGCACGGTGCTCAATCGTTTCCTGATGCAGGCAGCCATCGGTTACCCCCTCACCGTTCACGGCACCGGCGGCCAGACACGGGCATTCATCCACATTCGCGACTCGGTGCGCTGCGTCCAGCTCGCCCTTGAGAACCCTCCGGAACAGGGTGAGCGGGTCAAGATCTTCAACCAGATGACCGAAAGCCATCAGGTGGGCGAACTGGCCAAAAAGGTGGCTGCCCTCACCGGTGCGCAGGTCAATAATCTGCCCAACCCGCGCAACGAAGCCGTTGAAAACGACCTGATCGTTGATAATCGCTGCTTCCTTGAACTGGGTCTGAACCCCACCACCCTCGACAACGGTCTGCTGAAGGAAGTGGTGGAAATCGCCACCCGCTACGCCGACCGTTGCGATCGCAACCGCATCCTCTGCACATCCGCCTGGACCAAAACCCAGGCCCAGGCCATCGGCACCGCCTCCTGATCAGGCTCAACCCGTGAAAATCGCCTTCTTCACCGAAACCTTCCTGCCGAAGGTGGATGGCATCGTCACCCGTCTCACCAAGACCGTGCGACATCTGGTGGATGCGGGCGATGAAGTGGTGGTGTTCTGTCCGGAGGGCTGCCCGGACAACTACATGGGAGCTCGATTGATCGGGGTGCCTGCCATGCCACTCCCTCTGTACCCGGAACTCAAGCTGGCCTTGCCACGACCAGCCGTGTCTGAAGCCATCGATGAATTTCAACCGGACCTGATCCATGTGGTCAATCCCGCTGTGCTCGGCCTCGGTGGAATCTGGCTGGCGAAAAGCAAGGACATCCCTCTCGTAGCGAGCTACCACACCCACCTGCCGAAATACCTCGAGCACTACGGCCTCGGCATGCTGGAACCGCTCCTGTGGGAAATGCTGAAAGCCGCCCACAACCAGGCACTGCTGAACCTCTGCACCTCCACCGCCATGGTGCAGGAACTGAGCGACAAGGGGATCCAGCACACGGACCTGTGGCAGCGGGGTGTCGACACGGAACTCTTCCGCCCCGAGCTGCGCAACACGACCATGCGGCAGCGACTGTTGGGGGGCCACGACGATCGTGGTGCCGTGCTGCTGTACGTGGGCCGACTTTCAGCCGAAAAGCAGATCGAACGCATCCGGCCGGTGCTGGAGGCTCTGCCCGATACGCGCCTGGCCCTTGTCGGCGACGGTCCACACCGTCAACAACTTGAAAAGCATTTCGACGGCACGGCCACCACCTTCGTTGGCTATCTGTCGGGGGAGGAGCTGGCCAGCGCTTACGCCAGCGGCGATGCCTTTCTGTTTCCATCCAGCACCGAAACCCTCGGACTGGTCCTGCTGGAAGCCATGGCTGCCGGTTGCCCGGTGGTGGGGGCCAACCGCGGAGGCATTCCCGACATCATCACCGATGGGACCAATGGATGTCTCTACGAACCCGATGGTGTTGATGGCGGCGCCGGCAGCCTGATCAAGGCCACCCAGCGCCTGCTTGGCAACGCAACCGAACGGCAGGCTCTGCGAACAGCCGCTCGCCAGGAAGCTGAACGCTGGGGCTGGGCTGGGGCCACCGAACAACTTCGCGGCTACTACCGAAAGGTGCTCAGTCAACCGGCTCTGACGGCGGCCTGACGGTTCGCAGGCTCTGCCATCTGGCCAGGACTTTTTTAGCCATCGGCAGGGCATGCACCGAGCCTCCGCCTGGAGTGTTCTGAGCAAAGGCCACCACCACAATCTCCCCGTCGGGGTAAGGGGCATAGGAACCGAACCAGGCGTGGTCGGGGCCTCCGGTGCTGTCTTCTGCCGTTCCGGTCTTGCCGGCTGCTGGTGGAATGCCAGGACCGTTGAGTCCGAACCCTGTTCCGGAGGAAACAACCTTGCGCAGTCCCTCGCGGATGGTCTGCAGGGTTGATGGTTTCAGGTCGACCCGACGCCGTCGCTCCGGAGACATCCAGTCGACACCACCCGAGGCCAGATGGGGGGTCACCAACCAGCCGCCGTTGGCAAACACGGCGTAAGCGCGGGCCAGCTGCAACGGCGTGATCTGCACAACCGACTGCCCGATGGAGGCACTGGCCATGTCCTCCGGAATCCAGGGCACTGAACCAGGCTCAGCCCAGCCACGTCCACGATCAGCCCAGGTCTCATCTCCCACAAGACCGACGCTTTCTTCCCAGCCCACCTCAATGCCTGTTTTTCTCTGGAAACCAAGCTGGTCAGCTGCCTTCTTCAACTCCAGAGATCCGGCACCAACGCCAACCTGGTAGAAGAAGGTGTTGCTGGAGTGCCGAAGGGCATCGGCGTACCCAATGGTGCCGAAGCCGCGGCCATTGTGGTCCGGGAAACAGTGACCGCCGTAGGTGATGCAGGCGGTGGTCTTCAGTTTGATCTCTGATGGAAATTTGCCCGATTCCATGCCAGCCATCGCCGTGACTGGTTTCCAGGTGCTTCCTGGGTCGTAGGAATTCATCGCCCGCGAGAGCAGCGGTTTGGCTGGATTGGAAAACAGTGCGTCGTACTCCTTCTGGGTCGTGATCAGCTTTGAAAAAAAGTTTGGATCGAAGCTCGGCTTGCTCGCCATGGCCAGCACTGCGCCATCTCTGGCATCGAGAGCCACCACCGCACCGCCCGGTTTATCGGCCAGCGCCTGCTCCGCCACACGCTGCAAATCAAGATCCAGCGTCAGCGTCAGATCCATGCCTGCTTTCGAAGGACGATCACCGAGGTTGCGCTGGACCTCACCCATGGCGTTGACCTCCAGCATCTGACCACCCCACGCCCCCCGCAGATGGGACTCATAGGCCGCCTCGACTCCGGTGCGACCAATGCGGTCCCTGATCCGGTAGCCCTTCTCAGCCAGATCCTCGTACTCCCCTTCCGTGATCGGCTGGGTGTAGCCAAGGGCATGGGCCGCAAGGGTTCCGTGGGGGTAGTGACGGAGAATTTCCACATCCACCTCAGCCCCCTTCAGGCCCAGAGCCTGCTCGCGAAACCGAAGAACCTGCTCCGGCTTGAGCTCCAGCGCCAGGGTTGTGCGATAACCACCGGGGTCAGGACCACGATCGCGACGCTGATCAAGCAACGCCGGATCCAGGTTCAGCAACCGCGCCAGCCGATCGCGCAGATCCGGCCAGTCCGCGTCGAGCACCAAGCGGGGCTCGAGGAACAGGGAATAGGAGAGTCGGCTTGATGCCAACACCCGCCCCTTCCTGTCCAGCAGACGGCCGCGCATGGGTGAACGCGGCACCAGACGAATGCGATTCTCGTCGGCCAGTTCCCGGAAGCGAGGTCCCTCCAGCAACTGCATCCAAACCAGGCGCGCCGTCATGGCAGCGCTGAACATCAGCACCACGCAGAGCAACACCAGAGGTTGTTGACGCAGCCCCGCCTGTCGCTGCTGCGTGGACCTGGCCATGACTTCAGGCGTCCTGAAGGTGTCCCTTCAGAGCATTCAGCCGCTGTTCGATCCGCAGCAGGGTCTCGATCAGATCATCACGCTCATCGGAGGGATCCTCCACCGAAACCGCCACGGGCATCACGGGATTCCCCAACCCGGGGCTGACGGCATCCAACTGATCACGCACACTGCGTGCCGCCGGTTCCCCTTCCTGCCGAAGAGTTTCCACAGGATCGTCAGTACCGGTGGTGAAGGCCTCAGCCACCTTGCCCGGACCCCCTTGTCTCGCCCGTTCCAGCACAGCGAGACCAATCGGCAGCACGTCCTGCATCACTGACAGGCGCAGCTGATCCAGGGGATTGTCGGGAACGGAGTCAGCAGGCATCGGTTCCGTTCAGGAACGTTCAGTCTGTCCTGACGGCAGCGAAAGTGTCGGGCAGGCACTCTGACCGGCCCCGATTGACCAGCCGCCAACCGCGCTGAGCACCATCAGCATCACCATCGGCACCACGGCTTTATGGGTGGTTTCCAAAGCCAGCCATTCCCGCCAGGCTCTCAGAAATCGCGTGCGCTCAAAGCGACGCTGGTCGCGCTGCTCCTCCCGGCTGCGGCGCCGCAAAGCCTTGTCCACCCAGCGCTCGAAAGCCTTCTTCTTCGTGATGGTCATCTTGCGCTCCACCTCGAGCATCTGGCCGGAGCCCAACTCAGGGTGGAAGGTGCTGATCAGCTCCAGACTCTTGAGGAACATCTCCACTGCACCGTCGTGAACGGCGGTGGCATGGCCGTCCAGCTGATCCCAGGCCAGTTCGGGATAAAAGCGCACACGGTTGGCGGCAATCTGATCCTCGGTGAGCTGACCTGGCTCCCGTAACCATCGATCGGTGTTGCTGTCGAAGCGACGCCAGTAGAGAAACGGATTGAGATAGATCGTGCGGCCGCCCAGCTGAATGCTGTCCTGCTGCAGTCGTCTCTGCTGCACATCCTGCGATTGAGTCGCCGTCACTTCACCAAGGCCGATGGCTCAGGGTATCCAGCCCGCCTGGCTCCCACCAGCCCCAACAAAGCACCAAATCCATCTCAGAATGCATCCATGCAGTGCGACAGGGCCTTGGTGCGACTCAGGCGAAGCCTGGCCAGGCTTCTCAGCAACGAATCAGGAAACACCTGGCTGAACAATCTCATCGGCCTGGGAATCCTCGGTTCCATCGTTGTCGCCGTGCTGGCAACCGAACCGCTGATCCGTGAACGGCATCTGGATCTGCTCAAGCAGCTCGACATTCTTCTGGCTCTGGTTTTCGCCATCGAATATGCAGCCCGCGTCTGGGTGGCTCCGATGCGGCCAGGTGCTCGACGCGGTGTGCTGGGGGCCTGGGACTACGTCCGATCACCGCTGGCATTGCTGGACATGCTGGCCTTCGCACCAACTCTGATCGGCCTGATCAGTCCACAGCTGTACCTGCTGCGGTTGATCCGGCTGCTCAACATCGCTCGTTTGGCCCAGTCCAGCCATGTGAGAACCAGCCTGAGGTATTTCAACCGCGCCTTGATGCGCAAATGGACCGAACTGCAGATCGCAGCGACCTACACCGTTGTTCTGCTCCTGATCAGCAGTACAGCGCTTTACCTGTTGGAGTCCAGAGTGCAACCGGAGCATTTCGGTTCGATTCCGCGTTCTCTCTGGTGGGCTGTCACCACCGTCACCACCGTGGGCTACGGAGATGTTGTGCCACTGACCGCCGCAGGCAAGATCGTGGCCAGCCTGACGGCTCTCGGCGGGATCGCTGTTGTCGGGATCCCTGTGGGCATCATCGCTGCGGGATTCAGCGAATCAATCCGCGAGGACGATCCCGAGCAGAGCTGATCATTCCCACTCAATCGTGCCGGGCGGCTTGCTGGTGATGTCCAGCACGACGCGGTTCACCCCTTTCACCTCATTGACGATCCGATTGGAGATCGTTTCCATCAAGTCGTAAGGCAACCGCGACCAATCGGCCGTCATGCCGTCCTCACTGGACACGCAGCGCAGCACAATCGGCCAGGCGTAGGTGCGCTTGTCTCCCATCACCCCGACGGAACGCACCGGCAGCAGCACGGCAAAGGCCTGCCAGATGTCGTGATACAGACCGGCCTCCTTGATCTCTTCGCGCACGATCAGATCCGCGTCGCGCAGGCAGTTGAGCTTTTCGTCAGTGACCTCACCCAGGATGCGGATCGCAAGCCCTGGTCCTGGGAAGGGATGGCGACGCACGATCTCTTCCGGCAATCCAAGGGTGCGACCGACTTTGCGCACTTCATCCTTGAACAGCTTTCTCAGCGGTTCAACCAATTTGAACTGGAGATCCTTGGGCAGGCCGCCCACGTTGTGGTGGCTCTTGATCTTCACCGCAACCCGCTCACCGGTTTTGGGATCGACGTTGGTTCCAGCACTCTCGATCACGTCGGGATAGAGGGTTCCCTGCGCCAGGTAATCGAACGGTCCGAGACGCTTGCTCTCCTCTTCGAACACCCGGATGAATTCCGTCCCGATGATCTTTCGCTTCTCCTCGGGATCCGTGATGCCCTTCAGCTTGCCGATGAAGCGCTGACGGGCATTGATGTACTCCACATGGATATTGAACTTGCGGTCGAAAAAATCCATGAGGAACTCGGGCTCACCCTTCCGCATGAAGCCCTGGTCAATGAACATGCAGGTGAGCTGATCGCCAATCGCTTTCTTGAGCAGAAAGGCGAGGGTGGATGAATCCACACCACCGGAGAGGGCGAGCAACACGCGCTTGTCGCCCACCTGCTCACGCACCATGGCGACGGCCTCCTCAATGAAGGCACTGGTGGTCCAGTCCGGATCACACCCGCAGACGTGGTACACGAAATTGCGGATCAAAGCCATCCCGCAGGAGGAATGCACCACCTCCGGGTGGAACTGCACGCCGTAGAGCTTGCGCTGCAGATTGGCAACCGCCGCCTCAGGTGTGTTGGCGGTGTGGGCGAGACGCACGAAGCCTTCGGGCAGCGCCTTGACCGAATCCCCATGGCTCATCCACATCGTCGAACCGTTGTCGACGTTGGTCAGAAGATCCGTTGGGTCATCAACCTCAAGGGGTGCCTTGCCGTATTCGGCCTTGCCCGTGGCCGCTTCGACCACACCACCCAGCTGCTGCACCATCAGCTGCATGCCGTAACAGACCCCGAGCACAGGGATATCCAGGTTCCAGATCTCCGGATCACACAGAGGCGCATGATCCGCATAAACGGAGCTGGGGCCACCGCTGAGAATGATTCCCCGGGGGGCGATCCGACGCAGCTCCTCCGCAGACGTGCTGTAGCCGAGCACCACTGAAAACACCTCGGTCTCCCGCACGCGGCGGGCAATCAGCTCGGAGTACTGCGAGCCGAAATCAAGGATGACGATGGCCGGCTGACGCTGACCATCGGAGGAGTGCTGGGACATCGATCCTCAAATCTGTCGCGTTGCGACGACCGCTAATCCTTCAGCGTAAAGAAGCGCTTCTCCGCCACCGGACCGCACCAGCGAACCGAACGGCTGCGATCAAACACCCCGGCTCCGATCCTCATCGGCCAGTTGCCGTATCGCTGGATATAGGACTGGCTTCGCTGCTCCACTGCAGCAGCAAGTGCTCCTCCCAACCTCTCTGCCGCGTTGGGGGGGAGACCCTGAAATGCCTCCTCAACGGAGGCAGCACAACGGATTTGCTGAAGTTGAGCGGCAGCCAATCCCTGATCCACTGCCAGAGCGGTGAGAACCTCCAGCCGGCCATCCGCCAGATGGTGATGGGTGTGAAAAATGCCTCCGGCGAGCTTGACCAACTTTCCGTGGTAGCCGAACAGGAGAAGATCCCTCACCCCCGCTTCCGCAGCAGCCACCAGCACCGGGCCCATCCAGTTGCCGACCTTCAGTCTCGGGGCCAGTCCAAGCCGCTCAGCCAGCTCCAGGCCGTTCTCACCAACAACCAGACTCAGAGATCCTTCAAAGCCGGACTCCGCCGTCAGGCTCCGCAACGCATTCAGAACCTGTTGCAGTTGCTCGGGAGCCGCACTTTGCTGCACTTCGGCCTGGGTGCCGATCAACGCCAGACCATCGACCACACCGAAGGCTGCATTGCTGGTTCGCTCTGCCAGCTCCCGCCCGCGAGGGAAAACCGGCTCCACCTGAAGACCTCGATCAGAAGGCAACAGAGGCATCAGATTGAGCTCGAGCAGTTCGCGAGCAAAGGCGGACAGGCACAGAGCACCGCCGGCACCCAGGGTGCCGAGCCCCTCGCCGGCCAGGAGCTGCAGACCCTCACCAGGTGATGGGATCCAGGCAACCCGGACCCAGACCTCGAGGTCCCGAGTGAGATCGAGCCCCTTTCCCGGGTCGCAACGGCAGATGGCCAGGGCCTGGCCTGCACCCAGTCGAGCCGCTGATTGCACCGGCACCGACAACGGTTCGGCCTCCCCAGGCTGATCCAGAGACTGCAAGGCAATGAACGGTTGTTCCAGCAATGCCCGCAGCGCTGCCTTGGCCGCCGCGGCCACCCAGACCGGAAGAGTCAATCCAGTGCTCGACTGATCGATAACTGAAGGGAGGCTGTTTTCTAGAGTCGCCGATTGGCATCCCCCACGCCATGCAGGACAAGCTCACCCTGATGATCCCGGGACCGACGCCGGTGCCCGAGACTGTGCTCAAAGCGATGGGACGTCACCCCATCGGGCACCGCAGCGGTGAGTTTCAGGCCACGGTGCATCGCACAACCGAGCAGTTGAAGTGGTTGCACCAAACCAGCGGAGATGTGCTGGTGATCACGGGCAGCGGCACAGCCGCCATGGAAGCCGGAATCATCAACACTCTGAGCCGCGGGGACAAGGTGCTTTGCGGCGACAACGGCAAGTTCGGTGAGCGCTGGGTGAAGGTGGCCCGTGCTTACGGCCTGGACGTCGACGTCATCAAGGCCGAGTGGGGCCAGCCGTTGGATCCGGAAGCCTTCCGCGCTGCACTGGAGGCGGACACGGCCAAAGCCATCAGAGCTGTGATCCTGACCCACTCCGAAACCTCAACCGGGGTGATCAATGATCTTGAAACCATCGCCGGTCACGTCAAAGCCCATGGCACGGCACTGACCCTGGCGGACTGCGTCACGAGCCTCGGGGCAACTGATGTGCCCATGGATGCCTGGGGGCTTGATGTGGTCGCTTCCGGCTCCCAGAAGGGATACATGCTGCCGCCCGGCCTGAGCTTCGTGGCCATGAGCGATCGAGCCTGGACGGCCTATGAGCGCTCCGATCTTCCCAAGTTCTATCTGGACCTCGGGCCTTACCGAAAAACAGCTGCAAAAGACAGCAATCCCTTCACTCCGGCGGTGAATCTCTATTTCGGCCTGGAAGCAGCTTTGGAGATGATGCAGAAGGAAGGCCTTGAAGCGATCTTCGCCCGCCATGCCCGCCATCGCGCTGCAGCCCAGGCCGGAATGAAGGCCATCGGGATGCCGCTGTTCGCCGCCGAGGGCTATGGCAGCCCAGCCATCACCGCTGTGGCACCGGAGGGGATTGATGCCGAACAATTACGAAAAGCGGTGAAAGAAAAATTCGACATCCTGCTGGCGGGAGGCCAGGACCACCTCAAAGGCCAGGTGTTCCGCATTGGCCATCTCGGATACGTCTGCGATCGGGATGTGCTGACGGCGGTTTCAGCGATCGAAGCAACCCTGCAGGCCCATGGAGCACACAGGGGAACCTTTGGCTCAGGCGTGGCGGCAGCGGCGGCCGCACTGGGCTAGAACGGAGGTGGCGAGGGACTTCTCGCCATTCCGCGGGTGTAATTCAGCGGTAGAATGTCAGCTTCCCAAGCTGAACGTCGCCGGTTCAAATCCGGTCACCCGCTTTTTAATTTCGACAAAATTAACTTCTTGGTTTGATCAGCTGCATGATCTGTGGACCAGCTGATTGAGCACGACGCTCCTGATCCAAACCGCGAAGAATCAAAATACCGGCTTCGCGAAATGAACCTGATTCCGCCTTGGCTTTGGCCTGTTCAAACAACGTTTTCGCAGAGCCAGCATGTTGAGCACGCTGAATATCTGCCGGACCCTCAGATTTTGCTGGAGCGATTGTCAACGAATCTGCAGATCAATTTTTCATAGAAATCTTACCCTTATCGATAATGATTTCCAGTGATGATTGACCGGCCCGAAGGTCAAGTTCCTGGCTCTTCGGAATTACCTCCCAGATCAGCAATGCGATCTCGCAATGTGGAGCAGCGCAATTGATCTCCGCGGGCTTCAGCGATTGCCAGAGCAAATTCAAGTTTTTCCAACTGATGACCACCCTCAAGAAACCCTGACCGGGATGCGGCGGTGAGGCTGGTAACAGTCGAGGCAGGAATGGTGATCGCCATAGTTGCCTTTCTTTTTATTCTGGCACCCCTGGCCACCCTTATGCGGCCAACTCCTGACTGAAAGCACCGTCATCAGCCTGGGTGTCCGTGAGCTCCAGCAACTGGCGGGTCTCCTGCAGAAGCTGCTCGATGCCGTCCAGTGTTGCCTGCTCCTCATCCGGAACCTGCTGAGCAGACTGAAGCTGCTGACGCACCTGCAGTTCCAGTGCTTCCTGGCGCTGCTCAAGCTTCACCAGCCGCTGGGACAGGGTGGTGATCGTCTGCGCCAGATCCTCCGCAGTGCGGGTGATCCGAAAGGACACCGATGAGCTCATGGCAGAAGATGAACACTGGCCCGATGACAACACATGGAGGCCGGTGGCTCAAGATCGGAACGCAGTCCACACCGGAACCGATGCCACCTCTGGCCACACTGACGCTCTACGTGCTGGCCGGCACCACCATCGGGCTGCTTGCACTGTTCAGCCGGATCCCCGCAGCTCCGTTGGCTGGAGCCTTGCTCGGAGCGGGTGTCCTGAGCATCAGCGGGCGACTGGAACCCGCGACATGGCCGACAGGGACACGAACGGCGCTTGAAATCGGCATCGGCACGGTGCTCGGTGCAGGCTTGACGCGCACATCCTTTGTCCAGCTGCAGATGCTGTGGAAACCAGCCCTGCTGATCACCCTGAGCCTGGTGCTCACGGGAATCGTGGTTGGGCTGTGGAGCAGTCGCCTCCTCGGCCTTGATCCCGTGGTGACTCTGCTGGGTGCTGCTCCAGGGGGGATCAGCGGAATCAGCCTGGTTGGAGCGGAATTCGGTGTCGGAGCTGCCGTAGCAGCCTTCCACGCCGTGCGATTGATCACGGTGCTGCTGGTGTTTCCTCTCGTGGTGCGCCTGATCAGCACTGGACAGTGACGCTGCCATCGATACGTTGTGTTGACGCCGTGTTCCTCCCTGCCATGCGTCGCCTGCTCGTGCTCAGCACCGCCGGACTGATCGGTGGATTGCTGGGCTGTTCCATGGGCGCCATGGCTGGCGAAACAACCCAGGCGAAGGGAGCCAGGATCTACTGCTTCATGCGATCCAGCGGCAACGATCACGATGTGAGCTGGAACGCTGCTTACGCGCTGATCAAGCGCCAGGGGCGCAGCATGTTCAAGACATCACCGGAACATGCTTCGGTGATGATCACAGAAGCTGTGGTCAATGACCCGGGCAGCTACCCGGATTGCGGACGCTACCTGGGAGATTTGTTCGGAGGATCCAAGCCCTCAACGGCATCACTGAAGAGCGCCACCTCCAACGTCAGCAGATCGACAACCGCCACCGACACAACCGCGGGCCTGTCCGGTGGCACTGATCTGGGCGGTTCCACTGGAACCAGCGAGCGCTACAGCTACTGACGCACAAGTCCGGCGGCGCCTCACTCAGGCTGACTTCAGACACTGACGAACCATCGCTGGAAGTGATGTCCGGGAGAGTTGCAAGCGACGTGGACCCAGCAGAATCTCAATCTGCTGAGCTTTGCTGGCCACAAGCCCATCCACCAACTGGTCGGCCGGTCCGAGCTGCAACCAATGGCAGGTGAGACCCACGCCATCCATTCCAAGGCGATGGCAGCGGTCTTCCGCTTGATCGACATCGCCTGGTGTCCAGGGCCTTTCCAGGAGAACAACATGTCGCGCGCGGTGGAGGGTGAAGCCCAGACCCCCTGTTCCGAAAGTGGCAAGAAGCAGATCGCTGTCCCCCTGCTGAAAACGATCAACAGCAAGCTGACGCTCCGCCGGACGCTGACGACCGATCAGCAGCTCGCCACCCAGCCGTTGCTGCAGCAACTGAAGAGGTTCGATGAATCCACTGAAGAGCACCACCGCCTCACCGCGATCAAGCAGCTCTCGAAGCAGATGAACGGCAGCCGGGAGCTTGAACTCTGCTGCGATACGACGAAGAGCGGTGAGCAAAGCCAGAGGTTCGGCATCGGATCGCACCTCCCCCAGGGCAGCCCGGCGACGGTAATCCTCAAGGATGAGATCCACCCGGTGATCAAACCCCAGGGCTTCGGCCTCCGTCAGCACAACAGGTTGCTGGCGACGTCGTTTGGGCGGAAGGGTCAGCACCTGCGACTTGCGTCGATGCAGGATCAGCGGTCGGGTCAGACGCCGGAGTTCCTCGAGCTGCGACGCACCGCTGGCCTGCCACTGGCGTCTTCCGTGACGTTCACGCCAATGCCCCTGGCAGTAGCGCTCCTCATACTGCCGCTGGTCCCGTGCGATCGGATGGTCGATCGCCGCCAACAGTGGAAACAACTGATCCGGACGACCATTCTTCATCGGAGTGCCGGTGAGCATCCAGATCGCCCTGAGTCGGGGATGTCGAGCCAATCGCAACAACGCCGTCGTGCGCGCGGCTCGCAGCGACTGAGCGAAGTGAGCCTCGTCGACCACCAGAAGTGTGCCCGCGGGTGGAAGCTCTGTCGGCAACCGGGCCCAGCTCACCAGCTGAAGCCGAAGGTTGACTCCTTCGGCCTCCCGGCGCCAGTGCGGGTGGAGGCCGACCGGTGCCACCACCATCAGCCTCAGTGACGTGCATCGCATGAGAGCCCTCGCCGCCAGCAATGCCGTGAGGGTCTTGCCAAGGCCCATCTCATCAGCCAGAACAGCTCCCCGACGAGCCAACAGCCAGCGGGCTCCCGACCGCTGATGGGACAGCGGAACCCGACCATCCGGTAGGGGTTGATCAAGATCCGCTGCCTTCACAAGCTCCCGATGGAGCGGTAGCGGGGGAAGCGGACTGTCGCACCAATCCAGCCACTGCTTCAGTTCGGGCGTCAGTGGAAAGCGCCGTCCGAGACACTCGCGAAGCGGGTTCGCCGCTCCCAGAGGAAACTCCCACCCCTGCTTGGAACCGATCCAGCGTCCACGCGGTCTGATGCGACGCAATTGAGCCTGAGTGACCGCATCAAAAGGGCTGACCACCCGGATCAGGCCGGAGGGAGACAGATCAAGGCTGCACCGAGGACGCTCAGAAGCGGAAATTGAAATCCCCGCAAACAATCACCCTACAGAAATTGAGGTGATCAACAAGCGACTGCGAATTGCCGTGTCACATCAGCAACGAACTGTCGAAAATGCAACGCTCGACACATTGACTCATCTTTCCTCTGCGCCAGAATTGATTCAGCCGAAACTCTCGGATGCACAGCAGGGATGCAGTTTTTCTCGATGAACTCTGCCCCAAATTACGCGTCCGACGATGGAGACAATCTCTACACAAATGCACCGGCAAAAAGTGTATTTATTGCGGCAAGCCATCCGAATCAATTGATCACATTCATCCCCGGGCGCTTGGTGGATTAAGCGTGACTCAAAACTGCGTGCCGGCGTGTCTGTCCTGCAACGGTCATAAATCGGATTCTGAAGTCTTTGATTGGTACAGGCGTCAGCGCTTCTACGACCCCCGACGCGCCATGGCCATCCGCGCCTGGATGGATGGTGATTCGAGATTGGCGTTGCGACTGCTGCAATGGGCGGAACCTCTCAATGGATCCTCATCACCGACGGACGAGGACGACAACCTGAACTGCCAGGTTGCATGAGCTTTCACCACACGCGACAGGCATCCGAGGAATGGTGCCGTTCGCAGATCGAAGCCTGAGAACTGGGATCATCCGGTGCGATCACCAAGGCGGCCATCAACACAGCGAAGGCCACAATGCTGGGGCTGAAGGCAGAGCGAGCTCGGGCGGAGACGCGATCGAGACTGCTGGTCGTCATGCCGTCAGAAAACAACTAATACAGGTGTACTGATGCTTTCCCGGCTTGTCAACCAGGCCCAGCCGCTCGAGCCAACCGCCAGGGTTCTGGTGCTGGGGAAGGGCTACAGCGGCCGCTGTTTTTCACAGTTGCTCAATGCCCTCGGAACCCCAGTCATCGGCACGCGACGGAAGCCTGACAACAACAGCACCGACATCGCCTTCGACAGCGCGACAGACCTGCAACCCAGCCCAGGCGACCTCGAGGGCGTCAGCCATGTGCTGTGCACCATTCCTCCCTCACAGGATGGACGGGATCCGGCCCTTGAATGCCTTGGACCTCTGCTGACCAAGATTTCACCGGTCTGGGTGGGCTACCTCTCGACCACTGGGGTCTATGGAGATCGCCAGGGGCAGTGGGTCAGCGAAACCGATCCAGCTTCACCGGGCCAGGAACGCAGTCGCCGCCGTCTGGGGTGTGAACAGGCCTGGCTCAACAGCGGCCTGCCGGTTCAGATCCTGCGGCTGCCTGGAATCTATGGACCGGGACGCTCCGTGCTCGATGGATTGAAATCCGGTCGGGCCCGTCGCATCAATAAACAGAATCAGGTCTTCTGCCGTATTCATGTCGAAGACATCGCCGGTGCCTGTTTGCACCTCATCCACAGGGCATCCAGAGGTCATGCGCCGTCGATCGTCAACGTTGTCGACGATGAACCAACCCCTTCCGGGGAACTGCTGGTGTTCGGTGCAGACCTGCTCAACTGCAATCCGCCTCCGGAGGAGAACTACACGGATGCCTGCCGGAACATGAGCCCAATGGCCCGGTCCTTCTGGAGTGAAAATCGTCGGGTCAGCAACCGGCTGCTTTGCAACGAGCTCGGATACAAGCTGCTGCACCCCAACTACCGCGACGGCCTGCGGGACTGCCTGATGCAAAGCGATCAGTCGAACATTTGATCGCCGATGATCAGCGAGCTGATGTCATCGGGACGATCCATCCTCTGAAACGGTGAGATTCAGCTCGTCCACCCAGCGACCAGAGCCACCAGCACGAACCCGAGCAGAAACAACCGCAGCGAAGGGATGTCTCCTCCATCAGGATCCGAAGCCAGTCCGCACATCGTCATCAGCCTGGGGGATCCGGCAGGAATCGGCATGGAAGTGGTGCTCAAAGCACTTGCTGACGCAAGCCTTCCCTCTGACATGAAGCCCATCCTGGTTGGCTGTCGCCGCACCTTGATCGACACCCATCAACGGCTGCAACAACAATCCAGCGTTGCACTGGCCGATCCCGACGATCTCTGGATCGAGGACCAGCCCCTCACAATCGCTGTTGAGCCAGGCAAGCCAAGCGTTTCAGGAGCGTCTGCCGGATTCGACTGGCTGACGCGCGCAGTGATGCTCCTGAAGGAACGAAAGGCTCGAGCCCTGGTCACTGCCCCGATCGCGAAGCACCTCTGGCATGAAGCGGGTCGGATCTACCCCGGCCAGACCGAACGGCTGGCCGAACTGGCGGGCTCTGCCAGCTCCTCGATGCTGTTCACAGCCATCTCTCCCCACACAGGCTGGCGGCTGAACACCCTCTTAGCGACCACACATCTGCCGTTGAGTCAGGTTTCGGAAGTCCTGAGTCCAGCGATCGTGGAGCAGAAACTTTCCGTTCTGCTGGCTTTCTGCCAACGGTTCCGGCCCAATCCCCATCTGGTCGTGGCCGGTCTCAACCCCCATGCCGGAGAAAACGGACGTCTGGGGTCTGAGGAGACGAGCTGGCTCGGGCCACTCCTTGACTCATGGCGTCAACGCCATCCCGACGTGCGACTGGATGGCCCGATCTCCCCGGACACCTGCTGGCTCAGTGCGGGACAAGCCTGGCAATCCGGACGTGCGGGCGCCCCTGACGGTTACCTCGCGCTGTACCACGATCAGGGGCTGATTCCCCTGAAGTTGCTGGCCTTCGACGCAGCGGTGAACACCACCCTCGAGCTGTCCTTCCTGCGAACCTCTCCGGACCATGGCACCGGATTTGATATCGCTGCCGATGGAATTGCTCGAGCAGACAGCATGGTGGCGGCGCTGCAGGCGGCCTGGGATCTGAGTGCGATCAGGCGGGCTTGACCCGCATCAGCACCTGGCCGAATTCCACCGGTGTGCCGTTGTCCACAAGAATCTCCACCACCTCGCCGCTCACCTCAGCCTCCAGCTCGTTCATCAGCTTCATCGCTTCGAGGATGCACACGGTCTGGCCGACATCCACCCGGTCACCCACCTCGATGAAAGAGGGCTCACCCGGAGCTGGAGCGCGATAGAAGGTTCCCACCATGGGTGCAGTGATGTCCTGCAGATCACTGCGGGTGGATGCTGCAGCCGGTGGAGGAGAGGTTGGCTCTGCCGGCATCACCGGTGCAGCGGCGGCTGTCACCACGGGAGCTGCCGCTGATGTGACAACGGTCTGCCCCGGCAGATTGCGACGAACCTCAAGCCGGAAGTCATCCCCCTCAAGCCGGAATTCCTGGATGTCGCTTTCTCCAAGCGTTTCCAGGAGCCGATGGAGCTGCTCGTAATCAAGTTGCATGGTCATCCGTTCTCGCGGCCCAGGTAGCTGTCGGTGCGGGTATCAACCTTGATCTTCTCCCCGATGGAGAGGAACAACGGCACCATCACCTGTGCGCCTGTCTCAAGGATGGCGGGCTTGGTGCCTCCGGTCGCCGTATCCCCCTTCAGGCCAGGGTCGGTCTGCGCAATTTCCAGAACCACTGAATTAGGCAGTTCCACTTCCAGAGGGGTGTCGTTCCAGGAGACGACATTCACCTCCATTCCCTCCTTGAGGTACTTGCGGCTTTCACCGATCTGATCGGCGGTCAGGCGCGTTTCCTCATAGGTCCCCATGTCCATGAAGACATAGTCTTCACCCTCCATGTAGGTGTGCTGGAGAGAGGCTTTTTCCAGAAGAGCCTGAGGAATCATCTCCCCGGCGCGAAAAGTCTTCTCCACCACATTGCCGGTTTTGACCGCCTTGAGCTTGGTACGCACAAAAGCGGAGCCCTTGCCGGGCTTCACATGCAGGAACTCGACAACACGCCACACGGCACCGTCAATCTCGATCGTGGTGCCGGTGCGGAAGTCGTTGCTGGAGATCATTCCGGCCGAACGGTTCATCGGACTATACGGCTGTGCCAAAGTCGCGTCAGCACTGGGGTTCCCCTTGGCCTATCAGCGTTTCAAGGCCCTTCTGATCAGCCTGATCAGCATTGCTCTGTTCAGCATCGCCGCACCGGCATGGGCCGGACTGCCCCAGGGCAACGCCGTGAAGGACCCTGCAGCGATCCTTCGCGATGCCCTGCCGTTCGAGCAGGACGACATCCGTGAGCTGCAGCATCGACTGGAGCTGACCAGCGATGACCTGCGGGCAAAGCGGTGGCCTGCACTTGGGAAGTCCGTCTCCCGCAGCGAGGCCGTGCTCGAAAAGCGTCGTGCCACGATCCTTGAAGCGGTGCCGGCTGACCGTCGAGATCAGGCCGTTTCCCTTCTGAAAGAAGTGGATCAGGGACTGATCCTTCTCAAGGAGCGCATCGGCGAAACCGACAAACCCGGGTTCATCGCCGCGCGGCGAAGCACCCTCAGCCGCATCGGCGCCGTTGAGGCTCTGATGGTGGAAGACGGCTTCGAGCGAGAGATTCCAGCTGAGTTCGATGCTCTGCCTCGTCTCCAGGGTCGTGCAACCCTCGCGATCAGCACCAGCCAGGGCGATCTGACCGCCATCGTTGACGGTTACAACGCACCCCTGACCGCCGGTGCCTTCGTTGATCTTGCTCTGAAAGGGTTTTACGACGGTCTCCCGTTCATTCGCGCCGAAGACTTCTACGTGCTCCAGAGCGGAGATCCGAAAGGGCCTGAGATCGGATACATCGATCCGTCAACCAAACAGGAACGCCACGTCCCCCTTGAAATCCGCGTCCCCCAGGAAGACGACACGATCTACAACGAAACCTTTGAAGATGTCGGGCTGTTCAAGGCCACACCGACCTTGCCGTTTGCCACCCTCGGCACCCTCGGCTGGGCCCATTCGGACCAGGCTTTGGACGACGGATCCTCTCAGTTCTTCATGTTCCTCTATGAGGCTGAGCTGACACCGGCCGGGCTCAACCTTGTGGATGGCCGCAATGCCGCATTCGGTTATGTCGTCGAGGGCTTCGATGTTCTCGAAGAGCTGGGGGTGGACGACAGCATCCGATCGATCACTGTGACCGACGGAGCCGATCGCCTCCGCAAGCACGCATGAGCCCATCCCTGGCGGAGCTTGGTGAAGCGGAGCTGCTTCAGCGGCTTGCCATCTTTGCCCCGCCAGGACAGCTGAACGACGACACGGCCTGCCTGAAGTCCGATCCGCGTCCACTGATCGTCAACACCGACGTGCTGGTGGACGGCATTCACTTCAGCGACAGAACCACCTCCGCAGACGATGCAGGCTGGCGTGCGGTGACGGCCAACCTGTCAGACCTTGCCGCCAGTGGTGTCACAAGCGTGGATGGAATCACGGTTGGTCTGGTGGCACCAGGAGAAACAAGCTGGGACTGGGTGGAAGGGGTCTACAACGGCATCAGTGCAGCCCTGAAACAGTTCGGCGGCACGCTTCTTGGGGGGGACTGCTCAGCTGGAACCGATCGACTGCTGGCTGTCACCGCCCTGGGACGACTGGGACCGCTGCGGCTGCTGCGGAGCAGTGCGGAGCCGGGCGATGTCGTGATGACGAGCGGTCCCCACGGCTTGAGCCGCCTTGGGCTTGCCCTGCTCCGTGATGAGGTTGATCCAGCCACAGCTGCACTGAATCAGTCCCTGCGGGACAGGGCCATCCACCAGCACCGTCGACCTGCTCCCCGGTTTGATGCCCTTGAGAGTCTGCTGCGCTGCAAGCCTGCCAGCCTGCCGTGGCGCGCTGGTGGAACAGACAGCAGCGACGGGTTGATCGCTGCGGTGCAGGGACTTTGCAATGCCAGCGGTTGTGGCGTTGTCCTGGAGGAAACTCAGATTCCAAGGGCCCAAGGCTGGCCGCAGGGACAACCGTGGGATGAATGGTGCCTCTCGGGGGGCGAAGACTTCGAGTTGGTGCTCTCACTGCCTCCAGCATGGGCAGAGGCATTTGAGTTAGCCATGCCGGGCAGCCGTCGTCTGGGGCGAATGACTTCAGACAACGATCAAATCATCTGGAGCGCCGGTTCACCACTCACCCTGAACGGCGGTTTCAGCCATTTCCAGGCCAGCAACTGACATGAAAAAGCCCTCCCCAAGGGGAGGGCCTGCAATGAACGTCAAGACGTGACGATCACTTCCAGTTCCTTGCCACGACTTCCGCCAGATCAACCACCCGCTGGCTGTAGCCCCACTCGTTGTCGTACCAGGCCAGGATCTTCACAGCCTTGTCACCCATGGCATAGGTGAGATCAGCATCAAAAATGGTGGACTCGTTGGTGCCCGCGTAGTCGGTGGAGACCAGGGGAAGGTCGCTGTACTTGATGATTCCCTTCATGCCGTTCTCGGAGGCCGACTTGATGGCAGCTTTGATGTCGTCAACGCTGGCTCCGCGGGAAGGGCCGAAAGTGAGGTCAACGGCGGACACGTTCGGCGTGGGAACGCGCATGGCGAAGCCGGTGAGCTTGCCCTTCACCTCGGGGTAAACCAGAGCAACAGCTTTGGCGGCACCGGTGGTGGTGGGAACCATGTTCAATGCTGCAGCGCGGGCACGACGCAGGTCGCGGTGGCTGTTGTCCAGGATCCGTTGATCACCGGTGTAGCTGTGAATGGTGGTCATCAGACCCCAGTCGAGGCCGAAGTTCTGATCCAGAACCTTCACGATCGGCGCCAGGCAGTTGGTGGTGCAGCTGGCGTTGCTGAGAATGTCCCAGTCCTCATGGCGGTACTGGTCTTCGTTGACGCCCACCACAAAGGTGCCGACACGATCACCTTTGCCAGGTGCGGTCAGGATGACCTTCCTGGCACCGGCCTGCATGTGCATGCTGGCCTTTTCATCGGTGTTGAACACACCGGTTGACTCAATCACCAGGTCAACGCCCCACTCCTTCCAGGGACAGTTCAGGGGATTGCGGTCAGCAAAGAATTTGATCTCCTTGCCGTTGATGAACATCGAATCATCGGTGGTCTTGATGTCCACCGATGGATCCAGACGACCCAGGATCGAGTCGTAGGTCAGAAGATGAGCGCTGGTTGCAGGGTCAGATGTGGAATTCATTCCCACAATCTCCAGACCCGTGTCAGCACCACGGCTGATCCATCCGCGCAGCACATTGCGACCAATCCGGCCGAATCCATTGATCGCAACGCGCAGGGTCATGGCAGGAACGGCAAAGCCGCAAGGGTTTTGGCCGCCGATCATACAGAAATAAGCAAAAATTCCTTGAGTCCGTCGCAGCGAATTCGAACCGATCCGCTCCACAACAGAGGGACACCACTGCTTGGTTGATCTATCTTTCGGCCGTCTGGAAAGAGTCTTTGGCCTGTCTGCTCGAACGCCAGCACCCAGTGCACTTCATTGGCGTCGGCGGAATCGGAATGTCAGCTCTGGCACGGATTCTTGTTGACCGTGGCCATCCCGTCACGGGATCTGATCCACGCGACAACGCGACCGTTCAACAACTCAGGGCCTGCGGAGTTGGGGTTTACCCGGAGCAGACCGCCACGACCATCAAGGCGATCACTGCGGCGGGCCAGAACCCGATTGTGGTGATCAGTTCGGCCATTCCGGCAGACAACGAGGAGCTGGTGCAGGCCAGGGCCGCTGCACTGACGATCTGGCACCGTTCCGATCTCCTGGCAGCACTGATTGCCGAGCAACCTTCGATCGCGGTTGCGGGCAGTCACGGCAAAACAACAACGAGCACACTGATCACCACCCTTCTGCTCAGCGCCGGCGAGGATCCCACCGCCGTCATCGGCGGGATTGTTCCCTGCCTGAAGAGCAATGGCCATGCAGGCCGCGGCCGTCTTCTCGTCGCAGAAGCCGATGAATCAGATGGCTCACTGGTGAAATTTGCGGCTCATCTCGGGGTTTTGACCAACCTTGAGCTCGACCACACAGACCATTACAGCGATCTCGACGATCTGATCGCCACAGTTCAACGTTTCGCCCGAGGCTGCGACCGTGTGCTGGCCAATCGCGACTGTCCGATTCTTCGGGAACACTTCCAACCGGACACCTGGTGGTCGGTGACCAGCCATGAGGGGGTTGATTACGCCGCTCTGCCTCTTCAGCTGGACGGTGACCGTTGCCTGGCGCGCTTCTATGAAGCCGGATCAGCCGTAGGGGACTTCACCCTGCCACTGCCTGGGTTGCACAACCTCAGCAACGCCACCGCGGCACTGGCTGCATGCCGCATGGAAGGCATTCCCTTCCAGAAGCTGATCGAAGGTCTGGCTGATCTGCAACCACCCGGTCGGCGCTTCGATCTGCGCGGCACCTGGGAGGGTCGACACATCGTTGATGACTACGCCCATCACCCCAGTGAGGTGGAGGCCACCCTCTCCATGGCCCAGCTGATGGTGAGCAGCGGTCGCAGCCCTCTCCCCAGCCCTCCGCAGAGGCTCCTGGCCGTGTTTCAACCGCATCGTTACAGCCGAACTCAGGAGTTTCTTGAAGCCTTTGCCGGAGCCCTGCAGAACTGCGACGCCTTGCTTCTGGCACCGGTGTACAGCGCAGGAGAAAAGCCGGTGGCCGGGGTCTGCAGCAAAACCCTGGCAGACCGCATCCGAGAACTGAAACCCGAGCTGAATGTGGCGGTGGCCGACAGTCTTGACCACCTCACGGAACTGGTCCGGACCCACAGCCGTCGGGAGGATCTTGTTCTGGCCATGGGTGCCGGAGACGTGAACGGCCTCTGGAACCGTCTGGCTGCCTGATGTCCCCAAGAATGCTGGAACCAAGGCGGAACGTTCCTCTGGCGGAGTTCACCACCTGGCGGGTTGGAGGTCCTGCGAGTTGGATCCTTGAACCGGAGTCCGTGGATGAAACGCTCGAAGCTCTCCAGTGGGCCAGGGCCAATGGCCATCCCTGCCAGGTGATCGGAGCTGGATCGAATCTGCTGATCCACGACAACGGGCTGCCGGGCCTCACCCTCAGCCTGCGGCGACTGCAGGGTGCTGAATTGGACAGCAACGCCGGAGTGGTTGAAGCTCTTGCCGGTGAACCCATCCCAACACTCGCCCGACGAGCTGCCCGTGCCGGACTCAGGGGTTTGGCCTGGGCGGTGGGCATCCCGGGCACCGTTGGTGGCGCCGCGGTGATGAACGCCGGTGCCCAGGGGGGCTGCACCGCCGACTGGCTGGAAGCGGTTCGGGTGGTGCCCATCGAGGGTGGAGAGAGTTTTGAACTCGGGAGAGATCAGCTTGAGTTCGATTACCGCCACAGCCGCCTGCAACAAGGGGACCTTCTGGTGCTCTCCGCCCGGTTCAGGTTGGAGGCGGGTCACAACCCCCAGGAGCTCAGGCGCGAAACCAACAGCAACCTCAGCCATCGAACCAGCACGCAGCCCTACACCCTGCCGAGCTGCGGCAGTGTGTTCCGCAATCCCGAACCGCTGAAAGCGGGCCGCCTGATCGAGGAGCTCGGACTGAAAGGCAAACGCGTCGGAGGTGCCGAAATCTCCAACATCCATGCCAATTTCATTGTCAACACCGGCAACGCAACAGCGGTGGATATCGATCGTCTGATCGGATTGGTTCAGGATCAGGTCGAACATCGGCATGCCGTACGACTGCATCCCGAGGTGAAACGGCTGGGTTTCGCTGATGCCGCTTAACCTGCCTGCTCCCTAAGCAGCAACATGGCAGGGTTCGGACTTCCCAATTTCGGTCAGCTCACCGAAGCCTTCAAAAAGGCACAGGAGATTCAGCAGAACGCTCAGGCCCTGCAGGATGAGCTGGATGCAATGGAGATCGAGGGAAAAAGCAGCGATGGACGCATGAGCATCTGGCTTTCCGGCAACCAACAGCCCCTGCGGGTGCGGATCGACCCCTCCCTGCTCAGCGAAGGGCAGGAACCCTGCGAAACGGCAACTCTGGAAGCTCTCAAGGCTGCCTACGAACAGTCCACAGCCACGATGAAGGGTCGCATGGAAGAACTGACCGGGGGACTGAATCTCAACCTGCCCGGGATGGGCGACTGACGCTGGAACACTCCATCAGGCCAGCGGTATAGAGCGAATAACGCTCCCAGTCGCGATGCACTCCGCAACCGGGCTCGCCCCGGTGCAGGCAATCGCGGAACCGACACGGCCATGGATCCAGCTGATCGCGTAATTCAGGAAACAACATGACCAGCTCCCGGGGGTCCTCCGGCAGGTCTGGGCGATTAAACCCGGGGGTATCCGCCACGCGGGATCCCTGGGTGAGAGGGAACAACTCCACGTGCCGAGTGGTGTGACGACCCCGTTGCAACCGGCCTGACAGGGCTCCAACCCGCAAGCTGAGAGTGGGCAGCAGGGTATTGAGCAGGCTGCTTTTGCCAACACCTGAGGGACCGCACAGAACAGAGAGCGCGCTGTCCTGCAGCCGTCGCCGGAGAGACTCCATGCCAAGCCCGGTCTCACTGGACAACAGCAACGGCTCGTAGCCCCAACCCCTGAGGCGATCTCTCAGGAGTGCCAGCCGATCGTCATCCAGAAGATCGCATTTGGTGAGCAGAACCTGCACAGGCAACCCGGTTCTTTCGGCAGTGAGAAGAAAACGACTGGCCTGATCGGCATCAAAGGCAGGCTGGTCCACTGCGAGAGCCACCGCCACCAGGGAAACGTTGGCCACCGGTGGTCGTGTCAGCCAGCTGCTTCGACGCTCGACAGCCGCGACAACAGCCCTTGCCTGGACGGGATCAATCGCCTGGACCTGAACACGATCACCGACGTGAACCGCCGCACCGCGGTGACTGAGACGCATGCGGCGTGTGCAGAGCAGACGCTCAGGAATTCCTTTGGGCGGATGATCCAGCTCCACCTCGAGATAGTTGGCCTGCAACGCCACAACGATGCCGGCCAGATCGGTCACAACCGGTCAGCCCCCACAGGTGATCGCCAGAGCAACCCAGGCCGACTCACGGGTCATCACTTCAACTTCATGGCCAGCATCCCTGAGTCCAGGCACCACCATCTCCTCCGGCTCACCCCGATCGAGCTGCACCACAAGCTGATCGCCTGACTGGAGAGCTTCCAGAGCCAGCTTGCAGCGAATGAAGTTCACCGGACAGGGGGTTCCCCGCAGATCAAGGGAGTGCGTCGTGCTCATCCCTGACCGAACAAACGGGCAAACAATCCGCTGTTGTGGTGATGGTGCTGCTTGCCACGCGCCGAATGGTGACCGGCCAACTGCTCCAGAAGCTGCCGTTCCGCCTCGGACAGCCGCTTCGGCAGTTCCACCGTGACCGAGATCCGCTGGTCGCCGCGGGCCACAGGATTACCCAGCTTCGGAATTCCCCTGCTGGTCAGCGTCTGCACGGCGCCGGGCTGAGTGCCTGCGGGGATCTCCAGTTGCTGAGGGCCGTCAACGGTCTCCACCTCGATGGTGTCGCCAAGAATGGCCTGCAGATAACTCACTTTCACCTCCGAGTTGATGTTCAACCCGTCTCGACGCAAGCGGGGATGGGACCTCACCGTGAGAAAAACGTAGAGATCACCGGATGGACCCCCTCTGGGACCGGCATTACCCTCTCCCGAAACCCGCAGGCGTGTTCCCGTGTCAACGCCAGCCGGAATGTTGATGCGCAGCTTCTTGCGGACCTGGTTCACACCCTGTCCGCCACAGGCTGTACAGGGATCAGCGATCACCTGACCCGTTCCGGTGCACGTTGGACATTCCGCCACCTGGGTGAAGCTGCCGAAGGGCGTTCGGGTTGCCCGGCGCACCTGACCCGCTCCACCACAGGTGCTGCAGGTGGCGGGACCGCTGCCCTGCTTGGCACCCGAGCCACTGCAGGTGCCGCAGGTTTCCAGGTGAGGAATCTTGATCTCCTGTTCCTGGCCGAAAACCGCCTGCTCAAAATCGACCGTGAGGTCGTAGCGAAGATCGTCACCCTGCTGAGGACCCTGACGTCGCGTCCGACCACCTCCGGCACCGGGTCCTCCGAATCCCTGGAAGAACGTCTCGAACAGGTCGGCAAAGCCGCCCATATCTCCCATGTCGGGCGCACCGGCAGCACCACCCAGTCCCGCTTCACCGAACTGGTCGTAACGAGCGCGGGTCTGCGGGTCACTCAGAACCTCATAAGCCCTGCCGATCTCCTTGAAACGGTCTTCCGCTCCGGGATCCTTGTTGATGTCGGGGTGATACTGCCGAGCCATCCGGCGGTAGGCCCGCTTCAGCGTGTCCGCATCAGCGTCTCGCCCGACCCCAAGCAGGTCGTAGAAATCGGCCATCAGGACTGCTCCTCGGCGTCTTCAGCGGCCGGCGTCTCCGATGGGCCAGGCCCCATGGAGACCTTCACCAGGGCGTGGCGAAGAACTTTGCCGTTCAGGTGATAACCGCGCTGCAGCTCTTCCGTCACCACATCTTCCGAATAGGCGGTGCTCTCCTCCCTCAGAACCGCTTCATGCAGGGTTGGATCGAAGAGCTGGCCCACCACCTCCATGCGGGCAACTCCCTGCTGCTTGAGCACATCAACAAGCTGTTTGTAGAGACCCTGATAACTGCGGTGCAGCGCCTGGGCTTCCTCTCCCTCAGGGTTGAGCTGCTGACGCGCGCGCTCGAAGTTGTCCACCACCGGAAGGATTTCGCTGAGGGTGGAACAGATCAGTTGCTGACGGATGTCGTCCTGGTCACGGCTTTGACGCTTCCGGAAGTTGTCGAAATCCGCTGCGATCCGCATGTACTGGCTCTGAAGCGTCTCGTGCTCCTGTTTGAGCGTGTTCAACTCCTGCTCCAGTTGCTGCAAGCGATCTGCCGGGTCAGCCATCGGACCTTCAGCAACGGTCTCAGGGGCAGCGTTCTCAGCTTCGGGGGCCGTTGAAGCCTCCACCGGCTCAACAGTCTGATCCTGGGCTGGGGTGGAAGCGTCGTCGCCGCTCATGCTGACCGCTCTGCAAGTGCTGTCTAGACATGTTGAAGGGCAACGCACACCTCCCACAAGCTGCGGAAGCCCGCACCTCCCTTTCGAGCCACAACGGCGATGACCAGGATTCGTCCGATTCCCGAAACCAAGGATCCTGCAACGCTGCGCCTGGAACTGGAACTGTTGCTGCAACAACCCGTTCCAGGGCCTGAACAACTGGAACGGGCCCTGCCCTTGCTCCACTCCGTTGACAACATCTCGGCAGATCAGTGGCGGAATCTGCAGGCGCTGCCGCTGTGGGTGGACACCGAAACTCTGGACCTCGCCGTTCCCAGCGACTGGGAAGAGCCTGAGTGGAGAAGCCTGATCAATGCCCTGCCGGAGAGCGGCAGAACCGTGCGCCTTCACCCGGTGCTGCAACAGGACCTGATCCATGCACTCACCAATCGAAACGGCGAGGCGACCCACACCGGCAGGCTCCCCTCAGCAGGGGAGGAACCCTCTGAGCCGAGGAATGGATCATCTGATGAATCCAATTCCGTTGAAGCAACCGCCTCCTCCTTTCTGGAGGGGTTTCACACCGAAGGGGTGCTCGAAGCGACGGAGAACGACAGCGCAGACCTGTCGAATGACGCCGTCGACCTGGAAGCAAGCCTCCAGGACGCCGAAGCCTCACCGGTGGTGGCTCTGGTGGACCGCATCCTGCTGCAGGCGATGTCGGTCAGCGCATCAGACATCCACGTGGAGCCGCAACAGAAGGGCCTGCGGCTGCGATACCGCCAGGACGGCGTCCTGCAGCAATACGTGGAACCACTGCCCAGCAGACTGATCCCCGCAGTGACGTCACGCTTCAAAATCCTGGCGGATCTGGATATCGCCGAAAGACGCCAGGCCCAGGACGGGCGAATCCGTCGCCGGTATCGCGACCGTGTGGTGGATTTCCGGGTGAACACCCTTCCCAGCCGCTTCGGAGAAAAAATCTGCCTCCGGCTGCTCGACAGCAGTGCCACCCAGCTGGGACTGGACAAGCTGATCTCCAACCCCACGACGCTTGATCTGGTTCGGGAGTTGGGCTCAAAGCCCTTCGGAATGATTCTGGTGACAGGACCGACCGGATCGGGTAAGTCGACAACCCTCTATTCACTCCTGGCGGAACGCAACGACCCCGGCATCAACATCTCCACCGTCGAGGATCCGATTGAGTACACCCTTCCAGGCATCACCCAGTGTCAGGTGAACCGGGAGAAGGGATTTGACTTCGCCACGGCTCTGCGGGCCTTCATGCGCCAGGACCCCGACGTGCTGCTGGTGGGAGAAACCCGCGATCTGGAAACCGCGAAAACAGCGATCGAAGCCGCGCTCACCGGTCACCTGGTTCTCAGCACACTGCATGCCAATGACGCACCCAGCACCGTCGCCCGCCTCGATGAAATGGGCGTCGAGCCCTTCATGGTGTCGGCGGCACTGATCGGGATCGTGTCCCAACGACTGATGCGTCGTGTGTGTTCCAGCTGCCGGAAGCCTTACAGACCTGATGAACAGGAGCTGGGACGCTTCGGACTCATGGCCAGCCGTGAAAGCGAGGTGACCTTTTTCAGGGCCCATCATCACGACGGACGTGGCCAGGCTTGTGCGCACTGCAAAGGAAGTGGTTACAAGGGCCGGATTGGCGTCTATGAGGTTCTGAGGATGAACGAAGAGCTGGCGACAGCTGTCTCCTCCGGCGCCACCACTGACGTGATCAGACAGCTGGCACTGGAATCAGGCATGGTCACCCTGCTGGGCTACAGCCTGGATCTGGTCCGGCAGGGCGAAACCACCCTCGAGGAGGTTGGTCGGATGATCCTGACCGACTCCGGCCTGGAATCCGAGCGCAGAGCCAGGGCTCTCAGCACAATGACGTGTAAAGGCTGCGGTGCCGGACTGCAGGAAAGCTGGCTGGAATGTCCTTACTGTCTCGCGCCACGTCACAGCCTCTGAGGACAACACCATGGCCCTGATGATCGAAGATCTGATGGAACAGCTGGTGGAGGGTGGCGGCAGCGACCTTCACATCGCCACAGGGCAACCGCCCTTCGGGCGGTTCAGTGGAGAGCTGCGGCCGATGACGGACGATCCCCTCGACGAGGAGGACTGCAACAAACTGATTTTCTCGATGCTGAACAACAGCCAGAGAAAGACCCTTGAGCAGACCTGGGAACTTGACTGTGCTTACGGACTCAAGGGAGTTGCCCGCTTCCGGGTCAACGTCTACCGGCAGAGGGGGAGCTATGCCGCCTGCCTGAGAGCTCTGGGCAGCACGATTCCCAGCGTGAAGCAGCTCAACCTGCCACCGGTTGTGCTCGAGATGAGCCAGCGTCCCCGTGGGATGGTGCTGGTGACAGGCCCCACGGGTTCCGGCAAAACCACCACCCTGGCGGCTTTGCTCGATCACATCAATCACACGCGCAGCGAACACATCCTCACCATCGAGGACCCGATCGAGTTCGTGTACAAGAGCGACAAGAGCCTGGTGCACCAACGGCAACTCAATGAAGACACCCGCAGCTTTGCCAACGCCCTGCGGGCAGCCCTGCGAGAGGACCCTGACGTGATCCTGGTGGGAGAAATGCGGGACCTGGAAACCATTCAGCTCGCTGTGAGCGCAGCCGAAACCGGTCATCTGGTGTTCGGCACCCTGCACACCAGCTCAGCCGCCCAGACCGTGGACAGGATGGTGGATGTGTTTCCGCCCGAACAACAGACCCAGATCCGGGTTCAACTGTCCGGAAGCCTCGCGGCGGTCTTCTCTCAGACGCTCTGCAAGCGACACGATCCCAAACCGGATCAGTTCGGCCGCGTGATGGCGCAGGAGATTCTGATCAACACTCCCGCCACGGCGAACCTGATCCGGGAAGGAAAAACCGCTCAGTTGTATTCACAGATCCAGACTGGAGGTGAACAGGGAATGCAGACCCTGGAGAAAGCTCTGGCCAATCTGGTCACGCAGGGGGAGGTGACTCGGGCAGAGGCCATGGCCAAGGCCAGCAAACCCGCGGAACTGGAACGGCTGCTCGGCGGTGTCTAGCTGAGGCGAAAGCGGAATCCATGCCAGCGTTCATCGCCACGTACACAGGGCCTGCAGGGCAATCCAGAAGCCTGACCCTCAAGGCCTCCGACCTCAGTCAGGCCCGCAAACTGCTTCGCCGCCGAGGCATCCGCGCGGAAGAACTGAAACCAGCCAGCGACAACAAGAATGATGAAAACGGTTCGTCAGGACTGCTGTCCTTCGACCTCAACAAACTTCTGGAAAAGCCCCCCGGGGTGAAAGAGAAGGCCGTGTTCGCCAGCAAACTGGCAGCGCTGGTGGATGCCGGCGTGCCGATCGTGCGCAGCCTCGATCTGATGGCAACCCAGCAGAAACTGCCGATGTTTCAGCGCGCCCTCATGAAGGTGAGCCTCGACGTGAACGAAGGCATCGCCCTTGGAACAGCCATCCGCCAGTGGCCCAAGGTGTTCGACGAACTCAGCATCGCGATGGTGGAAGCCGGAGAAGCGGGCGGAGTTCTGGATGAGGCACTGAAGCGCCTGGCGAAGTTGCTGGAGGACAACGCCAAACTGCAGAACCAGATCAAGGGTGCTCTGGGTTATCCGGTGGCTGTGCTGGTGATCGCGATCCTCGTCTTTCTCGGCATGACGATCTTTCTGATCCCCACGTTTGCCGGCATCTTCGAGGACCTCGGAGCTGAGCTGCCTGCCTTCACCCAGTTGCTGGTGAATCTGAGTGATCTGCTGCGCTCCAGCGTTGCCCTCTACGCAGCCGGAGCACTGCTGATGGCGGTCTGGTTGACCAGGCGTTACTACGGCACCCACAACGGCCGTCGGGTGATCGATCGGTTGCTGCTGAAGCTTCCTCTTTTTGGAGAACTGATCCTGATGACAGCCACAGCTCAGTTCTGCCGGATCTTCAGCTCCCTCACACGAGCCGGGGTTCCCATTCTCCAGGCCATGGAGATCTCCAGCCAGACAGCCGGAAACGCGATCATCTCCGATGCCATCCTGACGTCCCGCTCCATGGTTCAGGAAGGCGTCCTGCTCAGCACGGCGCTGATCCGGCAGAAAGTGTTGCCTGACATGGCTCTGAACATGTTGGCCATCGGCGAGGAAACCGGAGAGATGGACCGGATGCTGAGCAAGGTCGCCGACTTCTATGAAGACGAAGTGGGGGCCATGGTGAAAGCCCTGACGTCGATGCTGGAACCGGCAATGATCGTGGTGGTTGGCGGCATCGTCGGGTCCATTCTGCTGGCGATGTATCTGCCGATGTTCACCGTGTTCGACCAGATCCAGTGAGGGCTCCGGCAACCGCCTGACCAGCAAGCCAGCCGCCGCTCCAGCAGGCCTGAAAGTTGAAACCCCCGGTCACTCCATCCACATCCAGCAGTTCACCAGCCAGGTGAAGGCCAGGACAACGACGGCTTTCCATGCTGGCCAGATTCACGTCCCCCAGATCCACACCACCGGCGATGACGAATTCCTCGCCGAAGGGTCCGCGCCCCCTGACCTCGAGATGCTGGGCACAAAGAGTTTCCACCAAACGGCGTTCGGCCTTCAACGGCAGCTCCGCCCAGCGCCGCTCAGCCTCCAGTCCCGTCATGGCGAGGAGGGCATGCCAGAGGCGGCGGGGCAGATGACCGAACGGTCTGGAGGCTGACAGCGTCCGGGAAGGCTGATCCTGTCTCCACTGCTGCAGCCGACGCTCCACACCAGCACGGCCGAGACCGGCACTCCAGTCCACCCGAAGCACCCCCTTGTAATGGCTGTGATGCAGCGCTCTGGCGGCAAATGCTGAAAGCCGCAGCATGGCCGGACCACTCAGACCACGATGGGTGATCAACACCCGCCCGGTCTGCCGGAAACGCTGATCACCCAGCTTCAGATCGAGGCCCACATCATCAATGGCAATCCCGCTGCACGCGGACAGGATCTTGTCGTGCAGCGTCAGGCTGAACAACGACGGCACCGGTGGGACCACCCGATGACCGAGTTCCTCGGCCAGCCTCCGGCCACTCGGATGGCCGCCAGTCGCAAGCATCAGCCTGCGCGCCCGCAACGGTGCCTCGAGGCCGCGGCCTTCGACCACGAAACCAGCATCACCACTGGTCGTCACGCGCTGCACCATCACTCGAGTGCGGAGCTGCACACCCGCCATTGCAGCGGCCCGATGCAGGCACTGAATCACTGCCTCGGAACGGTTCTGCTGTGGAAACATCCGCCCATCGGGCTCTTCAACAAGGGTGAGACCACGCTCATCAAACCAGGCAACGGCATCGCCACAGGCGAAGCGACTGAACGGCCCCCGCAGAGGGCGGCTTCCCCGTGGATAGTGACTGATCAGCTCAGAGGGGTCCCAGCACGCATGGGTGACGTTGCATCGTCCGCCACCACTGATGCGCACCTTCTGGAGCGGTTCAGGGGTGCCCTCCAGAATCAACACCCTGGCCACTCCCTGCTCAGCGGCAGTGATCGCAGCCATGTAACCGGCTGGACCGCCCCCGACAACAATCAGGTCATGCGGGCTGGAATCGCAGAGCGACGCCGTTGTTGCAGTAGCGCTTGCCCGTCGGTCTGGGTCCGTCATTGAACACGTGGCCCTGGTGACCACCGCAGCGACTGCAGTGGTATTCCGTACGGGGAATGATCAGTTTGAAATCTACTTTTGTGGCGATTCCCTTTTCGAGTGGCTGGAAAAAACTGGGCCAGCCGGTGCCACTGTTGAACTTTGCCTCTGAGGAGAACAAAGGCAGATCGCAACCGGCGCAGTGATAGTTACCAGGACGCTTTTCGTCGTTGAGAGGACTGGTGAAGGGGCGCTCGGTTCCCTCATTGCGAAGCACGTGAAAGGCTTCAGGAGAAAGGCGTTTTCTCCAGGCGTCGTCACTCAGATTCCAGGCTGAGTCGCCGGCCTTTGAAGCGGCCAGCACCGGTCTCACCCCAAAGGTGTTGCTCAGGATTCCAACAGTCGCCCCCATCAGCACGGATCGACGAGTAACAACGCTATCGAAGGACAAAGCAACCGGAACGCGGCGTCATCGGCGTTTCTAATGGATCCATGACTGCCCCCGACACCGCTGCCTACCGCTTCAGCGTGGCGCCGATGCTCGATTGCTCGGATCGGCACTTCCGCGTGCTGATGCGACAGATCAGCCGACGAGCGCTTCTCTATTCGGAAATGGTGGTGGCACAAGCGCTGCACTACAACAAACGCCGCGACAAACTGCTCGACTTCGACTCCACGGAGCATCCAATCGCCCTTCAGGTGGGGGGCGACGATCCAGGCCTGCTCGGAGACGCCGCGCGTCTTGCCCACGATTGGGGCTACGACGAAATCAACCTGAACGTCGGATGTCCCAGTCAGAAAGTTCAGGCCGGAAATTTCGGTGCCTGTCTGATGGCGGAGCCGGACCTGGTGGCCCGCTGTGTGGAGGCGATGACAACGGCGAGTTCACTGCCCGTGACGGTGAAACACCGAATTGGCATCGACAACCTCGACAGCGATGAACTGCTCACCGCCTTTGTGGATCGGGTGGCAGCTGCCGGTGCATCACGCTTTGCAGTTCACGCCCGCAAAGCCTGGCTGGAAGGTCTTGATCCCAAACAGAACAGAACGGTGCCCCCTCTGCAGCACGACAGGGTGGTGGCACTCAAACAACGCCGTCCGGGGTTGATCATTGAGCTCAACGGCGGTCTGGAATCTCCCGAGGATTGCCTGAAGGCACTGGAGACCTGCGATGGAGCCATGGTGGGACGGGCTGCCTATGCACACCCGCTGCGCTGGAGCAGCGTCGACGAACAGGTGTTTGGAGAGGCACCAAGAACAATCAGAGCCTCTGATGTTGTTGAAGGTCTGATCCCACACGCATCAGCACATCTCAGCCGTGGCGGCCGTCTCTGGGACTTATGCCGACACCTGATGCAGCTGGTGGAAGGTGTGCGGGGAGCTCGTCACTGGCGCAGAAATCTCGGAGAACGTGCCCAGAAACCTGGCGCCGATCTGGATGTGCTGGCGGAGGCCGGTCGCCAGCTGAGAGACGCCGGCCTCTGAACGCCTGAATTCAGCCTTCAGCCCCCCCGTATCCGGAGTAGTCATCTCCACTGCTGGTTGAGGAACCGCGACGACGACGGCTGCGACCGTCTTCATAAGGATTGGAATCACCGCCACCGCTGGCGTTGTCACGGGCTCCATAGCTGCGGTCCTCCCAGCCACGGGCTCCGGAACGGCGATCACCACCGTCACCTCCGCCTCCGTAGCCGCCGCCACCTCCACCTCCGTAGCCGCCGCCACCTCCACCTCCGTAGCCACCGCCTCCGCCGTAGCCACCGCCTCCGCCACCGCCGTAGC
>CAJWZW010000003.1 GCA_913050565.1 uncultured Synechococcus sp.
TGATGCTGTTCGAGGTGAGTCACTTCACCTTCGACAAGCCCATGTATGAGCAGGGCTTCATCTGCATGCCTCACGTCGCAACCCTCGGTTACGGCGTAGGCCCCGGCGGAGAAGTCACTGATCTCTTCCCCTTCTTTGTGGTCGGTGTTCTTCACCTGATCAGTTCAGCTGTCCTCGGCCTTGGTGGCCTGTATCACGCTCTGCGTGGTCCCGAGATTCTGGAGAACTATTCCTCCTTCTTCTCGCAGGACTGGCGTGACAAGAATCAGATGACCAACATCATTGGTTATCACCTGATTCTTCTGGGCGTCGGCTGCCTCCTGCTCGTCTTCAAGGCGATGTTCTTCGGCGGCGTTTACGACACCTGGGCTCCGGGTGGTGGTGATGTTCGCCTGATCACGAACCCGACCCTCGACCCGGGTGTGATTTTCGGATATCTCTTCCGCGCCCCCTTCGGTGGTGAAGGCTGGATCATCGGTGTGAACTCCATGGAGGACATCATCGGCGGCCACATCTGGCTGGGACTGACCCTGATCTTCGGTGGCATCTGGCACGCCATCACCAAGCCTTTCGGCTGGGTGCGCCGCGCCTTCATCTGGAACGGTGAGGCCTACCTGAGCTACAGCCTCGGCGCTCTGAGCTTCATGAGCTTCATCGCCTCGGCTTACATCTGGTTCAACAACACCGCTTATCCCTCCGAATTCTGGGGTCCTACCAACGCTGAGGCCTCCCAGGCTCAGAGCTTCACCTTCCTGGTTCGTGACCAGCGCCTCGGCGCCAACATCGGCTCCGCCATGGGTCCGACCGGACTGGGCAAATACCTGATGCGTTCACCCACCGGTGAAATCATCTTCGGTGGTGAAACGATGCGCTTCTGGGACTTCCGCGGTCCCTGGCTTGAGCCCCTTCGTGGACCCAACGGTCTCAGCCTCGACAAGCTGCAGAACGACATTCAGCCCTGGCAGGTTCGTCGGGCCGCTGAATACATGACCCACGCCCCCAACGCATCCATCAACTCCGTTGGCGGAATCATCACCGAGCCCAACTCGGTGAACTACGTGAACCTCCGTCAGTGGCTGGGTGCCACGCAGTTCATCCTTGCTTTCTTCTTCCTGATCGGCCATCTCTGGCACGCCGGCCGCGCCCGTGCTGCTGCAGCTGGTTTCGAGAAGGGTATTGACCGCAAGGCAGAACCTGTTCTGGGTATGCCTGATCTCGACTGATCATCCATCAAGCGATCGTCCATCACCCCCGCCGCAAGGCGGGGGTTTTTATTTGGGAGAGGGCAACTCACTTCCGTAGCCTGCATCCACCGATCCAGCGGCCGTGAACGCAGGCAACAACACCCGGGTGATCCACCACGGGAGCAGCTATGCGGAAGACACCGGCACCGTGATGCCGCCGATCTTCCCGACCAGCACCTTTGCTCACGGAAACCAGGCAGGCTTCGACTACACCCGTTCCGGCAATCCGAATTTCCGCATCCTGGATGGCGTCCTGGCTTCGCTTGAAGGCTGTGAACACGCCACGGTGTTCGCCTCAGGGGTCAGTGCGATCACCGCTGTGGTGTCGCAGCTCAAACAAGGGGATCTGGTGCTGTGTGAGGAAAATCTCTACGGCTGCACAGTCCGCCTGTTCGAGCAGGTGTTCGCCAAGTTCGGTCTGCGCACCGAATGGGTCGATTTCACCCAACCGGAAGCTCTGGAGACCATTCGTTCCAGGAAGCCCGCCATGGTGTGGCTGGAAAGTCCGACCAATCCCCTGCTGAAGGTGATCGACCTCGAGACAGTCTGCTCTGTCACTCAGCCCCTGGAGATTCCGGTGGTGGTGGACAACACCTTTGCAACAGCTCTCGTGCAACGCCCGTTAGATCTCGGCGCAACACTGTCTCTCACCAGCACCACCAAATACATCAACGGTCATTCCGATGCCCTGGGTGGGGCCGTCTGCACAAACAACGCTGAATGGCACCAGAGGATGGTGTTCTCCCAGAAGGCACTTGGGCTGCAACCCTCCCCCTTCGACTGCTGGCTGATCACCCGCGGCATCAAAACACTTCCGTTGCGTCTGAAGCAGCAAATGGCCAATGCCGCAGCCCTGGCAGACCTGCTGGCTGAACATCCGAGGGTGAACTGGGTTCGCTACCCCCATCGAGCAGATCACCCGCAGCACTCCATTGCCAGGCAGCAGATGTCAGCGGGTGGAGCAATCGTGACGGTGAGTTTCGACGCCGACCAGCAACAGACCTACGCCCTCTGCAAATGTCTGCGCTGGTTCACGATGGCCGAAAGCCTTGGTGGCATCGAAAGTCTGATCTGCCATCCGGCGACCATGACCCATGCCGCCGTTTCAGCCGCGATGAAAGCGAAACTGGGAATTGATGAAGGACTGGTGCGCTTTTCCGTGGGTTGCGAAGACCTGGAGGATCTTCAGGCCGATCTGCAGAAGGCTCTGGAGTCGCTGGTGTGAGTGCCCGCGATCTGCTGAAGGATCCAGCCTGGCAGGGTTCGGACCTGGGGCACCCTCTGCCCGATACACCCCATGCTGTGTCGGTGGCCCTGCCGCGCTGGCGGGACGTGATCGCCTACGAAGAGAACGAGGTGGCATGCCGCGCAGCTCTGCAGACCATTTACCCGCGTTTCGGGATCCATCCCCTTTTGCAGCAGGTCACCGCTGCAGACAGCAGACCGGACAGCACTCTGTGGCCATACCCGACAACAGCCGCGGCCACTGAGGCACAGAAGCATTGCCATCGCAAGAACCCAAAGGCCCACACCCGAATCGTCAACATCTCCGGGTTGTTCTGTCTGCAGGCCGATGCCGCGGCAACTCCCGATGCCAAGGCTTTCTGGCAGCACACCGGCCTGGGAGCGTCGTCGCGTCTTGCCGCGATCGCACTCGGTGAAGATCCATGGCCCGGCGCAGGAGCCGGAGACAAGGCCCGCCTCAGGATCCGTGAACGGCTGGCAGCCATCCACAGCACAACCACCTCTCGCATCAGCCTGCATCCAGCAGGCATGGCTGCCCTGCATGCAGCGCTGAAAGCCGTGCAATCGCTGCGGCCTGGTCTCACCACGCTGCAACTGGGATTTCCCTATGTGGATGTGTTCAAACAACCTCAGGTCGTCTTCCACGGCGGAGAGCTGGTGCAGGGCGATGACCTCTCTGAGGTGGAGGCAGCGCTTGACCGGCTGAACCCCGGTGCCGTGGTCGTTGAACTGCCAAGCAATCCGCTGCTTCGCTGCGTGGATCTCCCTGCCGTCTGTGAACGTGCCCATTCCCGTGGAGTTCCGGTGATCGCCGATGACACCATCGGCACCGCCTTGAACCTTGAGGCACTGCCCTATGTCGACCTGCTCTTCACATCACTGACGAAGAGTTTTGCCGGCCGCGGTGATGTGATGGCTGGAAGCCTGGTTGTCAGCCCGCACTCCCCCTGGAGTGAACAGCTCATGGGAGCCCTGAGGCCCGCTGCCGGCCTCAGCGATGCCGATGCCATCGCCCTCGAGCAGGCCAGTCGGGATGTTGAGGAGCGAGTGCCAGAACTGGATCACAATTGCCTCGTCCTCGCGGAGCGACTCCAGCAGCATCAGGCCATCGAGAAGGTTCTGCACCCAAGCAAGTGCAGCAACTACAGGGCTCTGATGAGGAGAGGAGCTGGCCACGGCTGCCTGCTGTCCTTCGTTTTGAAGGAGGGTGAAACAAAAGCGCAACGTGTTTACGACGCTCTGAGAGTCAGCAAAGGACCCAGCCTCGGCACCGGTTTCACCCTCGTCTGCCCTTACACGCAACTGGCTCACTACAACGAACTGGACTGGGCTGAACGATGCGGCGTCCCTTCTCATCTGCTGCGGGTCTCCGTGGGATTGGAGGATCCGAATGAGCTTTGGGAACGCTTTGAATTAGCACTTGATGCCTAAATGTGTACTGGACGACAACAGTCTTTGAAAAATGTCTTAAGTGGGCCATCAACTTTGGTTTGCACTGCGTAAGTTGACGGATTGGTGCCTACTCCACCTGCAATGGCTCGCATTTACGACGACAACAGCCTCGCCATCGGCAACACTCCGCTAGTGAAACTGAACAGCGTCACCAAGAACTGCAAGGCCACAGTGCTTGCCAAGGTGGAAGGACGCAATCCGGCCTACAGCGTCAAATGCAGGATCGGCGCCAACATGATCTGGGAGGCTGAGAAAAGCGGCAAACTCACCAAGGACAAGGTGATCGTCGAGCCAACATCCGGCAACACCGGCATCGCACTGGCCTTCACGGCTGCGGCACGGGGCTACAAGCTCATCCTGACGATGCCTGAATCAATGTCGATCGAACGCCGTCGAATGATGGCCGTTCTGGGCGCTGAACTGGTTCTCACCGAAGCCGCCAAGGGCATGCCTGGAGCCATCGCCAAGGCCAAGGAGATCGCCGAAACCGACCCGGCCAAATATTTCATGCCCGGGCAGTTTGAGAATCCGGCCAACCCCGACATCCACTTCAAGACCACTGGTCCGGAAATCTGGAACGATTGCGATGGCGCCATCGATGTGCTGGTTGCCGGCGTCGGCACCGGTGGAACCATCACCGGTGTTTCGCGGTACATCAAAAACGAGGCCGGCAAGGCGATTGAATCTGTGGCCGTGGAACCAAGCCACAGCCCCGTGATCACCCAGACCATGAATGGGGAGGCCGTCAAGCCTGGTCCGCACAAAATTCAGGGCATCGGAGCCGGCTTCATTCCCAAGAATCTGGACCTGTCTGTGGTCGACAAAGTTGAGCAGGTCACCAACGATGAATCGGTGGCCATGGCCCTGAGGCTGGCCGAGGAGGAGGGACTGCTGGTGGGGATCTCCTGCGGCGCTGCAGCGGCTGCTGCGATTCGCCTGGCTGAAAAGGATGAGTACGCCGGCAAAACCATCGTTGTGGTTCTTCCTGATCTGGCGGAGCGCTATCTCTCTTCCGTGATGTTTGCAGAGGTGCCCACGGGCATCATTGAAGAGCCTGTCAAGGCCTGATCAGACCACGAACAGGGTGAGCGTTTGTTGAATGCTCACCCTGCAATAGCGGTTTATTCAGGACTACATAGGCTGCCCAAATTTCAGATTAAGCGAATCGACTCAAAAATAATTCTCAGCAGTTCCAGAGCAATACAAAAAGCCTTCACCGAATCAATTTCATCTTAACTTTCCAATAAAGTAAGATTTTTATGGAGAGCTGGTATGAACAATGATTTGAAGATCATGGAGATGAGAACAGCTCCACAGACGACATCTGCCATGAAATTGAATGAGGCAGGCGTAAGCGCACTGGACACATCCAATCCGAATGTCTGCTCAAGCATTGCCGGAGCAGTGACAACCAGTGCCATTGAGATCGCACCCTTGGGACTGAAAGAAGCGAGAAGCTTTTTCTCTCTCGATGGCACCTGAGTCCCTCGAAAAAACAGAAAAACTGAGATCGGCCTGATCAAAATAATTCCAGTCCAGGCGTAGAAGGCAATGGGAAGGTGCACAAAAAATGATGCAGCATCAAGGCCAAGACCGACAACGAAAAACAAGATTGCCTCCGAAGCCATATTCACAGAATCGAGCGATTTCGATAAAAAATTTATTTCTTTCTCAGTTGACGAACTGCGATAGGCCATTGACGTAACAACTCCCATCACAAGAGCACACAAATAACCACCTTGGTGAACAACAACAAAAGTAACGACATAACCTGCAAACACAAATGCCAAAGCAGCAAGAACAAGTTGAGAACTGGATGTCACCAGGAAGCGGATGACAAGCGTCAACATGAAACCAAAGACCAGACCTGTAACAGAACCAAGGCAAGCGCCATAGAAAATTTGAGACAACAAATCACCACCTTGATAGGCTTCAAACCCAGGATTAAGCTTGAGCCAGAAAAGAACAGCCAGCTCAGCAACAGCGACAGCAATTGAGGCGGATATTGCCGTTTCAACTTTAAAAATATCAGCCAAGATGCTTTCAAAATCTTTTATTTTTCCCGAAACAAATGCGAACGCATTCCAATCCTGAACAGCAATAGACGCAACGATCACCACAGTCATCAAAGACACGATGCTTGGCTCCACCCCCACCAGATACCCAGCCGAGGATTGAAAGAAACCGATCCCAAACTGCAAGTAGAGCAGCCAGAAAATCATGCTGAACCCCGTGCCCAGAACGGCAAGGCGCACGGAACTGTTTAATTGCCTGCTTTTCTTCAACAGAGACCGATCAAACGAGAGACCACTGAAAAACAGCAGGACGCTCAACGCAATGGCATGGACCTCCTCCAGGGGGAAACGTTCAAAACTGAATCCAGAGACATGGGAGAGCAACCCCGTGAAAAACAGAAAGATTGACCCAGGGATACCGATACGAAGTCCGATTTTTTCAGCAAAGATCGACAGAATCAAAAGGCAGGACAGTGCCATCAGCCCTGTCTCAAACGAGAAATGCAACTGAGAAACCTGACCCAGGGCCTGTTCTCCTGCAACAGATCCAAAAGAGTCAGCAGAGAAAAACAAATCTGCGATCATCTTTCAACTCAACGAAGGTTCTGACGGGCTTCAAACGCCAGACGCAGCACCGGAGAGAACAGCTTCCGGCGGAATCCACATGGCATCGCCATAGGAAAAAAACCGATAGTCAAGATCAATGGCATGGTCGTACAACTCCAGTAATTTTCTGCGCCCAATCAAAGCACTCACCAACAACAACAATGAGCTTTTAGGTAGATGAAAATTGGTGAGCAGTCCCTGAACCACAGCGAAACGATATCCAGGCTGAATCACCAGATTCACAGGACCGGTGAAAGCTCGCAGGACACCCCCATTCGCCTGAGCAGCACCTTCGAGCGCTCGCACACTGGTCGTGCCCACAGCAATCACCCGTCCTTGGCAGGTCCGAATCGCTTCAACAACGGATGGTGAAACATCGATCCACTCGCTGTGAAGTTCCAGCTGGGTGAGATCTTCGGTCTCCACAGGGCGGAATGTACCCAAGCCGACGTGCAGCGTGATGCGAGCCAGTTGCACCCCTCTTCGCTGCAATCCAGCCAGCAGCTCATCGCTGAAATGAAGCCCCGCCGTTGGTGCCGCCACGGCACCCGGGCGATCGGCATAACGCGTCTGGTACCTCTCCACGTCCTCAGGGTCATGCCGATTGATGTAAGGGGGAAGTGGGACTTCACCGCACTCATTGAGCAGACCCTCGATGGTTTCCGCATCCGCACAGTCCGCCGGAAACTGAACGACCCTGCCGCCACTGGCGGAATCTTCAGACACCACCATCAACCGGATTGAGGTTCCATCAATGGTGAGTGCATCACCGGGACGCATCCGCTTGGCTGGTCGAGCCAGACAAAGCCAGAGGCCTTCACCGCGAGGCTCCAGCACCAGAAGCTCAGAAACGCCACCACCGGCTCGTCGAACCTTGAGTCGGGCCTTCAGCACGCGGGTGTCATTCACCACCAGCAGATCACCAGCCTGAAGTTCCTCCAGAAGGTCCCACACATGCCGATGACGCACCGATTGAATCGGCTCCTCGCGACCAGGCACAACCATCAAACGAGCGTTGTGCCGCGGCTCGACCGGTGCCTGAGCAATGCGCTGCTTCGGCAGGGGATAGTCGTAGCTGCTGAGTTGAGAGTCCCTGGAGTCGGGCACCCGTTCAGAGCGTCAGGCTTTCAGGGCGGGTCTCGATCAGTTCAGCCAGATCCTTGAGGAATGCGGCACCATCAGCGCCATAGATCACCCTGTGATCAGCCGTGAGGTTGACCTGCATCTGAGGCTTGACGGAGATCGAGCCATCCTTGGCAGCCACAACCGTGGGGCGTGAAGCTGCCACAGCCAGGATGGCTCCGGTGCCCGGGGGGAGAATCGCATCAAAACGATCGACCCCGAACATGCCCAGGTTTGAGAGGGTGAACGTTCCGGTGCTGTATTCCTCAGGCTGGAGTTGCTTGCTGCGGGACCGCTTCACCAGATCCTTCCACTGGCGCGACAACTCATAAAGATCGATTCGGTCTGCCCCTCGCAGAACCGGAGTGATCAAACCACCGTCCTCCATGGCCACTGCGACCGCCACGTTGATATCGGCGGGATAGGCCATCCCTTCAGCTGTTGTCGCTGCATTCACCTGAGGATGGCGCGCGAGGGTCACCGCAACGGCCTTGGCCAGGAGAGCCGTCATCGTGACGCCCTTCGTTTTCACCTGTTTGTAGAAGGCGTCCAGCTTGTCGGTGGTGATGGTGTAACCAACCCGGAAGCAAGGCACCGCAAGGCTCGCCTCCATGTTGCGGTTGACCGCACCCTGCAGCGTGTTGAACGCCACCGTCTCACCTGGGCGGCCGAAACTGTTGCCGGAAGGAGCTGCCGGCGAGGCCGCTGACACGACAGCAGCAGCACCGGTGGCAGCGGCGGCTGTGCCCTCGGCCACACGGGGAACGGAGACGGGTTGTCCTCCAGCCTGCTGGACATCCTCAGCCTGGATACGGCCATGGGGGCCGGTGCCACGGACATTCGCCAGATCAACGCCCAGCTGGGTCGCCAGTTTCTTGGCCCTGGGGCTTGCAGTGATGCGGCCGTTGTTGACGACCGGGGCTGCAGGGACTGGTGCCGGTGCTGCAGGGACTGGTGCTGGCGATACAGGTGCAGGAGGTGCTGGTGCTGCAGCCACTGGTGCTGGCGGAGCTGTTGGATCCGCAGCAGGTTTGGCTTCTGGCGTTGTGACGGGAGCTGGAGCCGATGAGGCGGGCGAGGAGGGAGCCTTTGCCTGAGCATCGGCGATTTCGGCTTCCGACTCCACAATCAGACCGATCGTTTCGCCCACCGGAGCTGTGCTGCCTGCCGGCATCAGAACAGCTGCCAGGAAGCCATCCTGAAACGATTCCACGTCCATGTCCGCCTTGTCGGACTCCACCACCAGAACTGACTCTCCACGACTCACCTTGTCGCCGGGCTGCTTGAGCCACTCGACGATCTTTCCCTCAGTCATGGTTGAACTGAGGGCAGGCATAAAGATGTCGTGGATCGCCAAAACCGTCTCCGAATTGACAGATCAGTCGACTTTACGAGTCGGCTGAAGGGCTCTCATCGGCTTCCTCCATCGACTGGACGACACCGTCCTTCACAACGATGGACACCTGCATTTTCCGCACGAGGTTGTCGCCCACCTTCAGCTCGCAGCTGCTCTCCAGCTGACCCTGTTCCACGATCGCGTCCATCTCCAGCTCCCGGACCTGGGCCTGCTGCTGGAGCAGGTTGCGCTTCTGCTCCTCCAGTTCGTTCCTCTTGCCGGCCACCTGCTGCTGGATGTTGGCAACTTGCTCCTGGACCCTTGGATCGAGAGGGTTGGCACTCTGACGACGCACCTGTTCCACCACCTGCTGGCCTTCCTGTTCCAGCTGCGCCAGCTGCTGATCAGCCGCAGCGATGCCGTTGCTGATTTCACGCTCGGCTTCTTCCTTCCAGGTTGGCGTGACCACAGCGCGAACGGTGATGGGGCGCTTGATGGTGAGCGAGGAGATGTCGGCCATGAAGAATTCGCAATGAACGAAAGGGTCTCAGGCGAGGCGCCCCTGGTCAATCACCGGAGAACCGCCCTTGCTCAGGACCTTCAAGCTCCGTAAAGCCCTTCGATCAACGCGGCATCACGGGCCGTGATCCGATCACGACGCTGTTTGAGCGTCTGCGTCAGCAGACCGTTTTCGATGCTGAAGGGCTGAACCAAGACCACCCCGGCCAGACGCTCATCCGCACGGGCACCAGTGCGCTGCTTCAGAAGGGTGTTGCACTCTTTCATCAGCAATCGCAGCAATGCCGGATCGCCGGGGCTGCCGCCAAGATCCGGCTCAACGGCAACTTCCTGTTCTGCTGCCCAGGCAAGGAGCGTCTCCGGGCGCGGCACGATCAGCGCTCCAAGCTGACGCTGGTCCTGGCCCACCAGCATCACCTGTTCAATCAGTGGACTGGCCACGAGAGCCTCCTCCAGAGGCCCGGGTTCGATGTTCTCTCCGCTGCTGAGCACGATCGTGTCCTTGGCCCGACCGGTGAGCGCAACCGTTCCGTCCGGCAGCAGCATCCCGAGATCACCGGTGTCAAACCAGCCATCAGCATCCAGCACCTTCGCCGTTGCCTCAGGCTTTCCCAGATACCCCCCCATCACCTGCGGTCCACGCACCAGAACCCGACCTCGCTGACGAAACCCCAGAGCGGCGCCTGTATCGGGGTCCACGATGCGGAATTCCGTGCCGGGCATGGGCAGGCCGGAACTGCCGCGAATGTTGCGCCAGGGTCTGCGGCAGCTGATCACCGGACTGGTTTCCGTCAGGCCGTAGCCCACCAGCAGCTCAATCCCCACGGCTTCGAAGAAGGCATCGATATGGGGGGCGATGGCACCGCCACCACTGATTGGATACAGCAGTTGTCCGCCGCTGAGCTGACGTCGCAACTTGGGCCAGACAAGGGCTGAGGCCAGTGCATGCAGAGGCCAGCGCAGGGCAGCTGCGGCTGCACCCCGCAACCGGGACAACGAGGAGTCGGCATCGAGCATCAGGCCTCTCGCCCGTCGCAAAGCCAGGCGTTGAGCCGCACTGTTGCCGAGTGCCGCACGCAGGAGGCGCTGACGGGATGGGGGGAACGTCTTCAAGACATCCTCAAAGCCGGCCTGAACCGACTCCCACAACCGGGGAACCGTGGCCATCGCGATCGGCTGAACCCGCGGCAGATCCTTTTTGAGCTGCTTGATCGTTGTGTAGGTCTGCGTGCAGGCGCAGGACAGGAAGTAGTAGCTGGCGCTGCGCTCATAGGCATGCCAGATCGGCAGAACGCTCAGCACCGGAGAACCCGGAGCTGGATAGGCCACGCAGGCCAGAGAGCGCATCTGATGCAGGAGGTTGGAATGGGTGAGCGGAACTCCCTTGGGCTGGCCCGTTGTGCCGGAGGTGTAAAGCACCGTGGCCACCTGATGTCGTCCATGACTCGAGGTGAGTGAGGGCTGACCGGCCGCTGATTGCAGAAACGGCTCCCAGCCAAGAACACCGTCAACAGGGTCCCCTTCCAGCAGAAGCACGAATCGAAGTCTTGAGCGCTGCTCCGCTGTCAGAGCCAGCCGCTCCCACAGCGCGATGTTCTGCACCACGAGCGCTGTGGCGCGGCAGTCTTCAAGGATGTACCGAAGCTCCTCGACGGGGGCCGCTGCACCGCGAACAGCATCCGCAGCACCGGCACGCATCAGGCCCTGATCGGCCACCAGCCAGCGTGGACTGTTCTCAGCGAACAGAGCCACGACATCACCGTTCTGCACACCGGCACGACGAAACGCCACCGCCGCGGTGGCAATCCTCTGGGCCAGCTCGCCGAAGCTGAACCGTTCCGGATGCACGGCATGGGGGGCATCCACAGCCGTGATGCTGCCGTGGTGTTCGGCCAGCCAGGGCCAGACGGCATCAACGCTGTCGAGGCTCTGAACAAAGGAATGGCGCTGCAAAGCCTGCTGTTCGCGCGCACAGGGTCTCCAGCTGGCCGTCATCCGGGCATCGGTTGTGGTTGCGCTACGCCTATCACGCTTCGGCGAACCAGGCCAGATCGAATCGTGCAGCGATGGCATCCCGCAGCAGGGGTTGAACCTCCGAGGGATGCAACCCCGGCAACCAATCAGCAAGACAGCCCACCTTGCGGCCATGGAGCCCGCAGGGGGTGATCTGCTCAAACCCTTCCAGATCACAGGAAACATTCAGTGCCAGACCGTGCTGTGTGATCCAGCGCCGGCAACCCACGCCGATCGCAGCCACCTTTCGGTTGTCGAGCCAGAGCCCGGTGAGCCCTTGCTGCCGCTGACCCTTCAGCCCCAGACGAGCCAGAACGTCGATCAGCACCTGCTCCAGCTCACGCAGATACCAGTGCAGATCGGTCTGATGCCGGCGAAGATCCAGCACCAGATAGGCCACCAGCTGTCCGGGCAGATGGTGCGTCACTTCACCGCCTCGATCAATGCGATGCAGCGGTGCCGGCGGCTGAGCCGGATCAAAATGCAGATGCTGGGTGCTGGCTCCCCGTCCCAGGGTGTAACAGGGGGGATGCTGAAGCAACCAAACTGCACCGGGTGCCTCGGCTTCCTCCAGCAGCCTTTTCTGCCAACGTTGTTGGGCCGTCCAGGCCTGTTCAAAAGGCACCAGGCCGGGCATCTCGAAAAGAATTGCGGAATCAGGGTGTGCCAAATCGCCAGCCGCACTTAACTTGCCGATAACAACCGGCACAGGAGTGACGCATGAAGTTGCTGATCCATGGTCGCAACCTCGAGATCACGCCGGCGTTGAGGGATTACACGCAGACCAAGCTCGAACGGGCCACGCATCACTTCGGTGATGCGGTTCGGGAAGCGGATGTCCATCTCTCCGTGGCTCGCAATCCGCGGGTGCCTCAGCAGACCGCAGAGGTCACGGTGTTTGCCAACGGAACGGTGATCCGTGCCCAGGAGCGCAGCGAAAACCTCTACGCCAGCATCGATCTGGCTGCTGGAAAACTGGCGCGTCAGTTGCGTCGCTGGAAGGAACGCCACAGCGATCACCACCACAGCCACGGCCACAGCGCCTCAAACACCCCCAGCACCGACGCCCTCAGCGACGACAGCCAGGTGGATGGATCCTTGCTGGATGGACGTGAGGCTGAACTCCCCGACCCGGGAGTGCGTCGCAAATATTTCGAGATGCCACCGATGGATCTTGCGGAGGCACGTCAGCAGCTGGATCTCATCGACCACGATTTCTACTTGTTCCGCGATCGCCAAAGCGGACAACTCCAGGTGATCTACCGCCGCAACCACGGTGGATACGGCGTGATTCAGGCTCGGGAATGATTCACCTCTGAGGCATGGCCGAACGCCCCAAAGAGCTTCCCGACTTGCACCAAAGGCTTGATCAGGCCGTCCTCGATCCGTTGCTCACGAATGCACAGCTGCTGGAGATGTGCGATGGAGGTCGCCAGGAAGGGGTTCGGGGCATCTGCACCACCCTTCCGCAGCTGTCCCTGATGCGCGACCGGCTGGGTCGAAGCGACAGTGGTCCACGCCTGATCGCTGCGATCGGTTTTCCCTTCGGAGCACTGCCAGCCGAACTCAAGCTGGCTGAAGCTGAGTGGGCAGCCGCCCATGGCGCTCAGGAACTGGATGTCGCGCCGGATTTCCATGCCCTGGCCAACAACGAAGCCAACCGGTTTTCCGAGGAGATTGCAGCGCTCTGCGACCTCGGGCTTCCGGTTCGCGTGGTGCTTGATATGGCTCGTCTGACGGAGGAGCAGCTGGGTCTTGCCGTGGAAGCATCCATCGATGCCGGGGCAAGCGGCCTGCAGACCGGCAACGGCTTCGGGCCGCCTTGTCATTCCGCTCAGATTGAGCAGATGAAGGCGCTGTGTCGAAACCGCTGCAGCATCAAAGCAGCGGGAGGCATCCACAGCCTGGAACTGGTTATGGAGATTCTGGAGGCAGGAGCCGACCTGATCGGCACCACCTCCGCGCCTCAGCTGGTGCAGGCTCTGCGGCGGCCTGCAGGTTGAATGGCTGAGCGTCGATTGGAAGGGCTGGCCCTCAAGGTCGGACCCCTCGGCGAACATGACCGGCTGCTCAGCCTGCTGAGCGAATCCGAGGGCGTGACACGGCTGGCGGTTCCCGGTGCCCGACGACCGAAAAGCAGTCTGGCTGCTGCAGCCCCACTCACCCTGTTGCAGCTGCAGGTGGGGGGACGCAGTGGCCTGCCCAGAGTCCGACAGCTGCGCGTGTTGAGGAGCTTCTCAGAACTGGGGCGGCAACTGGAATCACTGTCTGCAGCGCAGGCTCTGTGTGACCTCTGCCTGCAGATCGCAGCCCAGGATCCAGTGGAGGGTCTTCTGGCGATGTTGCTGCTGCACCTGGAACGACTCGAACAACGCGCGCAGAGCCCGGATCTGGTGCTGGCCGGCACCGTTCAGGCCTGCGTGCACCTGCTCACCCTCGGCGGCTATGGACTGCCACTGCAAAGCTGCTGCCTGACCGGCAAGCCCCTGGATCCACCGCTGGGTCAGTGGGAATGGCGCTGCAGTCTGCTGCCAGAGGATGGTTTCGCCATTGATGCCCAGCCCGGTGCCGCCTTGACCATGAACCCCTCGGAACTGGCTCTGCTGCAACGGCTCATCCGCCCCGACCTGCCCCGACGACGCGACGGAGAACTGATGGGCCCTCCAGCGGTGTGGCTGCGACTGCTGGCGGTGGTGGAGCGTTGGATCGGCGTGCATCTGAACCGGCGAAGTCGAGCCCTCGCGATGCTTCGTGAATCTCTTCTGACGGGCACATGAGCCAACATGGCCGCGACGCAACGCCTCCTTGAGCGGACCGACCCTTTCCTCACCCGAACCCGCCCTGCCCACAGGAAGCAATCCTGAAGGCAGCCGCGGCCTGCAGGCTGTTCTGAAGCTGAACGACTTCCGCAAGCTCTGGCTGGGCCAGATCTTCTCTCAGCTGGCGGACAAGTTCTACATCGTGCTGATGGTGTTCCTGATCGATCAGCACCTGCTGCTGATGGGAGAGGGCAGCGGAGTTCTGGCCGATATGGCCTCCGGGTACGGGCTGGACATCAGCACCCGCACCAAGGTGATCACGCTTCTGGCCACAGGCATCTTCGTGGCCAACACCATCCCGGCGATGGTGCTGGGAACGGTCGCCGGCGTCTGGGCTGACCGCTGGCCGAAACGCCGGGTGATGGTGGCCTCCAACGCGTTGCGCGCCCTGATGGTGCTGTTTGCACCGATTTGCCTTCTGCCCGGCCCCACCTGGCTTGGGCTGCCCTGGGGCTACTGGGGACTGATCGGCATGACCCTGATTGAGTCAGTCCTCACGCAGTTCTTTGCCCCCGCCGAGCAAGCAACCATCCCCCTGGTGGTTCCTCGGCAGCACCTGCTGGCGGCGAATTCCCTCTATCAGGCCACCAGCATGGGCGCGACGATTCTCGGTTTCGCGCTGGGCGAACCGATCCTGAGAGCTCTGCATCACGGTCTGCTGATGATCGGGATCGATGGGGGGGAATTCCTGCTGCTTCCGCTTTGTTATGGCCTGGCGGCGGTCAGCATCACGCGACTGAGCCTGGAAGAAGCACCGAAGCCGCCCTCCACCACATCGGTATGGACGGAGATCGGTGAGGGGCTTCAGGTGCTGAAACAGGTGCCGTCCGTCCGCGGCGCAATGCTGCATCTGGTTCTGCTGTACAGCCTTCTTGCTGCCCTTTACGTCCTTGCACTGCAGCTGGCGGCCCTGATCGACAGTCTCGGGCCATCAGGTTTTGGGGCACTTCTCGCCATGAGCGGCGTCGGTATGGCCATCGGCGCGGTGGTGATCGCCCAGGCCGGGCATCGCTTCAGCCGTAGACGATTGAGTGCAACCGGACTCGGCACGATCACCTGGACCCTGGTGCTGCTCAGCCAACTGAGGGGCTCCCTGGGATTCACCCTCGGCCTGTGTGGAATTCTGGGCGTCGGTGCAGCTCTGGTGGCCATCCCGGCTCAGACCACGATTCAGGAGGAAACACCGGAATCCGAAAGAGGCCGTGTTTTCGGACTGCAGAACAACCTGATCAACATCGCGCTGAGTTTGCCGCTTGTGCTCGCGGGAACCCTGGTGAGCAGCATCGGTCTGCAGCCGGTCCTGCTTCTGCTGGCGGGCCTTGCTCTGACGGCCGCATTACTAGAAAGACCATGGCAGCGCTGCTAGTTTTTGCATTCGCCTGAGGAGGATCCTCAAGCTTGGTTCAAATTGCCTGGCTGGGAAAAAAATCACCGTTTTGCGGGAATGTCTCCTACGGGCTCAGCACGACAGAGGCCTTGCGCAACAGAGGCCACCAGACGCATTTCATTCATTTCGACAACCCTCGCGATCCGGAAAGCCCCGCCACCTCCCTGCTGGCCAACGACCCGGATGTGAGCCTGCCCTATCTGGTGAAGTCGCAGGTTTACACCATTCCCTCCCCAAGGGCTCAACGGGAATTACGGGAGTCGCTGGAGCGTCTGAAACCGGACATCGTCCACGCCAGTCTCACGCTTTCACCACTGGATTTCAGGCTTCCGGAACTCTGCCAGCAACTTGAGGTTCCCCTCGTTGCGACATTTCACCCGCCCTTCGATGCTGGCCTGCGCAACATCACGGCCGGTACCCAGCAGCTCACCTATCAGCTGTATGCCCCTGCACTGGCGAAATACGACCGGGTGATTGTGTTCTCCGAGCTGCAGGCCGATGTGCTGGTGCGTCTTGGGGTACCGGAAAGCCGACTGGTGGTGATTCCCAACGGCGTGGATATCAATCGCTGGTCTCCGGCGATTCCGAGCTGCCCCTCCCCCATGCTCCAGAACGTTCGGGAACGAATCGGCACCAAACGAATCTTTCTTTATGTGGGGCGTCTGGCCACTGAAAAGAATGTGGAAGCTCTGCTTCAGGCCTGGCGGATAGCGGATCCCGGCGACAGCTGCCTGGTGATTGTGGGGGATGGCCCGCTGCGCAGCAGCCTGATCAATCAATACGACGATGCATCCGTGATCTGGTGGGGTTATGAGCCCGACCAGAGCACACGCATTGCCCTGATGCAGTGTGCAGAAGTCTTCGTTCTTCCCAGCCTCGTGGAGGGGCTGTCCCTGGCACTGCTGGAAGCGATGGCCTGTGGAACCGCCTGTATCGCCACGGATGCCGGAGCCGATGGTGAAGTGCTGAATGACGGGGCGGGGATCGTGCTGAGCACGCAGGGGGTGACCTCGCAGCTGCGCACCCTTCTGCCGGTGTTGCTGGAACAACCTGTTCTGACGGCGGAACTGGGCCGCAAAGCCCGAGAAAGGGTCCTGGATCGCTACACCATTGATCGCAACATCGACGCCATCGAAACGGTTTACGCCTCCCTGCTCACCCAGTCACCGGTTCAGGCTGCCTGATTCAGGCCAGTTCTCTGCTGCGTTCCGCTGCAGCAATGACGGCTTCCATCAGGGCCGAACGCAACCCTCCTCGCTCAAGGGCACGAACGCCGGCGATGGTTGTCCCTCCTGGGGAGGTGACCATATCTTTCAACGTTGCAGGATGCAGCTGACGCTGATCCAGCAGTGCCGCGGATCCAGCCAGGGTTCGATGGGCCAGACGATGGGCCAGATCACGGGGCAATCCCGCTGCCACAGCACCATCGGCCATCGCTTCGGCCACGAGAGCGACAAAGGCCGGACCCGATGATGTGAGTGCCAGAAAGGCATCGAGTTTCTCTTCGGGCAGCTCCAAAACCTCTCCAACGCCGGCAAAGAGGTCCTGAACGTTCTGACGCTGAGGCGGGGAGATGTTCTCTCCCCAGGCAAGGGCCGTGAGTCCCTGACCCACCAGTGACGGAGTGTTCGGCACAGCACGGACCACCCGGTGGCCTGGAAACAAACGCTGCAACCGCGACAGGTTGACTCCCGCCAGGACAGACACCAGGAGTGGGGAACCGCTCACCGGTGGGAGTGAGGCGGCCGCAGACTCAACCTGCTGCGGTTTGATCGCCAGCAGCTGCAGGGGAGCTGTCCAGACATCCACTGCTTCAGCCGATCCAGCGGCGTGAATCACGCACTGGCGGAAAGCACTTTGCTGCAACGCTGCAGCCGACTCAGGCTGACCGACAACAGCCGTCACCTGATCCGGCGCAATGGAGCCAGCTGCGAGCAGAGGTTCAATCAGGGCCTGAGCCATGCGGCCCAGACCGATCACACCGATTGAGGGAGACACGCCCGGGCCTCAGAGTGCAGCGGCGCCCCAGGCCGGCGAAGGCGCTGCAGCGACTTCGGGCTGCTCGGCCACATCCGCTTCACGGCTGACAACGGTCGGAGAAGACGTCTCTTCCTGACTGGTGTTGGTGACGGTGACACAGCTGGGGGCGAAGAGGAAGATGCTCTCGCCCACCCGCTCCTGGTGGCCATCAATGGCGAAGGTGCCACCAGCAACGAAATCAACCGCTCTCTGGGCCTGATCCGGTTCCATCATCGTGAGATTGAGGATCACCGTTTTGCGCTCGCGCAGGGCCTGAATGGCACGTGGCATCTCATCGAAGCTGCGGGGCTCCATGAGGTTGACCTCCGCCGCAGCCGAGCTGATGCCGGGCATGCCGATCACATTGGAACCTGGCAGGCTGTCGCCGAGGTCAAAGGGATTGCTGTCGCCAATGGTGGCCAGGGCACCACCGTCGGCCTGGGCAGCCCGCTGGTCCTGCTCCACTTGATCATCGTCGTAAACCAAATCATCCAGATCGCCATCGAGATAGTCGTCACCGGCGACGACGGCACGCAGGCGGGAAATGAGCGACACCTTGAAATTCCTCTCAGGCTGAGACGTGGTGGGCTCCCGGGAACAGGGAAACCTATGACCTTGGATAACGTTTCAGCCAATCCTCAGCAAGTCAGCCCATGGCCGGCGCTGATACCGGCCGAGCCCCGAACAGTGCTGATCCCAGGCGCAACCAGGTGCTGCCGGCAGCGGTGGCATCACGCCAGTCACCACTCATCCCCATCGAACAGTCCGGCAAACCCAGGTGGTCCGCCAGATGGCGGCACTCGCTGAACAACGCCCGCCGATCCATGACAGGGCAATCAAACGGGGCCATGGTCATCAACCCGACAACCCGCATGGCAGGGAGGGTTGAAAGCTCCGCCCACACGTTTTGAAGATGATCGGCGTCGAAGCCACCCTTGCTCGGATCGGGCCGAAGCTTCACCTGGAGCAGTACAGAGGGGGACACCTCCTCCTCGGAGGCGATGCGCGACACACGCCTGGCCAGCTCCAGGGAGTCAACGGAATGAATGACTGAGAAGGCCTTCACCACGGGGCGAACCTTGTTGCTCTGCAGGCGTCCGATGAAATGCCATTCGATCTCGAGGTCCGCCAGGTCGTTTTGTTTCGGCAAAGCTTCCTGAAGCCGACTCTCCCCAAAGGCCCGCTGACCCAGCAGGGCCAGTGCTCGGATCGAACTGGATGGATGCCCCTTGCTGACGGCAAGAAGGCGGGCGGATGCAGGCAGCTCCTCCCGCAGATTCCTCCAGCGTTCGGCGAGAGAACTGGTCAAGGCCTAGATGAAAGTCTGGTTGAACAGCTGCTTCCAGTCCTTCAGATCCGCAGCACCGGAGCGTTGACATCGCTGCAGATGAACATCGGCATGGTGCCTGGCATCTCCATAGGGAATCACTTCGAACTGCGCACCCCTGGGCTGCAAGGTGACGAGAAAGAACATCCGCTGGGCGTACAACGTGGCGTAGACGTCTCGTCCTTCGCCGGCCGGCGCCACGAGGTACAGCATCCCGAAGGTGGGGTGATTGAGATAACGCTCTGCAGCCATGAAGGCGATCTCCCTAGGAAGCACCGTACAGAACGCGCAGCACCACAGTCATCGGCAGCAGCAGGGCGACCAGACCGTTGAGCCAGATCCTGGCTTGCTGTCTTGGCAGCCGAAAGGCGGAGGGATCCAGCACCTGCCCTCCCCGCGCCACAAGGGCGTCCGCACCCTGTTCTGCGCGGAGCAGGATGTTGGCCAACAGCCGCTCACCGACTGCGAGGACCAGCCCGAAAGAGGCCTTGAAACCGAGCTGTTTCAGATTGACCGCACGACCTGCCAGAGATCGCAGCAGGTTCTGCAGTTCCTCCTGAGCCAGGGGGAGAAAACGCAGGGCCAGAAGCAGCTGAAATCCCAGCCGCTCCATGGGGAGACCCAGCCAGACCAGCGGAGCCAGAAGCCAGGTGAGAGCCCAGACCAGATCCTCGGGGGGAGTGCTGAGCAACACCAGATTGACGCTGTGAATCACCGTGAAGAGCAGGGTTGATGTGCGCAGGCCCAGAAGAAGAGAGGCCCGGTCCACCCGCAGAGGGCCGAAACGCAGCACATCCCAGTCCGGCCCCTCAACCAGAGCACCCGGAAGTTCATCGGGAGGGCGCAGGGCCAGAGCCGCAGCGGGATCCGTTGCAGGCAGAAACATCGACAGCAATCCCACGCCGAGAGCCAGCAGGGTGAGAACACCCAGAGAACGCCACCAGAGCCGACGCGGCAGACCACTGGCGACGGTGAGCAACAAGAGCGCCAGCACAAGCGACACTCTCCAGACAGGCCCCGCCAGAACGGGTGTCAGCAGAAAAACCAGCGACCAGCTGAGCTTCAGACGCGCATCAAGGCGACGCAACCAGCACGAAGGACCATCCACGTACTGGCCGATGGGGATCTGCCGCAGCCAGTCCATCCCTCAGCTCTGGCGACTCTGCTGACGGGCCAGATCGCGCTCCGCATCTCTCTGCTGTTTCCCCCGCCAGTACAGCTTCAGGGGCGTTCCATCAAAGCCAAGACCCTCTCTGATCTGACGTTCCACGTAGCGCCGGTAGGTGTCCCCGAAGAGCTTGGGATCATTGACGAACAGAGTGAAGCTGGGCGGCCGGCTGGCCACCTGGGTGCCGTAGTACAAACGCCCCTGACGTCCACCTCTGGTGGTGGGCGGACTGCGCCAGCTCAGAGCCTCCTTGAGCACCTCATTGACCACGGAGGTGCTGACGCGACGACGATGCTGTTCAACCGCAAGAGCGGCCAGCGCGAAAATGCTCTGCACCCGTTGTCCGGTCAGAGCCGACGTGAACAGCATCGGCGCCCAGTCCAGGAAATAAAGCTTGGCCCTGAGCTCCTTCTCCATGGCCGTCATGGTGTGGCTGTCCTTTTCCACGGCGTCCCACTTGTTCACCACAACAACGCAGGCGCGGCCGTCCTCCTCAATTCGGCCTGCAAGCCGCTGATCCTGTTCGGTGACTCCATCAAGGGCATCAATCACCAGGACACAGACATCGCTTCGGTTGATCGCCTTGAAGCTTCGATTGATGCCGAAGAACTCGGGCCCGTAGTTGACGCTGCGGCGGCGACGGATGCCAGCTGTGTCGACCAGCCGCCAGGGTCGGTTTTCACGGACGATGCTCGTATCGATCGTGTCGCGGGTGGTCCCTCGAATGGGACTGACGATCGCGCGCTGTTCTCCGCAGATGGCATTGAGAAGGCTTGATTTGCCCACATTGGGACGACCGATGATCGCCATCTGGATCGGCTCCTCCTCGTCACCTTCCTGATCCTTCGGAGGCAGGAAGGTGAGCACCTGATCGAGCAGATCACCGGTGCCCACACCATGAATGGATGAGATCGGGTAGGGCTCTCCCAGACCAAGGCTCCAGAATTCAGCCGCCATCGCCAGCCCCTGCTCCGGCGACTCGCACTTGTTCACCGCCAGCAAGGTGGGACAGGTCCGGCTGCGGAGAAAATCGGCGATTGATTCATCCGCAGCTGTGATCCCCTGCTGACCATCCACGATCACCACGGCCACGCTCGCCTCCTCCAGAGCCAGAGAGGCCTGCTCACGGATCTCCGGCAGAAACTCACTGTCGTCGTCGAACACCAGGCCACCGGTGTCCACCACCTTGAATTCGCGATCTCCCCAGTAACCGTCCTGATAGGTCCTGTCCCGGGTCACACCGGGCTCGTCATGAACAATCGCCTCCCGACTCCGACAGAGGCGGTTCACCAGGGTGGACTTGCCGACGTTGGGGCGTCCGATGATCGCAACGACGGGACGCGCCACAGGGCGAAACATGGCTCCTTTATCGACCCTACAGACCCGAGAAACCAAAGACTTCTGCTGTGCGACGCATGAGACGCAGATGAGATCGCTAGGTCCGGGACAGCGAAACCCTCCTGATGATCGAGCTCATTGCCAGCCTCGTGATCGATCTCTCCGATCAGCGCCTGACCGTTTACGACGAGAACCAGCAGGTGGTGCGGGTGATTCCGGTCAGCACCGGCAAGGCTTCCACACCGACTCCGATCTTTGATTCGAAAGTGCTGACCAAGTACCGCTCAGTCACCATGCGCGGACGCAACTACACGGTGCCTGGCGTTCCTTACACGATGTGCGTCAGCTCCAATGAAATGATCTGCCTCCACGCGGCTCCCTGGCAGGAGAACGCCGGTCAGTCCTTCGGCGTTCCCCGGAGCAACGGCTGCGTGAGAATGCCGCTGGCTCAGGCTCGTTGGCTGTTCAACAACACGCCGCAGGGGACCCCCGTGAGTATCCAGGCTTGAGTCATCAGGCCACCGGCAGGTCTCCGGGATGGCCCAGGGCTGGGTCGATCGGGATCGGGAGCTCGGGAGCCATGGGCCCATGTTCAGGCAATGGCTCCCTTTGTTCCGCCTGCCAGGCGAGCAACCAGTTCACGGCCGTCGCTCGACGGGTGCGCCGGGGATAGAGCTCATCGATGCGATACCCCCGAAAGGCCAGCTGCTGCTTCAACAACTGCTTGTGACACCTGGCGATGGACCGTGTCAGCCGAACGGAAGGAGGGCGCTCGGCAATCAGCTGGGGAGCCACGGGAAACGCCTCCGACCATTCCGCCGGGGTTTCGGTTCCGGCTTCCCATGATCCATTCGAGAGCTCCCGATAACCCAGCCTCTCCCAGATGCGCTCGCAGACAAAGCGGTCGCTGCAGCGGTCTTCAAGGATCTGAACCAGCAGATCGCGACTGAGAGGCCAGAGGTCGATCACATCAATCGGCAGCATGGATCCATGCTTGCCACCCCAACGATCAGGATTCCAGGCCGCGGCCGTCCCCGTGAGCTCACCTGTCGCGTGATTCAGTCCCCGCTTGCAGGGGTCAGCGACAGGATCTTCCGCCGACTGGTGCGGCGTTGGGCACCCCAGGCGCTGCTGTTCACCGAAATGGTGAACGCAACGAGCCTGGAAATGGGTCACGGCCTGAGCAAAGTGGAGGAGCTGGCTGACGAATCAGGACCGATCGGTGTTCAGCTGTTCGACCACCGGCCAGCTGCGATGGCCGATGCCGCCCGCCGGGCCGAAGCAGCAGGGGCCTTTTTAATTGACATCAACATGGGCTGCCCCGTGCGCAAAATCGCACGCAAGGGAGGAGGCTCCGGACTGATTCAGGACCCCGATCTGGCCCGCCGGATCGTCGGTGCCGTGGTGGATGCCGTGGAAATTCCAGTCACTGTGAAGACCCGTCTGGGCTGGTGCGGCAGTGACGCCGAACCGGTGCAGTGGTGCCGGCAGCTGGAGGAGGCCGGCGCACAGCTGCTCACCCTGCATGGCCGCACCCGCGAGCAACGTTTCAAGGGGGACGCTGACTGGGCCGCGATCGCTGCCGTGAAACAAGCCCTCAGCATTCCACTGATTGCCAACGGGGACATCAACAGCCCCGACGATGCCCTGCGCTGCCTGCAGCAGACCGGTGCGGCTGGAGTGATGGTGGGACGAGGCACCATGGGTGCCCCCTGGCTGGTGGGGCAGATCGATGCGGCTCTCTCCGGGAGAACGGTTCCGTCCACACCAGGCCCCGCCGAACGACTGAATCTGGCGAAGGAGCAGCTGCTGGCCCTGGTGGAGGCCCGGGGAGACCATGGCCTTTTGATCGCCAGGAAACACATGAGCTGGACGTGCACTGGTTTTCCCGGCGCACCGCAGCTTCGCCATGCCTTGATGCGAGCCCCCACACCCGCTGACGCTGTGGACCTGCTGGACCGACAACTCGATCAGGTCATGGCATGACCTCAGGCCAGGTTTGTCGGATGAGCAGAAGCGAAAAATAAGGACGTTGGCCCGCGGGAAGCTGATCCGCCCTGCAAACCGTCTGATCCGCCCAACCAACCCGCTCGGCAAACAGCGTGTTCTCCAACAGGTCCCGCCGCTCGAGCAGTGGGCGAACCCAGCTCCAGCGATGACCCAGTTTGAGCAAGGCCAGCACCCGCCCCTGGCTGGCTGCCTCAGCAAGAGCCGCCTGAAGGTCTTCATCGGTGTCCGGACAAGGCATCACCAGCAGCTGGTCCTGCTGAAGAGCAAGGGGCCAGGCTCCGGCCGCCGCTGCCGCTGAAATGGCCGTGATGCCTGGAATCACCCGCAGCGGACAGCGGGGATGACGCTGCTTGAGAGCCAGAACCACGTAACTGCTGGTTGCGAACAGCGACGCGTCTCCTTCACAGAGCAACACCACGGCGTGACCACGTGCCACCTCAGCCGCGAGGGCTTCCGCAGCCTGATGCCATGCCTGGATGCGGGGTTCTGCAGCCTCCACCATCGGGAACAGCAGAGGGAGTCGGCGCTGGTTCTGACGGATCCAGGGCTGTGCAATCGCAGCGGCCATGCTCTCGGCCCCCTCGCGTGCAGCCGGAAAAGCGACAACCTGGGCCTGTTCGATGGCGGACACCGCCGCGAGGGTCATCAGTTCCGGATCACCCGGACCAATTCCAACGAGAGTGAGGCCGGCGGTCACAGCGGAATCAAGGATGGTCAGCGGAGCGCTCCCTCAAGGATCAGATCGATGAGTCGCCTGAGCATCTTTCCAGAGCCGGGTGAGCGTGTCGGGGAAGAGACCCCCGTCCCGCAGCGCATCTGCAGCGATCCCGATTCCATTCAGCGCGAGCTGAGAACCCGCGGAGTCGATTTTGAACAGTGGCCAACCTGCCGGAGGCTGAGGCGGGGCGCCGAGCAGGAGGAAATTCTCGGCGCCTATGCCGATGACATCCGCCGCATCCAGGCCGCCGAGGGCTTTGCGGCAGTCGATGCGATCCGCGTCCATCCAGACCATCCCGAGCGTGCAGCACTCCGGCGCAAATTCCTGGCTGAACACATCCATTCCGAGAGGGAAGTGCGCTTCTTCGTGGAAGGTCAGGGGCTGTTCTGTCTGCGCATCCACGGGGAAGTCCTTGTGATCCTTTGCGAGCAGGGTGATCTGATCCATGTACCGGCGGGCACACGTCACTGGTTCGACATGGGATCAGAGCCCTCGTTCTGCGCGCTGCGGTTCTTCAACAGCAGCGCAGGCTGGGTTGCGCGTTTCACCGGTGATCCCATCGCCGATCGCTATCCAAGGCTGAACTGAAACACGACCCTGCACTGCAGCGAAGACAGCGGCAAGATGGCGCAGCTGATGCGCAGGAATGCTCCGTTGGGTCGTGGTTCTGATGGCCTGCAGTGGCATCGGCCAGGCTCCGGCTCTGGCGGATCCCCTGCCAGACACGGTTCAGCGCAGGGTGACCCGGATTGAACTGGCTCGCAGCATCCGCGCCTTTGCCGCCGGAACACTGGCGAACGCAACTTGCCTGATCGACAAGGGGGAGCTCAACCGCAGACAGGCTGATGCGGCCATGAGCTTTGCGCTCAGTGAACTGGGGATCCATCCAGCGGTGCTTCGCAATCCGCAGGTGGAAAAAGCCGCAGAACTGCTGAAGCCCCAGCTCGACAGCGGGTGCGGACTGAGCGAACTGGACGAGGCAACAGCACGACAACTGATCCAGGACGAGCTCTGATTCGCAACAACCATGGGAAGCCGTCACTTTTCTGTTGCCCAAGGAAAAAAATATGTCCTTAAGGTTCCGCACTCACCGGGTCAAAACGAGGTATGAGGAGCCGTTTCTGCAGCCTTGCTCTGCTGCTCGCAGCCACAGCAGCACCGGCATTCGGCCAGGAGATTGCAACCCAACCGCTTGATGCATCACGGCTGGTGCTGAGTCGCACAGACCGGCGACTGGCCATCACCGGTGATCCGATCTGGAATCTCGAGCTGCAAACCCCTGGATCAGACAGCCTCGACTTCGAGACCGTCACCGGACGAGCCCACCGGCAGAACGCTGATCGACACCGTGCCGGAACACGAGCTCCGCTTCCACCGGGCACCTACAGCGTCGGGCCCGTTGAAGCTCTCGGCCCCCAGGACCCGGCCGAACTTGGCCCGGTCTGGATCGGCCTTGAGCCGCGTTTCCCGACAGGTCGCGGTCACCTCGGGATTCACCTCGATCCCAGTGCCAACCGCAATGCCAACAGCGGCACACTGGGCTGCGTGGGCCTGATCCACAGCGATGACATGCTGATGCTGGCCAGCCTGATCGAGCAGCGCAAGGTCCGGAAACTGGTGGTGATGGAGTGATGTTCTCGAGCTGGGGATTCAGCTGGGGCGGATGGCTGGACAACCGACGTGGCGAGTGGTGGCTGATGGGTCAGATGCTGTTGATCGGTGCTCATCTGCTGCCGCGATGGCCGCAACTGTCCTCACTGGGCTTCGCCCGTTGGCCCTGGCAGCTCAACCTGATCGGTGCCCTGCTCGTGCTGGCTGGTCTGACCCTGGCCGTTCAGGCCTTTGTCTCCCTTGGCTCCAGCCTGTCACCCCTTCCTGAACCCAAGGAAGGAAACCGACTGATCAGCAGCGGCGCCTACAAACGTTGCAGGCATCCGATGTACCAGGCCGTTCTGCTGTGCTCTCTCGGCGTTGTTATCGGGGTTGGCAGCCTGCTCCATCTGCTCCTGCTTCTTCTGCTCGTCATGGTTCTGGGGGGGAAAGCCCGACGAGAGGAGCGGATCCTGCTCGCACTTCACCCGGACTACGCCAGCTATCGCCGCAGCACTGCAGCGATCATTCCGAATCTGCCCTGGCTCGACTGGCGCTGACTGGGTCGGGAACGGAGGGTCATGCTCAAATACCAGGCGATGACAGCTGTTGATGCGATCAGCTTCTAACCGCAGAGGAATCATCCTGGCCGGAGGCAGCGGCACCAGGCTTCACCCGATCACCCAGGCGGTGAGCAAGCAACTGTTGCCGGTTTACGACAAGCCGATGATTTACTACCCGCTGAGCACGTTGATGCTGGCGGGGATCAACGAGGTGCTGATCATCACCACGCCCCACGACCAGGCCGCATTTGAACGGTTGCTGGGAGACGGCAGCCGGTGGGGAATGAGGATTGACTACGCGGTGCAACCGAGCCCTGATGGCCTGGCCCAGGCCTTCCTCATTGGTGCCGATTTTCTCGGCGGAGCGCCAGCGGCCCTCGTGCTCGGAGACAACCTGTTCCACGGCCATGACCTTGTGCCGCAGCTTGTTGGCAGCGACGAGCGTGATCAAGGCGCCACGGTGTTCGCTTATCCGGTCAGTGATCCCGAGCGCTATGGCGTGGCGGAATTCGATGCCAGCGGCAAGGTTCTGAGCCTGGAGGAGAAACCCAGCCGACCCAGAAGCCGTTATGCCGTAACGGGCTTGTATTTCTACGACTCGTCCGTGGTGGATCGAGCCCAACAGGTGAAGCCATCAGCGCGCGGGGAACTGGAGATCACCGATCTCAATCAGATGTATCTGAATGAGGGCCTGCTGCAGGTGGAACTGATGGGTCGCGGCATGGCCTGGCTGGACACCGGCACCTGTGACTCCCTCAACGATGCTGCGAGCTACATCCGCACCCTGGAGCACCGGCAGGGACTCAAAGTGGGTTGCCCGGAGGAGGTGGCCTGGCGGCAGGGCTGGATCACAGCTGAAAGGCTGGAGGAACTCGCACAACCCTTGAAGAAGAGCGGCTACGGCACTTACCTGTTGCAGCTGCTGGAGGAGAGCAGCAGCGACCATGCGGCACTGCAGAGCAGTCTTGAGGTGGAGGCATTTCATGCAGGTTGATCAGCTGAAGTCAAATCAGGGGGAGGTGATGGATGGCCCCCTGCTGATCACGCCTTCTGCGTTTGGAGACGAGCGTGGCTGGTTTTTCGAGAGCTGGAATCAACGGACATTGGATGAGGCTGTCGGAGAAGCAGTGGTCTTCTCCCAGGACAACCACTCCCGATCAGTGCGGGGTGTTCTGCGCGGTCTGCACTATCAGCTGGCACCGGAGCCCCAGGCCAAACTGGTGCGTTCCAGCCTCGGCTCGATTTTTGATGTTGCGGTGGACATCCGACGGAGATCACCCACATTCGGGCAATGGGTGGGAGCGGAGCTCACAGCGGCCAACAAGTCTCAACTCTGGATTCCGGAGGGGTTTGCCCACGGGTTTCTGACCCTGAGCGACGTCGCTGAAGTTCAGTACAAGGCCAGGGGCTTCTGGAACAAGAGCTGCGAGCGGGCGATTGTTTGGAACGACCCCGACATTGCGATCGACTGGCCGTTGGAGCAGCTGGAGGGTACGGAAGTGAGCCTTTCGGGGAAAGATGCTGAGGCCGCTGGCTTCAGGACGGCTTTGGCCGCAGAGGATGTCTTCGCATGAAAGTTCTGCTCACCGGTGCGGCCGGCCAGCTGGGCCAGGCGCTGCTCGCATCGGCCCCGCAAGGCCTTGAGCTGTTGGCCAGCAGCCGCAGTGGTGGTGGAGACCTCCTTGCACTCGATTTGTCAGACCCGTCTGCCTGCAAGGCGGCTGTGGAGGAGTACCGGCCCGATTGGGTTATCAATGCCGGGGCTTACACAGCTGTGGACAAGGCGGAATCAGAGCCGGAGCTGGCGGAGGCGGTGAATGCCGGTGCGCCCGAGGCCCTGGCGGCTGCTCTCAAGCAGCGGAACGGTCGCCTGCTGCAGCTCAGCACCGACTTTGTGTTCAATGGCCGGCAAGGGGCGCCCTATCGCACCGATCAGCCCCGCGATCCCCTGGGTGTCTACGGCGCCACCAAAGCCAGAGGCGAGGAGGCCGTGGAAGCAGCCTTTGGCGGCAACGGTGATGGGTTCATCCTGCGAACCAGCTGGGTGATGGGACCTGTGGGGAGGAACTTTGCCCTCACGATGCTGAGGCTGCACCGCGAAAAAGACGAACTGAACGTCGTTGCCGATCAGGTGGGCTGTCCGAGCAGCACCCTCAACCTGGCATCCGCCTGCTGGCAGGCGATTCAGCGCCGCAGCGAAGGCATTGAGCTCCCCCCCGTGATGCACTGGAGTGATGCCGGTGCTGCCAGCTGGTACGACGTCGCCGTCGCTGTCGGCGAGCTGGGGGTTGAACTCGGCCTGCTGAAGCAGACAGCCTGCGTCAATCCGATCACAACAATCGACTACCCGACCCCGGCCCGACGACCGGCTTACTCACTGCTGGACTGCCAGGGAAGCAGACAGGATCTCGATTTAAAGGCCGAGCACTGGCGATCAGCTCTCAGAGATGTTCTGAAGAACGTTGCGCACTGAATTCAGGACCTGACCACTCCTCAAGACCTCTCAACCATGACCGCCTCACTGCCGAATGCCGCTGAATTACTTGGATCACGCCGCAGGATCCTCGTCACGGGCGGCGCGGGCTTCATTGGTGGAGCCGTGGTGCGCAGGTTGCTGCGTGAAAGCGATGCCGTCGTGTTCAACCTCGACAAGATGGGATATGCCAGTGATCTGAGCTCGATTGAGGCGGTGCTGGCCGATCTTGGATCCGATCATTCAGAACGGCATCAGCTGCTGAAGGTCGACCTCGCCGACGCTGAAGCGGTTCGAGTTGCGGTTCAAACGGCAGATCCGGATCTCGTGATGCATCTGGCTGCTGAAAGCCATGTGGACCGATCAATCGCAGGCCCGGGTGTCTTCATCGAAAGCAATGTGACCGGGACCTACAACCTTCTGCAGGCTGTACGCGAACACCACGAACAGCTCAACGATGAACGCCAGGCCCAGTTCCGTCTGCATCACATCAGCACCGATGAAGTGTTCGGGTCACTGGGAAGGGAAGGACGTTTCTGCGAGACCACTCCCTACGATCCGCGAAGTCCTTATTCATCAAGCAAAGCTGCCAGCGATCATCTGGTGAGTGCCTGGCATCACACCTATGGATTGCCGGTGGTGTTGACCAACTGTTCCAACAATTACGGACCCTGGCAATTCCCGGAAAAACTGATCCCCGTGGTCACACTCAAAGCCGCTCAAGGTGAGGCCATTCCGCTTTACGGCGATGGGCTGAATGTTCGGGATTGGTTGTTCGTGGAAGATCATGTGGATGCTCTTCTGCTTGCGGCCTGCAATGGAACATCCGGACGCAGCTATTGCGTTGGCGGGTACGGAGAACGAACCAATCGTGAGGTTGTGGAGTGCATCTGCTTGCATCTCGATCATTTGATTCCCACTAAGACGCCCCACAACAATCTGATCCAGATGGTGACGGATCGTCCTGGCCATGACAGGCGCTACGCCATTGATCCAAGCCGCATTGAAAACGAACTCGGCTGGTCTCCACGACACGACTTCTCTTCAGCGATTGAAGAAACAGTGCGCTGGTTTCTGAATCACTACGGCATCAGTTGATCGGCACCGACACACACCACGGAACACTGGTGCCTCCCTTGAGCAAGGGGAATGAAGGGCATCCCTACGATCAAAGGTTTGGGACGGCATTCTGCGATGGGTGGCCAGCTGCGGCAGGAACACGACAGCATGGGTTGCGTTGAGGTCCCGGCGGAGGCTCTCTGGGGCGCACAGACCCAGCGCTCCTGCAACAACTTCGCCATCGGCAACCAGCTGATTCCTGCCGAATTGATTCATGCCCTGGCACGCATCAAGGGATGTTGCGCTGAGATCAACGGTCGCCATGAACTGCTCACAGCACAGCAGGTGCAGGCCATTGAACGCGCCGCAGCAGCCATCTCCGAAGGGACACACGACAACCAGTTCCCTCTCAGCGTCTGGCAGACCGGCAGCGGCACTCAGACCAACATGAATGTGAACGAGGTGATCAGCAACCTTGCCGCCAGGGACACCGGTCACGCCCTTGGCAGCCATAACCCTGTTCACCCCAACGACCACGTCAACCGATCCCAGTCGACCAACGACGCCTTTCCCGCCGCCATTCATGTGGCAGCCGTTCTTCTGCTGCAGAACGACCTGCTGCCGGAACTGGACCGGCTGATCGCCAGCCTTGACGAGAAGGCCGGCAGCTGGATGGACATCGTCAAGATCGGTCGCACCCATCTGCAGGATGCGGTGCCCCTACGCCTCGGAGACGAAGTGAGTGCCTGGAGGGATCAGATCCATCAGGGTCGGGAATGGCTGGAGAAGGCTCGGGAGGACATGCTGGCGCTGCCCCTCGGCGGGACAGCCGTGGGCAGCGGCTTGAACACGCCCGCTGGATTTTCCAGCGATGTGGTGAATCTTCTGGCGGAACGAACAACAACCGCTTTTCATCCGGCGCCGAATCTGTTCGCTGTGATGGCGGGCCATGACGCTCTGGTTCAGGCCATGGCCCAGCTGCGTCGCCTGGCCGTGAGCCTGCTGAAAATCGCCAACGACATCCGGCTTCTGTCGTGTGGTCCGCGTGCAGGACTCGGTGAACTGCTCCTGCCGGCCAATGAACCCGGCAGTTCGATCATGCCTGGCAAGGTGAATCCAACCCAGTGCGAAGCCCTTGCGATGGTCTGCACCCAGGTGATCGGACTGGATGCGGCCGTTGCCGCCGCCGGAGCGGGTGGTCACCTGCAGATGAACGTGTACAAGCCTCTGATCGGCGCCAACCTGCTGCAGGGGATCAATCTGCTGAACGATGCCTGCCGCTGTTTCCGCCTGAACCTGGTCGACGGAATGAAGCCCGACAGAGAAAGGATCGCAGCCTTTGTCGAACGCTCGCTGATGTTGGTGACAGCCCTCACACCCGAGATCGGTTACCGATCGGCCAGCGCTATTGCGCAACATGCCCATCGCGAGGGGCTGAGCCTGCGGGACGCGGCAATGGAGCTGGGTCACATCTCCCCGGAACGCTTTGATGCGCTGATGAATCCAGCCGTCATGGCGCAACCGCACACCTGAGTTCAGGCGGCCCGTTCCGTGGCGGGATTCGATGCAGCATTCTGCTGCTGAAGATCCTCCGCCTCGGCAACCGGGAAACGGTTGATGGCTCTGAGAGCCTGGCGGGCATGACTGCGAAGCTGCTCACTGATGGCTTCGCAGTAGTTCACCTGCGCCAGCAGGTCAACCGTACGGCGCATGATGCGCACCACATCACCTTCATCGAGTGAGGTGTTGGCGATCAGATCGGTCCAGTCGGTGCCTCGCGCCCAGGCCTCCACCAAGCCCATCAGTTCCGGTTCCCACCAGGCCGGCACCACAACTCCATGGCGCTCCTGCGCTCGCAGCAATTCACGGCGAAGACCTGAAAGGTCCTGCAGTGCCTCTTCAGCGGCCGGTGGCGGGGGAAAGCCGCTCCAGAGATCCGGACGATTGACCTCGGTGCTGATCGCTTCGAAAACCGCCGCAAGATCTGCCGGGGAAAGATCGTCGAGATGGCCACTCATCAGGGCCAGACCCAGCCAGAGTTCGTTGTCGCCACGGAGGGCTGCCACGGTGCGGCCGATCTCCGTGGGCTCGAGGTCATCCAAACAGCCGAATTGCTGCAGGATCTCCATCAGAGCCAGAAATGTCTCCCAGTGGCGGTTGGAGCGGTGATGGAGCAGTCTCTGCCGCTCTTCGATCTCCTGCTCCAGCTCCTCCATCCGACGACGGTGCTTCTTGAGCTGCTTGCGATCGCCCCAGCGATGGGCCGGATGCTGCTGCTGTTGCTCCTCGAGATCACGCACCGAGCGGGCCTGGGCCAGCACCTCTCCAGCCAGGTCGTACTGAGGTGTGGTCATGTCGTGACGACGGGCCATGTGAGCCACAGCAAGAGCAAGACCACCACTGGCCTGATCCCCGTGCCGCAGCTCGCCGGCCCGGCTCAGATCCGGCGCCGTCACTCCGCTGACCTGAAGACAGCTCAGTTCAGCGTGGATGCTCACCACGGCCTGACAGGGCAGCAGCACCCAGAGGTTGTCGTCCGTGAGGCAGAGCAACAGGGGGAACTGTCCAGGACCATCCACCTTGTCGACAATCACCGCAGGCGAGACACGACCCCGCAGCTGAGGTGATTTCAGGCTGACCAAAGTGCCTGTGCTGGCGAACTGGAGGGCCAGGGTGAGCTCGTTGGCCAGAGTCTCTTCAGCCTGCTGTTGAAGAATCCGCAGCAGACGACGTTCTTCCCGCAGGCGTCCACGAAGTTTCTCGTAATCCTCGAAGTCTTCCCAGGGGATGTCGCCCGCAACCCCCTCCAGCTGACCCAGCTGCAGGCGCAACTGAGCCAGCAGATTCTCCTCATCAACGAGATCCAGGCCGGCCAGATAGCGACCGAAGCTGCGTTCCACCAGATCTCGGGCCTTGGCCAGGTCATGGCGCTGCAGAAGGTTGAGCACCATGCCGTAGCTCGGGGTGAACTGGCTCACCAGGGGATCCGCCGGGCTGGTGGCGAGCTGGCCCGCTTCGCGAACCCCTTCGAAACGACTCTGAACGGTGACGACATAACCGCGGGAATCCAGACCCCGCCTTCCGGCCCGTCCGGCCATCTGCAGGAACTCACTGCCCATGAGCGGGCGGTGACCTCGCTCGGTGCGTTTGGAGAGCGAGGCAATCACGGTGCTGCGGGCCGGCATGTTGATGCCTGCGGCCAGGGTCTCCGTCGCAAAGACCACCTTGACCAGACCTTGCTGAAACAACTCCTCGATCAGCTCTTTCCAGGCCGGAAGCACACCGGCGTGATGGGCAGCGACTCCGCGCAGGAGAGCATCGGCATGAATGCCGTCCCTCACCGCTTCAGGGTTGTTGTCGGTGTAGGTCCTGAGCCTGGCGCTGATCAGGGACTGCTCGTCCTTGGAGACAAGACACTGCCCCCCGAGATCCCGCACCGCCTTGTCGCAGCCTCGACGACTGAAAATGAAATAGATGGCGGGAAGCATGTCCCTCTCGGCCATCTGTGCCACCACAAAACCGATCGGTGGGGGTTCAGGCTGAGGCGGCCGGGACGGGCGACCTTTGCGCTTCTGTCCTTTGGGGGCGCGCCAGACCTTGCAGTTGGGATGCAGACCGGTTCCGGCCTCATTCAGCAGTGGATGCAAACCCTTGGCGCTGCAGAAGCTGAACTGCAACGGCACAGGTCTGAAGTCGCTCACCACCAGCGTGGTGGGCCCGTGCACTTTCTCGATCCAGTCGGTGAGCTGCCCGGCGTTGGCGACTGTGGCGGAGAGGGCCAGCAGCTGAACCGGAGGCGGGCAGTGAATGATGGACTCCTCCCAGACCGTGCCCCGCTGGGAGTCATTCATGTAGTGGCACTCATCAAGCACCACCGCCTCAACATCGGCGAGCGGATCATCACTTTCATCCGCTTCGGCGTAGAGCATGTTGCGGAAGATCTCGGTGGTCATCACCACGATCGAGGCCTCGCGATTCACACTCAGATCACCGGTCATCAGACCGACGTTCTGGTCTCCGAACTGCTCTCTGAAATCCCGCAGCTTCTGGTTGGAGAGGGCCTTCAGCGGAGTTGTGTAGAAGACCTTCTGGCCATGGGCCAGGGCGCGATAAATGGCGTACTCACCCACGAGCGTCTTGCCTGAACCCGTGGGAGCGCTGACAACAACGGAATGCCCGTGATTCAGTGCGGCGATGGCATCCAGCTGAAAGTCGTCCAGCGGAAACGGAAAGATCGCAGCCGGATCAAGGCCGGATGATGCTGCTTCTGAATCCGGCTTGATCATGGATCGATCCTAAAGATCAATCTCAAGGCCAGTCCTGAGGTGACAACCAAGTGAACCGATGCCATGACATGGGAGTGAATGCGAGCACGCCATGGCAGGGACTGGACAACTGCGGGACGTCCTGACAGAGGAACGTCTGATCGATGCCCTGCGGGGATGTTCCAGCACCGAGGAGTTGATGACCCTGCAACAGCGTTTGGCGGAGGAGCCCGATGCTCCAGCCCTGTTCGACTGGATCTGCAACATGCTCGTGTCCCGCCGGCTGTCCCGGGGGCTGGCCGCCCGGTTGCTCAGTCAGTTGCATCGCGGGGGCTAGAGGGATTCAGGCGGCGCCACCATCCGGCGAGAGCACTGCCCAGCATGCAGTGCACCACGGCTGAAATGGCTCCCGGGAGCGCCGTCAGCGGGCTGGCAAAACCGCCACTGCGTGCCAGCACAACCGCCAGGCCTGAGTTCTGCATGCCCACTTCAATGCTGATGGTGCGTTGTGCCGCCACCGATTCACCGCTCAGCCGGGCAATGACAAAGCCCAGACCGAATCCACCGGCGTGCAGGAGCAGACAGGCCAGCAGAAGCAACAGCCCCTGGTCCAACAGCAGCTGGCGCTGACTTCCCACAACACTGGCGACGATCATCACGATGGCGACCACCGAAACCGGCGGCATCACCGGCTCCACCCGCCGGGCCAGTGACGGCAATCCCTGTTTGAGCAACACACCGCAGGCCACCGGCACCAACACCACCTGCAGCACGCGCAACAGCAGCAACCAGCCATCCACAGGCACGTACTGACTGGCCAGCACTTCGGTCAGACGCGGGGTGAACACCACAGCCGCCAGAGTGCTGAGGCTGGTCATCACCACGGAAAGAGCCACATCAGCGCGGGCGATCAGGGCCACAACATTGCTTGCGGTTCCACCGGGGCAGCACCCCACCAGAATCAATCCCACCGCCAACGGCGCCGGCAAGCGCAGAAGCGCCGCAATGGCAGCCGCGAGGGCTGGCATCACAGCGAACTGGGCGATCAGACCCACCAGGGCTGGGCGCGGGCGCCGGCCCACCCGCAGGAAGTCGTCAGGCGAGAGCCCCAGGCCCATGCCAAGCATGATCACCCCAAGTCCCAGGGTGATCCAGATCCCGCTGAACCAGGTGAACAGTTCGGGGCGAACCAGAGCCAGCGCCGAGCCCAGCAAGGTCCAGAACGGAAAGAGCGTCGTGAAGCGCTCCATGGTCACCCCCAACCGTCGAAACAACCATCCTCACTGCCGGCCGCCGAGCAGACTGGGGACATGGCCACCCTCGATCCAGCCAGGCGCCGCTCGTTGCATAGCTGGAGAACGGGTCCAGAGAGCTGGACACTGCTGCGGGATCAACCCAATCCAGGCGCAGCGTTGGTCGACCTTGCCAGCAACGACTACCTGGGTCTCAGTCGCCACGACGCCTTGATCGAAGCCGCCGTGCAGGCGGTTCGCGACGACGGAAGCGGAGCCGGTGGATCAAGGCTTGTGACCGGCAGCCGACCGCGGCACGGACGGCTGGAGCGGGAGCTGGGGGAGTGGCTCGGCAGAGACACCGTTCTGCTCTTCCCCAGTGGGTTCCAGGCCAATCTTGCTGCGGTGTGTCTTCTTGCGGATCGCCACAGCACTGTTCTGGCAGACCGGCTGATTCACCATTCGCTTCTGGTGGGTGTCCAGGCGAGCGGTGCTCGGTTGCAGCGCTTTCGCCACAACGACCTGATCGATCTGGAACGACGGCTCAGCAAGCTCGATGCAGGTCAGGGCTCAGTGCTGGTGATCAGCGAGAGCCTGTTCAGCATGGAAGGCACCAGCCCCGACATGGATGGCCTGGTGGATCTCTGCCATCGTTTTGGAGCCAGGCTGCTGCTGGATGAAGCCCATGCACTGGGGGTGCTCGGTCATCAGGGCCGCGGCCTTGGCTATGGCCGCGAGGGGATCCATCTGATCAGTGGCACCTTCGGCAAGGCGTTCGGCAGTGGTGGAGCGTTCCTGGCCTGCGACGAGGTGCTTGGCGACAGGTTGCTGCAATCCAGTGGCGCCTTTCGATACACCACCGCTCTCGCCCCGGCGCTGGTGGGGGCCGCCCAGGCCGCTCTGGACCTGATCCGCTCCAATCCCGACTGGGGGAAGCAGCTGATTCAGCGGAGTGGCCAATGGCGTGCGGCTCTGGCTGCCGAAGGATGGCGACAGCCCGATGGATCCGGGCAGGTGCTGCCTCTGCTGATCGGTTCCGACAGCGCTGCACTGGAGGCTCAGGCAACACTGGAGCAGGGCGGTCTGCTGGCAGTGGCGATCCGGCCACCCACCGTGCCCGAGGGAACAGCTCGGCTCCGATTGGTGCTGAGGCGGGATCTGCCTGAGGACACGCTGAACCGTTTGCTGCAGATGCTCTCCAGACGATGAAACACGTGATCGCCGCCCACGGCTGGGCCGGAGACGCATCGGTCTGGAAAGCCTGGCAACGGGGATTTGAGGCTCAGGGCTGGCAATGGCAATCCGCAGAGCGTGGCTACGGCGGCGAACCATGTCTGCAGCCGATCTGGTCCCAGCAAGACCAGCAGAGGCTGATCATCTGCCATTCCCTTGGACTGCACCTCCTCTCTCCCAGCACCCTTGCTGCGGCAGAGGCCATCGTGATCCTCGGAGGATTCACGGCCTTTGTTCCTCCCGGAGGATCCGGACGCCGACAGGCAAGAGCTCTTCGGGGAATGGCTGAACGGCTGGGGACTCCAGAGGAGGGGGCCATGCTGCGGACATTCCTGGATCGCTGCGCGTCTCCCATGCCGGCGACAGCGCTGCCCCCCCACCCGGTGCTGACCCAGCTGGATGACTCAGGCCGTGAGCGGCTCAGAAACGACCTCACCCTTCTGAGCCACTGTTCCGATCTGCCGGACGGGTGGCCACAGCTGGCGCGGGTTCTTGTGGTTCAGGGAGAGCAGGACGCGATCGTGTGCCCTGAAAGCCAGAACCTGTTGCTGACGGCGCTGAGGAATCAGCGGAACGAGCTGATTCGGCTGCCGGAACACGGCCATGCCCTGATCACGACGGCTGTCCTGAAAACAGTCCTGGACTGGGTCGAGGCAAGGCCATGACATCAGGCTGGAGTGCAAGGGTTCTGAACGCTTTCGGAGCCTCAGCAGCGCAATACGACGCTTCCGCTGAGCTCCAGCGGACCATGGCCCGACAGCTGGCCAGACGTTGCCGGCATTCGGCCATTCCTGCAGGACTCTGGGTGGATCTCGGCAGCGGAACCGGGTGTCTTGCCGATGCCCTCGAACAGCAGCATCCGGGACAGTCGGTCCTGCGTGTGGATGGCAGCGACGCCATGCTGCGCAGCCAGACCGGGGCCGGGGCGACTCTTCTTCACGACCTCAATGAAGAGTTACCGACGTGGTCGTCAGCTCCGACGCTGTTGTGCTCAAGTTTCGTTCTGCACTGGCTGGATGATCCGCCGGAGCGTTTGCGCCACTGGTTCGACCAGCTCGCGCCGGGCGGCTGGCTGGCACTGACAGTGCCGGTGGACGGCAGTTTTGAACAGTGGCATCAGGCTGCCGAGCGAGCCGGGGTCCCCTGCACCGCTCTGCCGTTTCCGCAAATGGAATTGCTGCTGGCCGCCGTACCCGAACAGGCGGTTCGATGGAAGCGCAAGCAACGGTTCAGCAGCAACGGCCGCCATCCATTGGAGCTGCTGCGACCGATGATCAGAACCGGTGCCGACACCACCCCCTCGGCAGGCCTTGGACCCTCAGAGTGGCGACGGGTCTTCAGGAGCTGGCCCGACCCCGAACATCCAACCCTCAGCTGGCATGTGTTCACCCTGATGCTGCAGCGATGACAACAGCACAGCCTCAAATTGTGGTCTGCGGCACCGACACGGATGTCGGCAAAACGATCGTGAGCGCCTGGCTTGTGCAGGGTCTCGGAGCCTCCTACTGGAAACCGGTGCAGAGCGGCCTTGAGGGCGGTGGGGATCGCGGCCGGGTCAGTGATCTGCTGCAGCTCACGAACGATCGCCTGCTGCCGGAGACCTATGCCTTCCAGCAACCGGTCTCGCCCCACTGGGCAGCGGAACTTGATGAGGTGACGCTTGATCCAGAGGCGCTGATGCTGCCGGCGATCCCTGGACCGCTGGTGGTGGAGACCGCGGGCGGATTGATGGTGCCCCTCACGCGCAGCTGGCTGCAGATCGACCAGCTGCAGGTGTGGGATCGACCCGTGGTGCTTGTTGCCCGCAGCGGACTGGGCACGCTCAATCACACTCTGCTCAGCCTGGAAGCTCTTCGAAAACGCCGGATCCCGATTCTGGGACTGATCCTCAACGGACCGCCCCATGCCGACAACCCCGCCACACTGGAACAGTTTGGTGGTGCACCCGTCCTGGGCCACTTACCTCCGCTGCAACCGCTCACGGCTGAGGCTCTCGAGCATGAATGGGAACTTCAGAATCTGAGTGATGTGATCCGAACAGCTCTGGAGAAACTGCATTGAGATCACACCGTCAACCCCTGATTTATGCGGTGCTGACCTTGGTCTGCACCGCCATTCTGGTGCTGTTCACCGATGTGGAAAGCGATCTTGAGCGCCAACTGAAGTGCAGCGCGCCGGCGCGCTTCGCTGGAGCTCATTCCGACACCTGCGACTGAAATCGAGGCCTGTCAGCCCAGCGATTTCGAGCGCAATGGACAGGTGCCGAGACGGATCGCAACCTGTCGAACAGCCAGAGACAGGGGCCATCCCTGGCGCAACTGATCATGAATCAGTTCGATATGCGTGGGAGACCAACCCCGCATCTCGAGCAACGCTCGGATGGAAGGCCAGCACCCCTCGGAGAACACCTCACTGCGGCGCTGCTGTTCAGCAAGGGATGAAGGCAGATCCCTGTGCGGCGAGAAAAATCGATTGGAAAGGCGTCTTGCACGCATCGTGACCTTCGGGCAACCGGAGCTTCACGGAGTTTCAATATGGCAACAGCAGGAAGGGCTGTCATGGGAACAACGACTGATCCATCCCGCCACCCGAACCTGTGGCCACCGTTCACCCAGATCGCATCAGCACCGATTCCCCAGAGAGTGACCTCCGGTGAAGGTGCACTGCTGCACCGTGAGCAGGGGCAGCCGCTGATCGACGCCATCAGCAGCTGGTGGGTGACCTTGCACGGCCATGGACACCCTGTGATGGCGCAGGCGATCGCGGATCAGGCTGCCCGGCTTGAGCAGGTGATCTTTGCGGACTTCACCCATGAACCGGCGGAACGGCTGGGAGAACGACTGAGTGCCCTCACGGGTCTTCAACGACTGTTCTTCTCCGACAACGGATCAACGGCCGTTGAAGTGGCATTGAAAATCGCCTGCCAGTGGTGGGTGAACCGAGGCGAGCCACGACACCAGATCGTTGCGTTCGACGGCGCGTACCACGGCGACACCTTCGGAGCGATGGCTGTTGGAGAGCGCAACCTGTTCAGTGAACCGTTTGAAGACAAGCTCTTTCCCGTGGCTCGCGTGCCCTGGCCTGCCACCTGGTGGCAGGACACCGATGTGAGCGAGAAGGAACAGGCTGCTCTGGCGGTGCTGGCGGAAACCCTTGAAACCCCAACAGCCGCCGTGATCCTCGAACCACTGCTGCAGGGTGCAGGTGGCATGACGATGGTGCGTGCGGAGTTTCTGCAAGCGGTGGAGGCCCAGATCCGCAAGGCCGGCGCCCTGTTGATCGCCGATGAAGTGCTGACGGGATTCGGGCGTTGCGGTGATTGGTTCGCCTCCCGGCGAGCTGGTATCCAGCCGGATCTGATGGCGCTCTCAAAAGGACTGACGGGAGGCTGTCTGCCCATGGGTGTGACCATGGCCAGCGAGCGGATCTTCTCCGCCTTCATCGGCGATGACCCCACGCTCACCCTGTGGCATGGCCACAGTTTCACCGCCAACCCTCTGGGCTGCGCGGCTGCCAATGCCAGTCTGGATCTGCTTGAAGCACAGCCGGACGCCTTTCTGAACTTCGAACAGCGACATCGACCGCATCTGGAGCAGCTGCAGCGACATCAACGCGTGATCAATTGCCGCCTCACCGGCACCGTTGCAGCGTTCGATGTTGCCGTTGCAGGCGATTCGGGATATCTGAACCCCACAGGGCCCACGATCAAGCGGATCGCCATGGAGCACGGGGTTTTTCTGCGTCCACTCGGCCAGGTGGTGTATCTGCTCCCTCCGCTGTGCATCACCGATGAGCAGCTCGAACGCTGCTACGACGCCATCGGCAACGCCCTGGATTCACTGGAGAATTAAGGGCCAGCCTGAATGGCTGCGGTCACATCCTCTCTCGAGAGCCCGTAGGGCAGGGAGCAGGGCGAAACGTCCGCATCGCGGTTGTTCCAGACCACCACAAGATCTTCACGTTCAAGGCGCAGCTCAGCTGTCCAGGCCTCCGTCTCCAGAGACCAGCGACAGCGGTCGCCATCGATCGGTTCAGCACCCAGGGTCAGCAGCCACTCCTCAAGAGCCCTCAGGGAGTGCTGATTGAGCGGCGTTGTCGGCGGTGGGAGCGGTGGCATTGGACAGCCAGTCGGGAGATACCTGCCAGGCTCGCCCCTGAACCCCCGCAACACCAAGTCCGAGAACCAGACTCAGCAGCAAGGCCAGTCCCAGAAGCAACAGAGCAAACCATTCACCACCGGAAAGGGGGCGTCTCTCGCCGATCCCGTTCCAGCTGTTGCTGGACGGCATGGGCGGTGAAACAGGGGGGGGATTCAGGCGCAGCTGCTTCTGCTGCTGCAACTGAGCGTCATACCGGCGACGACGTTCCGGGTCCGCCAGAAGGTCGTAGGACTCGCGCAGAAGCTGAAAATCCCTCGCTGCTTCCACCGCAGGGCGGCTGGTGGTGTCGGGGTGCAGTGTCTTGCTGAGGCGGCGAAAGGCCTGCCGAAGTGTTTCGGAATCGGCCTGAGGGGACACCTCCAGTCGCTCGTAGTGGCTGAGCTTGCTCTGGGGCACACCGAACACCCGGTCATTCATCCTAGGAACAGTTGTTGCGAGACCCATGACCGACTCCGTCCCGGGAGCCGCGTTCTGGGACAGGATCGGCTGGACGCCGTCGACAGAGCAGCAGCAGCAGCTGCTCGCACTGCAGGGTGAGCTGCGTGACTGGAATCAGCGGGTGAATCTCACCCGACTGTTGGAGGGAGACGATTACTGGATCAACCAGGTTTTTGACAGCCTCTGGCCTCTCCAATCGGAACTGAAGCAGCCGGAGCAACAGCGAACGGCCATTGACGTGGGAACCGGAGGGGGGTTTCCGGGGCTGGCCGTGGCGATCGCCCTGCCGAAAACACACGTCACCCTTCTGGATTCCGTTGGTCGCAAAACCGCCGCTGTGGAAGCCATGGCAGAGAGCATCGGCCTGAAGGATCGGATACGGGTGATCACCGATCGAATCGAAACCGCTGGACACAAGCCGGATCTGCGGGCCAGTTTCGATCTGGCCATGGCCCGCGCCGTGGCCGCGGCCCCTGTCGTGGCGGAGTATCTGGTGCCACTTCTGAAGTCGAACGGAGAAGCTCTGCTTTACAGAGGCCAGTGGGAGCAAGCTGACACGACCCAACTGCAGCGTGCTCTCAAACCCCTGAAGGCTCAGCTTTCCTCAAAAGACATGTGCCAGCTCCCCGGCGATCGAGGCATCCGGAATCTGCTGAGGCTGCGCCTGGTGAACCGCTGCCCGGATGCTTATCCGAGGGCGGTGGGCATCCCAACACGGCAACCCCTGGGCCAATGAGGCACAAGGCCGTGATTCAAACGCTGCTCAGGCGCATCTGGGACTCACCGGCGAGGCGTTCCTTCAGAGCGCGGAGAATCCCGGGAATGCGATCCCGCCAGGGACTGTCACCCAGCACCGCCAGGAGCTGGCCGTCGTCAATGGACTCACCGAGGGCATCGGCATTGGAACCTGCGAACCAATGGCCTCCGCTTCCGAGCAATCGGTACCTGGCGCGGGCATAGCTCTCCAGATCCCAGGCTTCGAGAAGGTTGTGCAACCACAACAGCACCGGAAGGTTGATCCCGCCGGGTGTGTCCTGCCAGGACGGCAGTCCATGCCGCCAGGTGCTGAGCCAGTCATGGCCGAGAGCAGCGGCAGCAGCCAGATGAAGCCGTTCCTGTACCGGAGCAATGAGAGTTGAAGCATCCTCAAGGCGGGCGACGGCCTCGAGATGGCGTTCAAGATCTTCAGGGCGCGACGCTCCCACACTGATCGTGTGGACCCTGGGATCCCTGAGACAGAACAGATCGTTGAACACGATCGGGTGCAAGGGATCACACAGCTCCAGCAACCGCTGTGAAGGGGAATGCAGATGCCCGCCCTTGTCGGTGGGACTGATGATGAAGACCCCCATGTCCTGATCGCGTGCTGCATCCAGTGACGGGCCGTTGTCCTGACGGATGTAATACCAGTGCAGATTCACGTAATCGAAAGCGCCGCTGTTGCAGCTGGCGGTGATCAGCTCTGTCGGTCCGTGGGTTGAAAATCCGACATGGCCGATTCGTCCATCGGCCTGCCAGCGACGGACAACATCCATGCAGCCACCGGGCCGCAGTGTCTGATCAAGATGCTCCGGCAGGTTGATGCCATGGATCCCCAGAAGATCAAGACGACTGCAGTTGAGCCGCTCGAAGCTCAGCCTCAGCTCAGCCTCGAAAACATCAGGATCCTCCCGGGGAGGAACCTTGCTTTGCAGGATGCGACCGGGGTCCTCGCAGCGCGACAAAGCCCAGCCCAGCTGTCGTTCGGAGCTGCCGTAGTGGCGGGCGGTTTCCACATGATGGAAACCCTGGTCAACGGCCAGTTGAAGAGTTTCCTCGAGATTGACCTGAGACTCGCTGGTGATATCCGCAGCGGGCAGGTCGGTCCAGCTCTGCTGGAATCGCATCCCACCCAGGGAAAGAAGGGGAATCTGAAGTTCCGTTCGACCGAATCTGCGTGTCGGGAGACTCACCATCAACCCTGGGGTCTGGCCTGAAGATTCTGGCGAATCAGTTGCTGCTGAAGCGACGGCAACGACTCGAATGGAACCCAGTGGATGCAATCCACCGGGCACGTGTCGATGGCTTCCTGAATGCAGTCAGTTGAATCGCCATCCTGGCGAATCGCTCTGGAACGACCGAGATCGGGCTCCATCACGAACGTGTTGGTGGCCACATGGGCGCAGTAACGACAACCGATGCAGGTGGATTCATCCACCCACACGGCTTTCTCTCGCAAGGCACCACCCAGAACCGGCTCACAGCCGGTTCGTTCGATTAACTCTCCGGCGAGAGTCTGAAAAGCAAGAACTGGGTCCAGAAACTGATCGTTGGCCAGAGTCAGGCGTCCCAGCGGGTGACGACGAGCTCAATGGAGCCGTCCTGGGTGACGCGCTGCTCGGACACCTGAAAACCTTCGCGATCCGTTGCTGAAAGAACGGTGTTGAGGGCGTAACGCTGGGTGAGTTTCGCCAGGAAACGCTCAATGGGGATGGTCTGCTTCCACAGATCAAGATCCGTCACCAGTTCGTAGGCACCGGTCTGATCATTCCAACGAAAACCCAGGTCGCCGCCCTCCTGCATGGCAACAGCAAGATCAGCAGTCACGGTCTGGCCGCGATAGCCGCGAACAGGCTTCTCACCCTGCTCAGGTGTGTAACCCAGATCTTCGAGGGCCTGAACCAGTGGCTCGAGCTGACGCAACTCTGTTTTTACGGTGCTGAAGTGAGACATCAGTTCAGTTGAGCGGGCAATGTCTGGTTCTGGGTTTCGGGTTGAAGGAAGGATTCCGCAGTGGATTCCCGACGTTCAACGGTTCCGAGTGCAGCCTCCAACTTTTCGGTGAGCTGCTGACACGTATCTCCGACAACGCCTTCGACCCGCTCTTCCACACGACCATCCGGCCGGATGGTGAAACGAACCGTGCGTTGAGGCATCCGGAGACGTGTTGAGGCACGCATGCTAATGGCGCAACTCTGAATTCGTTGCGGAGTTTGTTACACGCTGATGGTTCTGAAGCTCAGCCGATGAATCCTTCATCAAGAAGGGTCTGCAACCTGGCGAGAACGCCGGGATCTTCAAGCTGCTCCAGAGCGATTTTCGCTTCATCACGAACCGACGCCTCACCGTCATGAAGCAGGGAATTCACCAGTGCTTCCACCATCTCCTGCTGACGGGGAACAACGAGTTGCTCAAAAAGTCGTCCGAGGGCCCAGATGCAGTTGCTGCGCACCACTGGCTCGCTGTCGACCCGAAGACTCTGCAGCAGCTGCCCGGCAGCGGGATCAGCCTTGACAGGAGAGCGGCTTCCAGCCTCCGCCAGAGATCCCGGGCACCACAGCCTCACCGCAGAAATATCGATCTGCAGTGCCCGAATCAAGGGATTGAGGATGGGTGCATCGGGGAAATTGCCAAGGCTCCAGGCTGTTGCCTTGCGTACATAGGCATTGGAATCAGCCTGAAGCAATTTCAGCAACGGCTCCACAGCCTGCGGTGATGGATTCCGGCCCAGGGCATAAACCGCACTCATTCGCTCGACCGGGCAGGGCTGATCAAGCAGGGCCATCAACGGCGGTATCGCTCTGGGATCTCTGTGTTCACAGAACACACGCAGCCCCTGGAGGCGGTCGTCATGCCCCCCCTTGAGCCAGACAAGGCCCTGGTCGCAGGCGCGTGCGACTGCCTGTGAATCGTTGGTTTGTTCATCGGGTCCGATGGACTCCAACGGATCCAGATCCGCCTCGGCGGCAAGCTCTTCGGCCAACAGCTCCGGATCAAGAGCAAGGCTCGAAAGGCTTTGATCTTTCCTCCGGGCTTCGCTTTGAGTCATGAGCTGATGTTAAGGCCGCCCCACCAACCCAGGGCGAACCATCGGAGACAATGCCAATCCTGTCTTGACGACCATGGCGTCCCCGTCGCCAGCGCAGCGAACCGTGTTTCTCCACGTCGGGATGCACAAAACCGCCTCCACTTACATCCAGAGGAGGCTGGTGAAAAATCGGGACCTGCTGCAGAAAAACGGCGTTCTGCTTCCTGCTCGCAGACAACAGAACAACACCCTGCTCAAGGCCATCGTCCAGGAGCGATGGAAACCATGGGGACGATGGCTGAAACGTGCGGAAGTCAGGACGTGCAATCTGCTGATCTCCCATGAAGCGCTGTCGTCCTCGCTTCATCAGATCTGTCGCGATGGCGAAACCTCACATGGCCAATGGCTTGCCGATCAACTGAACCGGTGTGGGTGGAAACTCAAGGTGATTGGCTTCATCCGAGACCAGGAGAGCTACCTCAATTCTCGGTACACCCAGCTCGTCAAACGTCTTGCCGTCCGCTGCGATTTCACCACCTACACCGCGGGGGTGATGCGGGGAAACACCATCAGTGAATGCGACCTGATCACGCTGTTCGGCTGGCTGACCGGACTGCCCGAGGTTGAAAGGGTGATGATTCCCTTCGGTGCGAGCCGGGATCACCACGGCCGCGGGCTTTCCAAGCGTCCGGACCCCTTCCGGCAACTTGCTGAGGAACTCGCACTGCCGGAGGCGGTGATCAGTCGCTGCAAACCCGCTCCTTCGCGCAATCAACAACCAGGACGTCTTGGCGTTGCGCTGGCTCTGGAAATCAGCAGATTCCTTGAGAGACATCAACCCATTGCGTTGACGCACCATTCGAAACAACTGCGGGGAGGGATTGAACGAATGGCCAAGGCCAAGGGATGGCCGGCTGAACCCTTCAATGGACTGGAGAGCAGCATTCAGCAGGCGATTCGCCATCGATACGAGGCAAGCAACGCCGAGTTCTGCCGATGCTTCTGGCCTGAAATGACCTGGAGTGAGTTATTCGAGAGCCACCGAAAGGAATCTTCTGAACCCAGCGGAACATCAAGAGAAGAAGATGTTGAGCTGAATGCTTGCCGCAGGAAGGTCATCGCCGATAATCTCCCGGCCCAGATGGTGAATGAGCTTCCGGGATGATCAAAAATTCCTTGTCCCGGCCGCTGATATCACTTTGCGACATCAGTCGAGATGTCAACAGCAGCAAAGACAACGTCAGACGTCTGCTTAAAAATGTGAGCTGGGAACTTCAGGAAGGGCAGAGAGTCGGGGTGATCGCTGAATCAATGCAGGAAGCCCATGCCTTTCTCGATTGCGCAGCGGGAATAACAACACCACAGAGAGGACATGTCTCCATCCAGGCCCATGTGAGCTGGCCTCTGGGATCGAAGGGAGGATTGTCCAGCGTTCTCAGCGGCCGACAGAACGCTCGTTTCCTGCAGGGTGTCTATGGCCGTGGTGGACAGCAACGCAACGAACTCGATCAGATTGAAAAACTGGCGGATCTGGAGAAGAACTATTTCGACAAACCTCTCAAGAGCTACAACAAATACATGCGAGCAAGGTTTTATTTAGCAGTCTCGCTGGTCTTCGATTTTGATGTGTATGTGATACCTCAGCAGTTCGCCTGGAAATCAAACACAAGCTCTGAAAAAGTTCTTCGACTGCATCAAGCTCTGAGGGATCGAACGTCCGGTAAATCGATCCTGATGACCAACACCGACTTCAGCTTTCTTGGACAGTTCTGCGACGAAGGGATCGTGCTGGATCAGGGATCCATCGCTTACTCAGGATCCTTCTCCGACTGCCGAGCCTGGTACGAAGCCAACATCAGCAAGGCTCCGGAAGAAGACATCGACCTGCAGCTTGATCCTGAAGAGACAGTTCCGACCACCGAACTGGAGTCGGACATCCTCGAGGACGACCTGTGGTGATCCAACCGGCATCAGGACCCGGACGAGACAGGACCTAGCCAACGGGCGCTGGAGCCAACATGTCGCCCGGCAACCAGATGCGGGCACTGACCGCAAACAGAGCCATCGAGAACAGCAGAACGATCAAAACCGGCAGAACCGTCGACCGAAAAAACGACACCGCTCTCATACAAGGGATTCACCATTGTGATCGGGTGAGCGACGAAGCAGCAGCACCGCCACAGAGAAGACCACAAGACCGACCCAGCCGCTGGATTGCTGATGCAGCAGAAATCCACCAATGCCGATCAAGCCACCGAACAGAACGGCGCAGGCCAGGCCGAAGCGGCGCGACATGGCTGGTAGAGATTCAAGGGGTGTGACCTGACATCGTCGCCGCAGCCCGGACCAGCCCGGTCCGGGTGGGCGCACCTGGCGAACGAAACGTTCCAGAACCGCATCGGACTCCGGCGGCGTGCACCACATCACGGTGAGCCAGACCACTGCTGATGCAACCGTGATCACCATCAGCCGCAGGCCGTAGTCCTCAATCCGAACCAGCGGCAGAACGCTGGTCAGCAGCCCCACCACAAATCCGCAGAGCATCGCTGCCAGCTCAGCTGCTGCGTTGACCCTCCACCAGAACCAGCGCAGCACCAGCACCACACCCGGACCGGAGCCGATCGCGATCACCAGGCGGAACACAGCTCCGATGCTGTCACTGATCAAGGCGGTGATCACCCCCAGCACCAGGAGCAGCACGCTGGTCAACTGACCCACCAGCAGCAGTTCACGTGGCGCGGCCTGAGGCCGAATGAAGCGCTGATAAAGATCGTGGGTCAGGTAGCTGGCCCCCCAGTTCACCGACGTGCTCACCGTGCTCATGAATGCAGCAACCAGTGACACCACAACAAGTCCAAGCGCCACAGGCGGCAGCAGGGACACAGCGAGGGCGGGATAACTGAGCTCCCAGTCGCTCTGCTCGGGGAGCAGCACCAGTGCGGCAAGAGCCACCACCACCCAGAGCCAACTGCGAATCAGGTAATTCACCACCAGGAAAACCCATCCCGCCAGGCGGGCCTGCTGTTCATCCCGTGTGGCCAGCATGCGCTGAATGAATTCCCCACCACCATCACTGCGGCGAAAACTCCACCACTGGACTGCCACGTACGACAGGAACATCGGGATGGAAATACCCGAGCCATCAAGCCAGCGAAAACCATCGCTGTCCCAGTTCCATGGCACCAGCGACAGCAGTTCAGGACGTCCCAGCCCCTGGAGTTGATCCAGCAGAGCACCCATACCGCCGGCGGCATGAAGAGCCGCAACAGCGACGGCCAGGGCACCGACAAGAGCGAGCACAAGCTGCACCAGATCGGTCACCACCACGGCCCAGAGACCACCGGCCACGGTGTAGGCCAACACCAGAACCGCCACGAGGGCCAGCAGCCCAACGGTGTCTGTGACCCCCGGCAGGACGAGCTGTCCGGAAACAAGGCCAAGGGCTTCAACCACCTTGCGCAGGGCAAGGAAGGCATACCCAATGCCGATGCAGTTGACCGGAACAGCGAGGAGAAATGCCTTGATTCCTCGCAGCCAGGCCGCTGCAGCTCCGCCGTAGCGAAGTTCGGTGAAGGCCGCATCGGTCAGCACTCCGCTGCGCCGCCAGAGGGGTGCGAAGACCACGGCCATCGCCACATGCGCCAGGCCAAAGCTCCACCACTCCCAGTTGCCCGCCAGGCCGCGACTGCCGATCAATCCCGCGACGTAGAGGGGGGTATCAATCGAAAAGGTGGTGGCCGCCATGGACGCACCGGCGAGCCAACCGCTCAGACGACGGCCGGCGAGGAAATAATCCTCCTCACCCCGATTGCGTCTGGACAGCCAGATGCCAAGGGCAAGGGTGAACACCAGATAGAGCCCCAGAAGAGCCCAGTCGATCGCTGTCATGCCGAATCCGATCAGATGAACAGCCTGAACGCCTTCTTAGGCTGAAAGGTCATTGAAACAGTTCAACGTGAAAGGCAAGGGTTTCCTTTACCTCCCGGAACACTCACTTGTCTTCGCTCGAATCCCCAAGTGCGCCAATACATCCATCAAGACACGTTTATCCACTCTGATTTCAACCAAAAACGTCCAACATCCACGGCAGAACCGCATCCTTGAGCCAACCAATGATCTGTTCTGGAGAAAGTGCACCAAACAAGCTCGCTGGCTCAAGCCTGATCAATACACAGCTCTTTATCACTCCGTGACTTCATTCACCGTGATCAGAAACCCACTCAGCCGACTTCAATCCTGCTACAGAGAAAAAGTCCTGAGGGACAAGGTTTTTCCATCGATGAAAAGGCTCGGATATCGCAACGACATGTCGTTTGAAAACTTTGTTGAATTCACCTGCAATCTCGCCTTACACGAGATGGATGTTCATACACAACCGCAGACTTTTCTGATAACAGATTCAAAAGGAAGACTGCCCCATTTCATTGCCAGACTTGAACATCTTGATCAGGACTGGAACACCTTCAGCGCATTGATGCGGGGCAGACATGTTGATCTCGGAGGAACCCTGCCGAGGCTCAACAAAAGCCGGGATCCTGCCAGCTCACCATGCATCAGCCGTCCGCTTTCACCCACCGTTCAACGGCAGTACGAACTCACCTACGGCTCCGACATCAAGCTGTACGAAGCCACCATGGAGCCTCAGGCGGAGGCCTGACGTTGCCGACGCAGCTGACCACATGCGGCGTTCTGATCCAGTCCACGGCTCGCCCGCAGGCTGACGGCAACACCCCGACGCTCGAGCACCCGGCGGAATGCCTCAATCCGCTCAGGGGTCGGTCGCTTGAACTCCTCTTCCTCGATCGGGTTGTAGGCAATCAGATTGACGTGACTCTGAAACCCGCCAACACGATCGGCAAGCTCTTCCGCATGCTCAGGCTTGTCATTGAGCTCACCGAGAAGGATGTACTCGAAACTGACCCGCCGTCCAGTGACATCGAGGTAGTGGCGGCAATCCTCCAACAACGTCTCAAAGGGATAGGCGTGGGCCGTGGGAATCAGCTCCTCGCGTAGCTGCTGATTCGGTGCATGCAGGCTGACGGCGAGGGTGAACTGGGCTCGTCCCAGGGTTTCCAGGGCCAGTTCCGCAAGCTGCGGCAGGGTTTTTGGAACCCCCACCGTGCTCACCGTGATCCGACGCTGCCCGATCCCCAGATCATCATTGAGGCAGCGAATGGTCTCCAGAACAGCGGCGCTGTTGAGCAGCGGCTCCCCCATCCCCATGAACACGATGTGGGAGGGACGCCGGTCCATCGCCTCCCGCACGCTGAGCACCTGATCAACGATTTCATGGGTGCGCAGGGAACGTTGAAGCCCGTCTTTACCGGTGGCGCAGAAGCGACAGGCCATCGGGCATCCCACCTGGCTGGACACACACACCGTGAGGCGCTGATCCGTGGGAATGCCGACGGTCTCGATCGTTTCGCCATCCTCCGTGGACAGCAGCAGCTTCGTGGTGACATCGGATGCCACGGAACGATGCACCTCCCGCAGGCGCCCGATGCGAAACCCCTTCTCCTTCAGGTTGGCCCGCCAGGCCTTGGGCAGGACCGTGATGTCGTCCAGGGAACGGGCCCCCTTCTCATAGAGCCAGTCGTGAAGCTGACGACCACGGAAAGGCTTCTGCCCCTGAGCCACCGCCCAGTCCTGAAGCTCGGCAACACTGCGACCGAGCAGAGCCTGGCTCACCAGACCAGAAGACCGTGGCCGAGCTTGATCTCAACCACGAGCAAGGCGATGAAACCAAGCATCGCCGCCCGACCGTTCAGCCTTTCAGTGTGCGTGTGAAAGCCATAACGGGGTAGACGGCGCTGGGGAATCTCGGTTGGTTCGATCATGGATGGAGCAGTGATGGGGTCGACAGAGCCGAACTCAGTCGTCTGAGAGCAGGCCTTCCTCCTGAAGCCCCTCAACGGCCTCGGCATCAACCACCTGCTCCTCCTTCAGCTCGTTGTCAGCTTCCGGACGGGTGAACGCCGCGAAGTTACTGGCGTCGGGGTCGATGTTGTGGCGGGTTCGGGTTGCCTCGAGGTCCGCATCACTGGGGTCATCGAGCACAGCGCTGGAGCTGGCTGCCGGCGGCATATCCACCGTGTAGTCGGGCCGCAGGTTCTGCATGCGGCGATAGCCGGCTGGATCCTCGGAAAGGATGTCCGGATGAGGACCGGCTTCTTTCTGCAGCTCCTCTTCGAAGCCACTGAAACCGGTGCCGGCAGGGATCAGACGACCGATGATCACGTTCTCCTTGAGACCGCGCAGCCAGTCGCTCTTGCCCTCGATGGCAGCTTCGGTGAGAACCCGGGTGGTCTCCTGGAAGGAGGCTGCGGAGATGAAGCTGTCGGTGTTGAGTGACGCCTTGGTGATGCCCAGCAGAACCGGTGTGAATTCAGCAGGGGCTCCTCCGGTGATCGCCATCGCCTGGTTGGTGTCTTCAACCTGGCGCAGCTCGATCAGCTCACCGGGCAACAGTGTTGTGTCGCCGGCATCCTCCACCCGAACCTTGCTGGTCATCTGGCGGACAATCACCTCGATGTGTTTGTCATCGATGGAGACACCCTGGGATTTGTAGACGTTCTGAACCTCCGTCACCAGACGGTGCTGCAGGTTGGCAATCGCCTCCTGAGCGGCTTCCATCAGCTGCTTGCGGCTGCGCAGATCCTCGAAATAGCACTCGAGCAGTTCGTGGGGATTGATCGGTCCATCGGTGAGCAGCTCACCCGCCGTGACCTGCTGGCCATCGCTGACCATGATGTTGCGACCCAGAAGGATCGGGTATTCGCCGATCGCATCATCCGACTCGATCACGGTGACGGTCGGTGATTCATCGTCTTCACCCTGCTTGATCTCGACGGTGCCGGGCTTCTTGCAGAGCACAGCGGATTCCCGTGGACGTCGTGCCTCCAGCAGTTCCTCGATTCGAGGCAGACCCTGAACGATGTCACCGGTCTTCTGGCGCTCGAAAACGAGAAGGGCCAGACCGTCACCCCGCTGCACGAGGTCACCGTCGCGGACGTGAAGCACGGAGTCGGGAGACACCATGTAGGGGCGTCCCAGACGCAGGGTGACGCTTTTGGCGCCGACGGTTTCCACTTCACCGCAGCACGCGGTTGGCTCGCCCTCGGCGAGAAGGTCACCATCCACAATGCGATCACCAACGCTCACCACAGGTTTTCCGGAGGTGGTGAGGGTGGTGGTGTCCTCGGGACGTTCCACGATCAGACGACGCACCGGATCGGCCTCCGTGGCTTCCGGGAGTTGAGCGACGCCGGCCTGCTTGCACAGAATCTGGGTGGTCGCGACCACATCACCGGCCTTGACGGAGGCGGCATCCTCCACCTGCAGCTCGGTGTGGGTGGAGCCATGGCTTGAGTCCGACATGGTGTCGCGACGGACAAGGATCGACTCGAGGATCACCAGCCGCAGACGGGAAATGGTCTTGGCGCGACGGTCCGGGGCCTTCTCCACATCAACCGTCATCTGCGGTGTGGTGTCGAAGGTCTCCAGAATCAGCTGGGTCTTGAGCAGCTCAACACCTTCAACCGACTTGATCAGCTCGTTGTCCTTGAAGGCGAGACGCTGGGTGGCCTTGATGCCGAGGTGTGGACCATTGGCCTGCTTGACGTGGGACAGCTCAGGCAGCTGAGCCTCGTTCGGAATGGTGTATTCCTCGACCGGTCGCAGGAGCAATCCCTTGCCTTCGGGTGTTTCCACCGTCTGAACGAACTTCATCTCCTCGGAGGTCAGGCCCTTGGCGATGTCCTCTCCGGGATTGACCATCTGACCATCACCCTCAAAGCGCTCCAACGCTTTGGCTTCGCTGCTGAGGTGGAATTCACCACTGCGGACGATGATCTCGCGCAGGATGTCGTTCTTCTGGGTGACGGTGACGATGCCGGCCGTCTGGCTGAAGATGTCCTTGACCACCTCGGTGCCGGCTTCGATCCACTGGCCGTCGGTGATCATCAACAGGGAGATGTCCTTGTTGATCTCGTGGGTTTCCTGAGGGATCCACAGCAGGGTGCCGCCTTTGTTGACCTCGTATCCGTTCTTGGCGGAGCGGGCCTTCTTGATGGCGAGGCCCGGTGCGAACTTGACCAGACCACCTGTGCCCGTCCGGAAACGGTCATCAGCCAGTTCGGCGATCACCTCACCGGAACCGATCTTGCTGCCGGGGATGGTGTTGAGGCGGTAACGGGTGCCGTCCTTGGCTTCGAGATTCCAGATTTCACCGGAGTGGGTGGACTCCTCCAGAAGCTTGAAATCCTTGAGGGTCATCGCCGTGGTGACGATCTGAACCTCTCGGGAGTCACCGATGGAATCCCGCAGGCGAACCTCTCCGCCGTACTCACTGCGCTGGCTGGCTTCCGCCAGGACCTGACCCTCGGTGACCTGGGTCTCACTGGAGACCACCGGCTGAGCATTGGGTGGCAGGTTGTAAACATCACCAGCCAGCACCCACATCCGGCCGAGGCGCTGGGCCTTGAGGGTGATGTTGCCCTGTCGGTCGGTCACCTCACGGGGTTGGATCACCTGCTCGTAACGCACCTGACCAGCCAGGTCGCAGATCACATCCTTGGTGGCTTTCTCAACGCTCTTCTTGACAGCGACAGCAGCGATCTGGGCAACGGTCACATCACTCTCGATGGCCTGGCTGTTGTCGACAAACAACAGCGAGCCGTTGGTGATGTCGATCTTCTGAGCCTTGCCCTTGCCGGAAGGCTTGATGGTGAGCGTGAAATCAGTCTCAGCCTGTTGTGCATTCACACCATGCGGTGTGCGGTAGGGACGAACCCGTGCCTTGCTGCCGAATTCCACGGTGCCGGCCAGCTTGGAGCGAACCACACCGGTCTCGGCTGTTGACACACCACCGGTGTGGAAGGTCCGCATGGTGAGCTGCGTTCCAGGCTCACCGATGGACTGAGCGGCAATGATGCCGACCGCTTCACCGAGGTCAACCAGTTCGTTGTGAGCCAGTGCCCAGCCGTAGCACCTGCGGCATACGGAACGGTTGGCTTCACAGGTCAGTGGGGATCTCACACTGACAGCGGTGACACCAGCCTTTTCAAAGCTGCTGGAGAGCGGCGGATCGATCTCTGTGTTGCGCTCGGCCAACACGGTGCCATCGGAACCAAGCACCTGATCGGCGGTCAGTCGGCCGACCAGTCGACTGCCGAAGCGACCGTCCTCGGCCTCGACGACGATGTTGCGTCCTGTGCCGCAGTCATCTTCCCGGACGATCACATCCTGGGCGACGTCCACCAGACGGCGGGTCAGATAACCCGAGTCCGCGGTTCGCAGAGCGGTGTCAACGAGACCCTTGCGAGCTCCGTAGGAGGAGATCACATACTCCGTGACCGTCAGACCCTCACGGAAATTGGTGCGGATCGGAAGGTCGATGATTTCACCCTGCGGGTTGGCCATCAGACCCCGCATGCCCACCAGCTGACGGACCTGGGACATGTTGCCCCGGGCGCCGGAGTTGGCCATCATCCACACCGAGTTCAGCGGTGCGTTCTCGTCAAAGTTTTTCTTGACGGCATCCACCAGACGCTCATTGGTCTCCGTCCAGGTGTCGATCACCTTCGTGTGGCGCTCCACCTCGGTGATTTCACCAAGGCGATACCTCTCCTCTGTTGCGGTGATCTGCTCTTCGGCCTGGCTGAGCAACTCCTTCTTGGCCTCAGGGACCTTGAGGTCATCGACCGAGATCGAGACGGCCGCCTGAGTGGCGTATTTGAAACCCAGATCCTTGAGGTTGTCGGCCATCGCCGCCGTCACAGCCGTGCCGTGGTTCTTGTAGGACCACGCCACCAGCTTTTTCAGACTGCGCTTGTCGACGATGTGATTACGAAACGGCGGCGGAGTCTTGCTCAGCGGACGAGAGGCTGAAACGGGAGCTTTGGCGGCGTCCTTGGCGGCCTTGCTCTTGCTGGATTTGCGGGATTTGGAGGAGGAGGTCATGGCTGCGCGCAGATCGATGGTTGGAAACGAGACAGGAACAGTGGGGATCAGGCGGCAGCCAGGGCGCCGATGATGGTGTGGTTCATCACCACACGACCGGTGGTGGTGAGGATGTAGCGGCTGATCAGAGCTCCTTCTTCGTCGAAACGGTCACGGCGATAGGTCCATTGCTCGATGCGGGTGCCGTCGCTGAGGGTCTCGCTCTTGATCGGCTCCTCCAGGTCGTCGTTGTCTTCAACTTCGCCGTTGAATCGCACCCAGATCCAGTCGTGCAGACCGATGCGCTCATCTTCGAAGGCATGAATTGCATCATCGAGGCTGGCGTAGGTGCGGCTGCGGTCGCCGTATTCAGGCTGCTCGTAGCCGGGCTGAAGCGCCGTGAGGTAGTAGGAGCCGAGCACCATGTCCTGAGACGGGGTGACGATCGGTTCGCCTGTGGCGGGCGAAAGAATGTTGTTGCTCGCCAGCATCAACATCCGGGCTTCGGTCTGTGCCTCAATCGCCAGCGGCACGTGAACCGCCATCTGGTCACCGTCGAAGTCGGCGTTGAAGGCCGGGCAGACGAGGGGGTGAAGCTGGATGGCACGGCCATCGACAAGCTTCGGCTCAAAGGCCTGAATACCGAGGCGGTGCAGCGTCGGAGCACGGTTCAGCATGATCGGGTGACCATCGATCACCTCCTGCAGAACCTGCATCACTTCATCGTCAGCACGCTGGATGAGTTTCTTGGCCGCCTTGATGTTGTTGACGATGTTCTGACGGATCAGGCGATGGATCACGAAGGGCTGGAACAGCTCGATCGCCATCTCCTTGGGCAGACCGCACTGGTGCATCTTCAGCTTGGGTCCGACCACGATCACCGAACGACCGGAGTAGTCGACCCGCTTGCCGAGAAGGTTCTGACGGAAACGTCCCTGTTTGCCCTCAATGATGTCGCTGAGGGATTTCAGCGGTCTGTTGTTGGCACCCACCACGGTGCGACCGCGGCGACCGTTGTCGATCAACGCATCAACAGCTTCCTGCAGCATCCGCTTCTCGTTGCGGACGATGATCTCGGGAGCGAGGATCTCCTGAAGCCGTGCCAGACGGTTGTTGCGGTTGATCACCCGCCGATAGAGATCATTGAGATCACTGGTGGCGAAGCGTCCGCCGTCGAGCTGCACCATCGGGCGCAGATCGGGTGGGATCACAGGGATCACATCCAGCACCATCCACTCCGGACGGGCATTGGTGGCGATGAAGTTGTCGATCACACGCAGGCGCTTGATCAACTTGGCTCGCTTCTGACCCTTGCTGCCGTTGATGTCTTCCCGAAGCTGCTGGGCGACTTCGTCGAGGGTGAGGTCCTCCAGCAGCTGCTTCAGCGCCTCAGCACCGATGCCGACCACCGGCTCGTTTTCAATCTCTGAATCCTCGGCGTAGATCTCATCCTCGATCTCGAGCCATTCGTCCTCAGTGAGCAGCTGTTTGTACTTCAGATCCTTGTGGTCGCCGGGATCAAGCACCACATAGCAGTTGAAATAAACGATCTGCTCAACATCCCGCAGGGGCATGTCCAGAAGGATCGCCACATAGCTGGGGATGCCCTTGAGATACCAGACATGGGACACCGGGGCCGCCAGTTTGATGAAGCCCATGCGGTGACGCCGGACCCGGCTTTCCGTCACCTCAACGCCGCAGCGTTCGCAGACGATGCCGCGGTGACGAACGCGCTTGTACTTACCGCAGTGGCATTCCCAGTCCTTGGAGGGACCGAAGATCTTTTCGCAGAACAGCCCGTCCATCTCGGGCTTCAGGGTGCGGTAGTTGATCGTTTCCGGTTTGGTGACCTCACCCACCACCTGTCCGTTCGGCAGGGTGCGCTGGCCCCACTCCATCACCCGGTCGGGTGATGCAAGGGTGATCTTGACGTAATCGAAGTGGTTCTCAGTACGGAGATTGCTGTTGGTCATTGACGGTTAAGGAAGAAGGAGCGGGGTGTCTGTTCGTTCGTAAATCCGTCAGTCCTCGTCGTAATCCGCGACGCCGAGGGATTCGTAGGTGGGGCGGCTGGGGGTGCTTCGCCTTGGGTTCACGTCCTGCATCAGGTCAACTTCCTTCCCTTCATCGGTATACACAGCGATGTCGAGTCCCAGGGACTGCAACTCGCGCATCAGCACCTTGAAGGATTCCGGCGTGCCGGGGCGTGGGATCGGCTTGCCTTTGACGATCGCGTTGAGAGCCTCGTTGCGGCCCTGCATGTCGTCCGACTTGACCGTGAGCAGTTCCTGCAGCGTGTAGGCGGCGCCGTAGGCCTCGAGTGCCCAGACCTCCATTTCTCCCAGTCGCTGTCCGCCCTGCTGGGCCTTGCCTCCGAGGGGCTGCTGAGTGACGAGGGAATAAGGGCCGGTGGAACGGGCGTGGATCTTGTCGTCCACGAGGTGAACCAGCTTGAGGAAGTGGGCATAACCCACGGCGACCGGTTGATCGAAGGGCTGGCCCGTACGGCCATCCCGGAGAACAAGCTTGCCTGGATCTTCCGGGTTGTAGACCCAGCCCTTGCCGGGCTGCTTGGCCGCTTCAGTCAGGAAGGTCTCACAGGTGCGCTGCGACATCTCCGGTCCGTGCATTTCATCGAAGGGAACGATGCGCACCCGGGAGTCGAGGTTGGAGGCAGCCCAGCCCATGAGCAGCTCGAACACCTGGCCCACATTCATCCGGCTCGGCACACCGAGAGGATTGAGGCAGATGTCCACAGGAGTGCCATCGGGCAGATAGGGCATGTCCTCCCTGGGAAGGATGCGGCTGATGATGCCCTTGTTGCCGTGGCGGCCGGCCATCTTGTCGCCGACCTGGATCTTGCGGCGCTGAGCCACATAGACCCGCACCACCATGTTGGCGCCGGGGGGCAGCTCATCACCCTGTTCACGGGTGTAGATCCGCACATCCACCACACGACCACGCTCGGTTCCGGGAACTCTCAGGGAGTTGTCACGAACGTCGCGGGCCTTCTCGCCAAAGATGGCACGCAGCAGTTTCTCTTCCGGCGGCTGATCGGATTCACCCTTCGGGGTGACCTTGCCGACCAGGATGTCGCCGCTTTCGACGAAAGCGCCCACCCGGATGATGCCCATCTCATCGAGGTTGCCCAGACTTTCCTCGGCAACATTCGGGATCTCACGGGTGATCTCCTCCGGACCAAGCTTGGTCTGCCGGGCCTCGATCTCATACTTCTCGATGTGCACCGAGGTGTAGAGGTCATCGGTGACCAGCCGCTCGCTCACCAGCAGAGCGTCCTCGAAGTTGTATCCCTCCCAGGGCATGTACGCGATCAGAACGTTCTGACCCAGGGCAATTTCACCACCCTCACAGGCTGAACCATCCGCCAGAACCTGGCCGACGATCACCGAATCGCCGCAGCGAACGATGGGGCGGTGGTTGAGGCAGGTGTCCTGGTTGGAACGCTGGTATTTCTGCAGGAAATGGGTGTGGTCATTGCCCTCCTCGTCCTGCACCACGATGGCTGTGGCATCCACGAAGGTGACCGTGCCATTGACCCGTGAAATCGGCACCATGCCGGAATCGCGGGCGACCTGAGTCTCCAGACCGGTGCCCACCAGCGCCCGCTGAGGACGCAGCAGCGGCACAGCCTGACGCTGCATGTTGGAGCCCATCAGAGCGCGGTTGGCGTCGTCGTGCTCCAGGAAGGGAATCAGTGAAGCCGCAACGGAAATCACCTGAACAGGTGAAAGGGCGACGTAATCGACCTGCTCCGGGGAGACCTTCTCAAAGTCCTGGCGGTAACGAACCGGAATCAGATCTGCGGAGATGCGGCCATCGGCTTCCGTGGCGACGTCGCCAGGGGCAACACGCACCTCATCCTCACGATCAGCGGAGAGATAGATCGGATCACCGTCTTTGATCACCACACCGTTGTCCACCTTCCAGAAAGGGGTCTCGATGAAGCCGTACTCATTCACCCGGGCGTGGGTGGCGAGGGAATTGATCAGACCGGCGTTGGGACCTTCCGGTGTCTCAATCGGGCACAGCCGGCCGTAGTGAGAGGGATGAATATCACGGACAGCGAAACCGGCGCGCTCACGGGTGAGGCCACCCGGTCCAAGCGCTGAAATGCGGCGCTTGTGGGTGAGCTCTGCCAGTGGATTGGTCTGATCCATGAACTGGCTCAGCTGGCTGGAGCCGAAGAACTCCTTGATCGCCGCAACCAGTGGCTTGGGGTTCACAAGCTGCGCCGGAGTGAGGGAATCGGTCTCGCCGACGGTCATCCGCTCTTTGATGATGCGCTCCAGGCGGTTCAGGCCAACACGAACCTGGTTCTGGAGAAGCTCACCCACCGAGCGCACCCGGCGGTTGCCGAGGTGGTCGATGTCGTCAAGGCTTGCCCCGCCGACATCCAGCTCAAGGTTGATCAGATAGTCGAGCGTCGAAAGCACGTCCTCATGGGTGAGGGTGCGCACCGTGTCGGGAATGGTGAGACGCAGCTTTTTGTTGATCTTGTAGCGGCCGACCCGTCCGAGGTCGTATCGCTTGGGATCGAAGAACCGGGTCTGCAGCAGTTGCTGACCACCACTGACCGACGGTGGCTCACCGGGGCGAAGTTTTTTGTAGAGCTCAAGCAGAGCCTGGTCTTCCGAGCTGATCCCCTCGTCGTTGGCCGCTTCGATGGACTTCTTGTAGAACTCCGGGTGCCGCAACTTGTCGAGCACGTCGTTGTCCGACAGCCCCATGGCTCGCATGAGCACGTGGGCATTGATCTTCCGGGTTTTATCAACCCGAA
>CAJWZW010000004.1 GCA_913050565.1 uncultured Synechococcus sp.
AGCCGAGGAAATCCTCGGGGACCTCGACCTCGACCTTCATCATCGGCTCAAGCAGAACAGGGTTGCACTTCTTGACGCCGTCCTTGAAGGCCATGGAGCCGGCGATCTTGAAGGCCATCTCCGACGAGTCCACATCGTGGTAGGAGCCGTCGGTCATCGTGACCTTCACGTCGATCAGTGGGAAGCCAGCGATCACACCGGATTCGCAGGTTTCCTTCATGCCCTGTTCGGCGGGCTTGATGTATTCCTTCGGCACAACACCGCCGACGATCTTGTTGACGAATTCGAAGCCGGAACCAGGTTCCCCAGGCTCCATTTCGATCACCACATGGCCGTACTGGCCTTTACCACCGGTCTGGCGTGAGAATTTGCCCTCACCACCGGCGGAGCCGCGGATGGTTTCGCGGTAGGAGACCTGCGGAGCTCCGATGTTGGCTTCCACCTTGAATTCCCGCAGCATGCGATCCACAAGGATTTCCAGGTGAAGTTCGCCCATGCCGGCGATCACCGTCTGGCCGGTTTCCTGATCGGTGTTGACGCGGAAGGTGGGATCCTCCTCGGCCAATGCCACCAGAGCTTTGGACAGTTTTTCCATGTCGCCCTTGGTTTTGGGCTCCACGGCAACCGAGATCACCGGTTCTGGGATGAACAGGGTCTCAAGGACGATGGAGTCGTCGGCAGAGCAGAGGGTGTCACCCGTGGTGGTGTTCTTCAATCCGAGAACAGCACCGAGATCACCGGCCCTGAGCTGATCAACCTCCTCACGATCATCGGCCTTGAGCACAACAAGACGGGAAATGCGCTCCTTCTCGTCCTTGGTGGAATTGAGGACGTAACTTCCCTTCTCGAGAATTCCGGAATACATCCGAACGAAGGTGAGTTTGCCGTAGGGATCGGCCATCACCTTGAACGCCAGAGCACTGAAGGGTGCGCTGTCGTCGGAGGGGCGAACCGCTTCCGAACCGTCGGGAAGGATTCCCTGAATCGGCGGGACGTCGATGGGAGCCGGCAGATAATCGATGACGGCGTCGAGCACCAGCTGAACACCCTTGTTCTTGAAGGCGGAGCCGCAGAGCATCGGAACGAGGCCGTGCTTGAGAACACCTTCACGGATTCCTTTCTTCAGCTCATCGACACTCAGTTCCCCGGACTCAAGGAATTTCTCGATCAGAACCTCGTCGGTTTCAGCGACGGTTTCCATCAAGGTTGCCCGCCATTCGGCGACTTCATCGACCATGTCGGCCGGAACGGCCGCTTCCTCGATATCGGTACCGAGATCGTTTTTATAGATGTACGCCTTGTTGGCAACCAGATCGATGATTCCACTGAGTTCTCCCTCAGCGCCGATCGGCAACTGGATGGGAACGGCGTTGGCCTTCAGGCGATCCTTGATCTGACCATGAACCTTGAGGAAGTCAGCCCCGGTGCGGTCCATCTTGTTGACGAACACCATCCGCGGCACGGAGTAGCGGTCGGCCTGACGCCAGACGGTTTCGGACTGGGGCTGGACCCCACCAACCGCGCAGAAAACGGCAATCACACCGTCGAGCACCCGCATGGAGCGCTCCACCTCGATGGTGAAATCGACGTGTCCCGGAGTGTCGATGATGTTGATCCGGTGGTCCTGCCATGCCGTCGAAATGGCAGCAGCCGTGATCGTGATGCCCCGTTCACGCTCCTGGGCCATCCAGTCGGTGACAGCGGCACCGTCGTGCACCTCACCGATCTTGTGAACGACACCTGAATAAAACAGGATCCGCTCGGTGGTGGTGGTTTTGCCGGCATCAATATGAGCGGCAATACCAATATTTCTGACGCGTTCCAGGGGGAAGTCGCGAGCCACAGGAATTCTCCGGGGGTGAGGCGTGAAAAAGCGGGTGAGACTCTACAAGCCAGCTGAGAACAATCACGGTGTCCTCAGCTGACCTGCCGGAGATCAGTAGCGGTAGTGGGCGAAAGCCTTGTTGGCTTCAGCCATTTTGTGGGTTTCTTCTCGCTTGCGAACTGCGCTGCCTGCCTCGTTGGCGGCATCCATCAGTTCACCGGCAAGCTTCTGAGCCATGCTGCGTCCGTTGCGAGCGCGCGAGAAGCTCACGAGCCAGCGAAGGGCCATGGCGGTGCCACGTTCCTGACGAACCTCCATGGGCACCTGGTAGGTGGCACCACCGACACGGCGAGCACGCACCTCAACGAGGGGAGTGGCGTTTTTCACCGCAGTCTCGAACAGCTCGAGGGGGTCTCCGCCGGTGCGCTCATTGATCAGTCCGAAAGCGTCGGACAGGATGCGCTGAGCTGTCGATTTCTTGCCGTGCTGCATCAGACGGGCCACCATCATCGTGGCCAGTCGGCTGTTGAACTGCGGATCAGGAAGAATCGGGCGCTTTTCAGCGGCATTGCGGCGGGACATCGGGGCTCAGTTCGTTGAAATCGGGACAGGGTGTTGAACGTTGATTCGGGAAGGACTCAATCCTTCGGGGTTTTCGCGCCGTACTTGGAACGGGATTGACGACGATCTTTCACGCCTGCCGTATCCAGCGTTCCGCGGATGATGTGATAGCGGACCCCGGGAAGATCCTTCACGCGGCCACCGCGAAGCAGAACGACCGAGTGTTCCTGAAGGTTGTGACCAATACCACCGATGTAGGCCGTCACCTCAAAACCTGAGGTGAGACGCACACGTGCCACCTTGCGCAGCGCCGAATTGGGTTTCTTCGGTGTGGAGGTGTAAACGCGGGTGCAGACACCGCGACGCTCGGGACAAGCTTTCAGGGCCGGGGATTTCGTTTTGGCCTTGAGGCGCGAGCGCTCAGTGCGGATCAGCTGTTGGATGGTTGGCATCGAGGGTCGGTGAGCGGTCGGACGCTCCGACCAGATTCGACAATTCGCCACGATACCGGTTGACGGTCCTGCTATGGACCAATCGACTGAACTTCCAAAAAGGGGATGCGACTCAGCGCGACTCGGATTCAGAGGGGAATCAGGCCCAGACCGTTGTGAATCCGCGGTGGGCCGCCGCGACCATTCATCACGGTGCTCCCCCCGGCGACAACGGTGGTTGAGCTTCCGCCATCCAGGTTCAGAGCGTCCCGTAAACCCAGCTGCTTCGCGGCAAGGGCTGTTTCCAGCAACGTCGGGCCACCGCCACCGATGCCGCGCATGGTCAAAAGCCAGGTGCCGCCCTGACCTTGCCCAACAACGGTTCGTGACGCTGCCAGGGCCAGAAAGCCTGAGCTGAAACCTTCAGCTCGACCATTCAGCACGATCCTGCCGTTCTGCAGAAGCAGGGGCCCACCCCCCAGCACGTTCTGCATCTGGTCCAGCCCAGACCGGCTGCCACTGGTGATTCGAATCCGATCGCCTGGTTTCGCCGGCAGGGGTGCGCCGCCACGCGACACCACCAGATCGGTCTGATCGGGGATCACAACACCCCGTTTCAGGCGTTCGTGCGCAAAGTGAGCTTTCACAACGCCTCCAACGATCAGCAGGGCCTCCTCCTGGCCGCTGAGTGGGCGATACGTCGGCCCCCAGGCGCGGGTGTAGCGACTCAGTCCGCGTTTCACATAGCCGCTGTTGAGCTGATCGAGCCTGTGCCGTCGCCCGGAACTGGTCCGCAGGGTCTGCTGCAGCTGCAGACGACCGAAGCGCAACCTGCGGGCGTTGTCCCAGGCGACCACACCGCGGTTGAGAATCGGGCCAGACAGCCAGCGGCTGTTGAGGCGCAGCGCGCCAAGAGGCATTTCGTTGATGCGATTGAAGAAACCGCCATTCACGGCCACAACGGCTTGCGCCGGCTGGGCGAGCTGAGGCAGGAATCGAAGGCCCGTCTGACTGTTGGCCATGGTGAGTGGCCGCAGCGCCAGGCCGATCGCCGGCAGGTCTCCCCCCGCGCGCACGAGTTCGAGGGGCTTGACCCCCACCTTGACCAGGCGGCGCTCCAGAACAAGGCCACGGCGCAACCAGGCTGCGACGGTGGGACTGTGGAGTGTCCGCTGCATCGCTGTTGCAGAGGCAACAGGGTTGACACCGTCGAGCACCACCCGCCAAGGGTCGGCAAGGCTCAGGCTCCTCAGGCGCGTTGCCTGGCCCTGCAACACCAAGCCATTGGGCTGCAGCTGAGGACGGAGCCCAAGCTTGTCCAGGGTGTGACGCTGCGCAGGGTTGAACTGAAGATTCAGGTGAAGGTCATTGCCGAGCCGTTGAACCAGAACGGGGGCATCGAGATCCAGCACCAGCCGGTCCGCCGTTGCTCCCCTGCCGCGGCGCAGTTTCTGAAGCCGGGCACGGGGGAGGGTGAGCTCCAGCACATCACCGTTGCGGCGCAGACTCACCCCAGTGCTCAAAAGCCATTCAGCCACCTCCAGCCCAACCTCGTCCCCCAGGGTGATCCGGGGTATCTCGACCAGAGCCCGGCTGCGCCCGAACCACTCCAGCTTCTGATCGATGCGGCGGAACCCAAGCTGCGACTCCAGCAGATCGAGAGGAAGCCAGAGCTGTGTCGGTCGAACACGGTTGTTTCCCCGCCAGCTCCAGGAGGAGCGAAGCTTCCGCCCGCCGATGAAGACCTGCTCCCCACGGACGGAAGGTCCCAGGCGCAGCTCCGGCAAGGGCTCGGGCAGCGGTGGGAGGGGAAGCATGAAGAGCTTTGGGAGGTGGTCGTCTGCCTAGGATTGCTCGCGTAGATGGTTTCTGCAGAGCTCGACGCTGCAAACCATGTGAACGACTGGAACGCCCTATGTCAGACCTGCTTCGCCCCGCTGCCTGGCCCTACAGCGACAGTGCTGCGCCTGAGGCTGTGGCTGGCGAAAAGGATGCCTGTGGCGTGGGTTTTGTGGCACAACTGCACGGGCAGACCAGCCACTGGGTGCTCGAGCAGGCTCTCAGGGGCCTTGGCTGCATGGAGCACCGCGGTGGATGCGGCGGTGATGGTGATTCCGGCGATGGCGCTGGTGTGCTCTGCCAGATCCCCTGGGATTATCTGAGAGAGATTTGGCCTGAAGCGGCTTCAGCCAAGGGGCTCGGCATGATGTTCATGCCGAAGGATGCTGGCTGTCGGGAGGATGTCCGCCTCCTTTGTGACGAGGAAGCCACGACACTCGGGCTGCGTTCCCTTGGGTGGCGAACCGTGCCGGTGGATCCTGGGGTGCTTGGCCCCATGGCCCGGGAGACAGCCCCGGTGATTGAGCAGTGGGTGCTTGATGGCCATGCCGAAGACAGCGACTTTGAAGGTCTGTTGATGCGCTTGCGTCGCCGGATCGGGGCACGAATTCGCGCTGCCTTCGAGGCCGATGGTGAGCACGACCTCTACGTCGCTTCCCTGAGCAGCCGCACCGTTGTTTACAAGGGCATGGTGCGCTCCGAGGTGCTGGCGCAGTACTACGCCGACCTTCGCGATCCACGCTTTGCTGTGAGTTTTGCGGTTTACCACCGCCGTTTCAGCACCAACACGCTGCCTCGTTGGCCCCTGGCCCAGCCGATGCGCCTGTTGGGTCACAACGGTGAGATCAACACGCTGCTGGGCAATCTCAACTGGGCGAAGGCATCGGAGGCCACCCTCGACAATGTCTGGGGTGATGCCGCTGATGACCTCATCCCCGTCGTCAATCCCGCGTTCAGCGATTCGGCCAACCTCGATGCCACGCTTGAACTGATGGTCCGGAGCGGCCGCACCATCACCGACAGCCTGATCACTCTGGTTCCGGAAGCGTTTCGCAACCAGCCCGATCTCGACAGCCGTCCTGAGGTGACGGCCATGTACGAATTCAATGCCGGGATCCAGGAGCCATGGGATGGCCCTGCCCTTCTGGTGTTTGCCGATGGCAGGCGTGTGGGCGCCACCCTCGACCGCAACGGTCTGCGTCCGGCGCGCTGGTGCACCACCGAGGACGGCTTTGTGATCATGGGATCGGAGACCGGCGTGGTGGATCTCAGCGACAAAACCGTCGTGCAGAAGGGGCGGCTCGGCCCTGGGCAGATGCTCGCCGTTGATCTGGAAACGGGCCAATTGTTCGACAACTGGTCCGTGAAGGAAGACGCTGCCGCCCGCTTCCCTTACAGCCAGTGGCTTCAGCAGCATCGCCGCGATGTTGATCCACAGCCCTGGACCCAGGACCGTCAGGTGGGTGAGTTGGATCTGCTGCGTTTGCAGACCGCGATGGGCTTCACCGCAGAGGACTTCGACATGATCATCGAGGACATGGCGGCTCTCGGCAAAGAGCCGACCTACTGCATGGGAGACGACATTCCGCTGGCGGTTCTCTCCGACAAGCCACATCTTCTTTACGACTACTTCAAGCAGCGCTTCGCCCAGGTCACCAACCCGCCGATTGATCCACTGCGCGAAAAGCTCGTCATGAGCCTCGAGATGCATCTGGGAGAGCGTCGTCCGGCTCTGAAGCCTCAGGCTGAGGCTGCGGCGGTGATTCATCTCGAGACTCCGGTCCTGAATGAGAGCGAGCTGGTCGCGATCTCTCAGCAGGGTCTTCCGGTGACGACCCTGTCCACCCAGGTGGCCGTTCAAGCCTGCACCGGAGGGCTCAAGGCGTCCCTGGATGCCCTCTGTCAAGCAGCCGAGAAGGCCGTGCGCGACGGCGCTCAGGTGCTTGTGCTCTCTGATCGGGTCGATGCCTCAGGGGCTGCGGCCCACCTCAATGCCACCACGGCGGCGATGCCCGCCCTGCTCGCCGTCGGCGCGGTTCATCACCACCTGTTGCGCCAGAAGCTTCGGCTGCGTTGTTCTCTCGTTGCGGATACCGCTCAGTGCTGGAGCACCCATCACATCGCCTGTCTGATCGGTTACGGCGCCAGTGCGGTCTGCCCCTGGCTCACCTGGGAGACCACCCGCCATTGGCTTGAGCACCCCAAGACCCGGAAGCGGATCGATCAGGGCAAGCTGCCTTCGCTGGATGCGGAACGGGTCCAGGCCAATGTTCGGATTTCCCTGGAGAACGGACTCCGCAAGATCCTCTCCAAGATCGGCATCTCGCTGCTCGCCAGCTACCACGGTGCTCAGATCTTTGAAGCCATCGGTCTGGGAGCCGATGTGATCGAGACGGCCTTCACCGGCACCACCAGCCGAGTGGCGGGCATGACGCTTGCGGAGCTCGCCAACGAGACCCTGTCGATGCATGCCAAAGCCTTCCCTGAGCTCGATCGCAGCAAACTCGAATTCCTCGGCTTCGTGCGCTACCGCAGTGGCGCTGAATATCACCGCAACAACCCTGAACTGTCCAAGGCCCTGCACAAGGCGGTGGCCCAGGGTCCTGGTTACGACCACTTCTCCACGTATCAGGCGCTGTTGAAGAACCGTCCGGTGATGGCTCTACGCGATCTGGTGGAGTTCAAGCTTGCGCCAACACCGGTTCCCCTGGATCAGGTGGAGAGTGTGGAGAGCATCTGCAAGCGCTTCTGCACGGGTGGCATGAGCCTTGGTGCTCTCTCCCGTGAGGCCCATGAGGTTCTCGCAGTGGCGATGAACCGCATCGGCGGAAAGAGCAACAGTGGAGAGGGTGGCGAAGATCCGGCCCGATTCCAGGTGCTGAGCGATGTGGATCAGGATGGACGCTCCGCCTCGTTCCCCAGCATCGGCGGCCTGCGCAACGGCGATACCGCATGCTCAGCCATCAAACAGATCGCTTCGGGTCGTTTCGGCGTCACCGCGGAATATCTGCGCAGCGGCAAGCAGCTTGAAATCAAGGTGGCCCAGGGCGCCAAGCCAGGAGAGGGTGGCCAGTTGCCTGGGCCGAAGGTGGATTCGTACATCGCCTGGTTGCGCAACAGCAAGCCCGGGGTGGCTCTGATCTCACCGCCGCCCCATCACGACATTTATTCGATCGAGGATCTGGCTCAGCTGATTCATGATCTGCATCAGGTGCACCCCACGGCGCCGGTGAGCGTGAAGCTGGTGGCCGAGATCGGCATCGGCACGATCGCGGCCGGTGTTGCCAAGGCCAATGCCGATGTGATTCAGATTTCCGGTCATGACGGCGGCACCGGAGCTTCTCCACTCAGTTCGATCAAGCACGCGGGGGGGCCATGGGAACTGGGTCTCACGGAAGTGCATCGATCGCTGCTGGAGAACGGTCTTCGCGACCGTGTGCTGCTGCGGGCTGACGGGGGTCTCAAAACCGGATGGGATGTGGTGATCGCAGCGCTGCTGGGGGCTGAGGAATACGGCTTCGGATCCATTGCGATGATTGCCGAAGGCTGCGTGATGGCCCGCGTCTGTCATCTCAACAGCTGCCCCGTCGGAGTGGCAACACAGAAGGAGAACCTGCGCCAACGCTTCACCGGTTTGCCTGAGCACGTGGTCAATTTCTTCTGGTATGTCGCTGAAGAGGTGCGTCAGCTGATGAGCCTGTTGGGGGTTACACGACTTGAGGAGCTGATCGGCCGTGCCGACCTGCTCAAGCCCCGGGATGTGGAGCTGGCCAAAACCCGCTGCGTGGACCTTTCAAGCCTGCTGGCGCCCATCAAAGGCTCCGACGACCGCAGCTGGCTGCAGCACAGTGCGGAGGCCCATGGCAACGGCCCAATCCTCGAGGATCAGCTGCTGGCCGACGCGGAGCTGATGGCAGCGATCGACAGCCATGGCAGCGTCAGCCGGACGATCGACATCATCAACACCGATCGCAGCGTCTGTGCCCGTCTCGCGGGCGAGATCGCCCAGCGTCATGGCAACCGCGGTTTTGAGGGCCAGCTCGATCTCACGTTCCGCGGTGCCGCCGGTCAGAGTTTCGGGGCCCTCCTGGTTCAAGGCCAGAACATCCGTCTGGAGGGAGAAGCCAACGACTATGTGGGCAAGTGCATGAACAGCGGACGCATCACCCTGGTGCCCGCTGATGCGACGGAGAGTCCTGGCGATCAGGTGATCCTTGGGAATACATGCCTTTACGGGGCCACCGGAGGTGAGCTGTTCGCCCATGGCAGGGCCGGTGAACGCTTCGGCGTGCGCAACAGTGGCGCTCGAACCGTTGTGGAAGGCGCTGGAGACCACTGCTGTGAGTACATGACCGGTGGCGTGGTGGTGGTGTTGGGCAGCACGGGCCGCAATGTTGGCGCCGGTATGACCGGTGGCGTCACATTCCTGCTGGACGACGGTGATCGTGTGACGCCTCGTGTGAATCCGGAGATTGTGGAGGTGTGCAGCCTCACGACCCCAGAGCAGGCGACCATGCTCAAGGGTCTGCTTGAGAAGCACCTGGCTGCCACAGGCAGCATCAAAGCTGCGGCGCTCCTGGCGGACTGGGCTGCTGCCACCACGCAATTCAAGGTGCTGATTCCCCCGAGTGAGCGGGAGGCCATGGGTTTGGTGAACAAGCAGGCGGTCGCCGCCTGATCCGCCTTCAACGCTTTGCCCTGGTTCGTCAAGACCGAGACCTTCACCGCTTCAACAGCCGCCCTGCCGATTGAGCAGAGGCGGCCGTTGCTCAAGGCCCATCAGCTGTGGATTGAAGAGGAATCCGCTCGAGGCCAGATCATCCGCAGTGGCTTCCTGGTTGATCAGAATCAACGTCCAGGGGGCGGTGGTCTGCTGATTTTCGAAGCAGCCTCCTATGCCAAGGCCCTGGAATGGGTTCAAAACGACCCGATGATTCGCGCCGGTCTGGTGGAATGGAAGCTGCAGGAATGGATCCCCGTCAGCGGGGATGGCTGGCCATGAGCCGCTGCACTTCGCCGGCGTGATAACTGCTGCGGGAGAGCGGAGTGCTCACCACCTGCAGAAAGCCCAGCTCCTCCTCTCCAATGCGCCGGTAGTTCTCAAACTGCTCCGGCGTCACGAAGCGGTCCACCGCCAGATGTCTGGGCCCCGGGGAGAGGTACTGGCCGATCGTGACAATATCCACCCTGTGCTCCCGCAGATCACGCAGGGTGCCGATCACCTCCTCGTCGGTTTCGCCGAGACCCACCATCAGGCCGGACTTGCTGTAGACCTTCCTCCAGCCTTCACGGACTCGCTGGAGCAGCTCAAGCGATCGTTCGTATTTCGCCTGTGGCCGTGCGCGTCGGTACATGCGTGGCACCGTCTCGATGTTGTGGTTCAGAACATCGGGACCGCCCTCCATCACGGCAGCAAGTGCGTCCCAGTTGCCGCAGAGATCAGGAATCAGCAGCTCGATTGTTGTGAAGGGTGATCGTCGGCGAACCTGCTTGATGCAAGCCACGAACTGAGACGCACCGCCATCAGCGAGATCGTCTCGATTCACTGAGGTGATCACAACATGCTTCAGGCCAAGCCGGGCCACGGCCTCCCCCAGCCGCTCGGGTTCGGTGGGATCCAGTGCTCGAACACTCTTGTCAAAGTCGATGTCGCAATAGGGACATGCGCGGGTGCAGCCCGGCCCCATGATCAGAAATGTGGCCGTGCCGCCGGCGAAGCACTCGCCGATGTTCGGACAGCTGGCCTCCTGACAAACGGTGTTCAGCTTCAGATCAAGCAGCAGGTCGGAAACAGCACCGATCCGTTCCCGCTGCGGGGCTTTGACTCGCAACCACTCAGGTTTGAGCACGGCTTACTACGGTCGATCCATACTTTAGACAGGCCCCTTCGTCGGGGTAATTCAGCCCAGCTTTCTTCTACAATTGGTGGGCCGGGATGTGGCGCAGTTTGGTAGCGCACTTCGTTCGGGACGAAGGGGCCGCAGGTTCGAATCCTGTCATCCCGATTGGTATCGGCGATGGTTCGATTTCTCAATCATTGTCTGGAACTATTTATTAACTATTGAAGCTGAGCTCCCGGATAGCCCCTCGGGGTAATCAGTCTTCCATCGCATTCCTTTGTACTGCTGTTGCCGATCAGCACCAGAGTCAACATGTCCACGGTTTCAGGATCCAGTGCTCCCAAAGTTGTGATCCTGAGATCCTCTTCGGCCCGACCCAATTGACGGGCCAGCAGCACCGGCGTCTGTAGCTGACGGTGTTTCAGAAGCAATTCCCGAGCACGACCCAGTTGCCAGTCGCGGTCCTGCGAACGCGGGTTGTACAGCGCGACAACGAAGTCGCCTGCCGCCGCCGCATTCAGCCTCCGCTCGATCACCGACCAGGGGGTGAGGCGATCACTGAGGCTCACGGTGCAGAAGTCATGCATCAACGGTGCCCCGGCGCGGGCGGCAGCCAGCTGCAAAGCGGAAATCCCAGGGTGCACCTGAAAAGCAGGTCGGTTCTGCTCTGGTTGCTGAAGCCAGAGGTCGAGGGCCAAACCAGCCATTCCGTAAATGCCGCTGTCTCCGGATGAAATCAGAGCAACTTTCGCCCCCTGCTGGGCCAGAGAAAGAGCCTCTGCGCAGCGATCCCATTCCCTGGTCAGCTGTCCTTCAAGACGCAGCTGATGGACCTCTCGCAAAGGTTCCAGGAGATCGAGATAAAGCCCGTATCCCACCCAGACCGTGCATCGGGCCAGTGCCGTTCTGGCATCGCCACTCAACAGTGCAGGATCGCCGGGGCCGCTGCCGATCAGGTGGAGTTCACCCCGCTGGGGTGCGAAGGGCTCAACAGCCTCTGCGATGGCCACGGTGACCGCTCCTTTCTCATCACCCTCCGGTCCTTTGGCGCGTGCATGCACGATGCGCTTGGTCAGGCGAAGCTTTCCGCCCCGGCCTGCGGCCAGCAGAGCAGAGGCTTCCGCCACCGATGCGGTTCCCATCTCTCTCAACACCACGTCTGAAGGGCTGGGAACAGAAACGTCCTGCAGCGAGGCGGCGTCGTAGGTCCGGAACGGCCATCGACGGGTTTCCGTGAGCACCTGGAGGGCTGCCTCATCAGCTTTGCGATCGATGCTGGCCAGACCAGCCACCGCTTCCAAGGCCAGTCCGGCTTCCTCGAGTGCCTCCCGGATGGCGCGTTCCACAAGATTCAGACTGGTTCCACGCTCGCAGCCCACCCCCAGCCAGAGGCTGGCCGGATGCCAGGAACAGCCATTTCTCTGTTCCGATCCGATCCAGAGATCCGGCGGTGTCTCGGCCGCAACCGGTTCAATCCGGCTGTGCAGCGTCTGCCAGGCGCTCAGTCCCTGACTCTGATGAACAGTCACCTTGACGTTGCTGACCTGATGCTGCATCAGGAGACGCCAGGATTCGATGGACCCACTGCGTCGCCAGCCCCAGGCCTCTCCAAAGGCATCGAGGGCAAGGCGTCCCTCGCTGGCACATGCCCCTGTCAGGACGGCTGAACCCTGCAGCTCGGCAGCCAGCTCCCTGGCCCTCTGCTCCGCTCCACCGTGATGACCACCAAGCAAGGGGATGACCCAGTGACCACCGGGATCAAGAACCAGCACAGCTGGATCCCTGTCCTTTCCTTGAAGAAGCGGTGCGATCAATCGGGTGACCGCACCCACCGCACCCACCACCAGCAACGTTTCCCCGGCATGCCAGTGGAGCTTCAGAAGCTCTGCAGCACGACCCTCCGTTCTGGTGATGGCCGTCGCCTGTCCATGCAGTTTGAGGCGGTCCAGCAATGGTTGGCTGGCCGGGGACAGACCGAGTGCCAGGGACGCTGGTCCTGAACGAGGAGACAAAGAAGTCAGTTGATGGAGGTTGGTCAGGAACTCAGGGTTGTCGCAGACGTCCATCTGCACTCAGCTGCTCCCGAGCCGATCCTCCCAGGCTGGATCGCGGGCGCAACACTGGTTCGTCGGCCTTGAGCTCAGGGGCTGCAGGGGGATTCAGAGGTTGTTGCGGCGAGGGCGCTTCCGTGGCTGGTGGCTGTTCAGCAGGAGGCTGTTCGGCAAGAGGTTTTTCTGAAGGTGGTTGATCCGTCAACGATTGTTCCGTCAGTGGCTGTTTCCCTGGCGGGATGTCCGCAGGGGGTGGTTCCGAAAGATTTGGTTCTGTTTCAGTTTCTTCAGCAGTGATGGCTGGTGCCTGGGTCAGAGCCTGCTGGCCGAGCGGTCCACTGGAGTCACTCTCTCCTTCATCGGGCTTGGCTGCCTCAGGTTCAACTCGGATCGGATCAGCGTTGTCCTGGATGGGAAGAGCCGCGTCCGGTTCGACGTCGATCGGCAACGCATCGTCTTCTGCGGGTTCTGCCTCCACAACCTCAGGATCTGGATCTCCACTCAGTCGCCGGAGGGTCTCCTCCGTCATGCGCTCCTTCAACCAGGCCGGTTGTCTGCCGCGGGCCGGCTCCAGTCGGATCAGGTGGTTGTTGAACACCGGTTGAAGGGGGTCCCCACGGCCATCGAGCAGTTCCATCTGCAGGATGGCTCCACCACTGCCGCCGTTCCCCTTGAGCCAGAGAGCGTCCTGACGATCGGCCAGGAAGCTGTCGCCATCCAGGCTGATGCGAACCCTCCAGCGTGCATCGCCGTCCCGGAGGTTCTGCAGGGGCGCATTCCAGAGCATCCAGTCGAGCAGCAGCGGCTGATGATTGATCTGCTCTGCGTCGAGATTGGGAACCAGCCAGGGCTCATCGGACCGGGGCTGGGTCCCTTCAAGCCGCTCCCATTGATGAAGTTGCCACTGCAGGGATGCTCCGGCGCTCTTGACGGCTTCTCCCCAGGGGTAAGCAGCCCAGGCCGCGAATCTGTGGCTTCCCGGGGTGAGGTCATCCAATCGAACCGTTAGGCGGTTGTTGATCACCTCGTCAATGCGGATCAGCGGTCGGTCATCCACCTGGATCGCCACGTGGGGACCGATGCCCAGGCCTGGGTCACGGCTGACGGGCCAGTCCTCGATGGCCAGCGTCAGTTCAAGGCTGGATGCTTTGTTGATGCTGTCGTCCTTCGGGGTCAGCAGTCGCAGCTGCGGTCGCCGGTTGCTCAATCGCTGTTTGATCTCCTGCGTTCCACCCGGTGGAGCCACTTCCTGCAGCCGGCTTGAACTGGGAGGCGTGACCCGCAGCTCCTCCGACGTTTCACGGTTTCTGTTCATCCACCCTGGCAGCGCTGAAGCGGGGGACTGCGTGCCAATGAACAGCAGGCCTGCGAGAAGGACCCCAAGCAGTGGCTTCAGGCCAGGGCGAGGCATGACAGGTGGGTACGGCACTCCGAATCATTGTGCCCAGAGCTGTGGAGGAAATCTGAATAAGTGACAAACAAGCCCTCTAAATAAAGAGATTTTTGTTGATTTGTGGCTGGATCTGAGCTGTTTTGGTTGATAACGAGCCTTGTGCAGACACCAGTGAGCGACAGGCCCTCAACGGGATTTAACCTTTGTAACTCGCCGACCGTTCTGCCCACGTCCCGCTCCTATGCTCTACGCAGCGGTCCCCTCTTTGGGGCCCTAGCCTCAGTGCAGCAAAGGAGTTCCGACTCTTACGCAGTGCTGTCGCCCGGATCATGCACCCTTGTGGAGCGTGGCCCGGGGCCCCAGCGGACCTCGGTTCGCTGGAGGGGTGGCCCTCCACCTCGAATCCCGTCCCTCGAGGAACGACTCGATGACCATCAGCCCACCGGAGCGTGGGAGTGACGCAAAAAGCCAGGTCGAGAAGGTTGACAATCCCGCAACCTTCGAGCTGTTCGGTAAGCCCGGACACTTTGACCGCGCTCTAGCGAAGGGTCCCAAAACCACAACCTGGGTTTGGAACCTTCACGCCAACGCTCACGACTTCGACGCTCACACGAGTGACCTGCAAGAGGTCTCTCGGCGGATTTTCTCCGCACACTTCGGCCATCTGGCCGTGATCTTTATCTGGCTGAGCGGCGCCTTCTTCCACGGTGCCCGCTTCTCCAACTATTCCGGCTGGCTTGCTGATCCCACCCACGTCAAGCCAAGTGCTCAGCAGGTCTGGGCCATTTTCGGCCAGGAAATTCTCAACGGTGACATGGGTGCCGGATTCCAAGGCATCCAGATCACCTCAGGCCTGTTCCACGTCTGGCGTGGATGGGGCATCACCAGCGAAACCCAGCTCATGGCTCTGGCCATCGGTGCGCTGGTGATGGCCGGGCTCATGCTCAACGCCGGTGTTTTCCACTACCACAAGGCAGCACCAAAGCTGGAGTGGTTCCAGAACGTTGAGTCGATGCTGAATCACCACCTGGCAGGTCTGCTGGGTCTTGGTTCACTCTCCTGGACAGGGCACCTGATTCATGTGTCTGTTCCCACCACAAAGTTGATGGATGCCATTGATGCCGGCGAGCCGCTGGTGCTGAATGGCAAAACCATCGCTTCCGTGGCGGATATTCCTCTCCCTCACGACTTCTTCAGTCAGGACCTGCTTGCGCAGCTCTACCCAGGCTTCAGTGCCGGTGTAGGAGCCTTCTTCTCAGGCAACTGGGCTGCGTACAGCGATTTCCTCACCTTCAAAGGTGGTCTGAATCCGGTGACCGGAAGTCTCTGGATGACCGACATCGCCCATCACCATCTGGCGATCGCGGTTCTCTTCATCGTGGCCGGTCACATGTACCGCACGAACTGGGGGATCGGTCACTCCATCAAAGAGATCCTTGAAGGTCAGAAGGGCGATCCCCTTCTCTTCCCAGCCTCCAACGGTCACGACGGCCTTTACGAGTTCATGACGACCTCCTGGCATGCCCAGCTGGCCGTGAACCTGGCCCTTTTGGGCTCCCTGAGCATCATCGTTGCTCAGCACATGTATGCCATGCCTCCCTACGCATACATGGCGATCGACTACCCCACCCAGATTGGACTTTTCACCCACCACATCTGGATCGGCGGTTTCCTGATCGTCGGAGCTGGCGCTCATGCCGCCATCGCGATGGTCCGTGATTACGACCCTGCCAAGCACATCGACAACGTGCTCGACAGAGTGCTGAAGGCAAGAGACGCCATCATCAGTCACCTCAACTGGGTCTGCATCTGGCTCGGAGCCCACAGCTTCGGTCTGTATATCCACAACGACACGATGCGTGCCCTGGGTCGCCCTCAGGACATGTTCAGCGACAAGGCGATCTCGATCCAGCCGATCTTTGCGCAGTGGATCCAGAACGTGCATGCCTCAGCAGCCGGCAGCACCGCTCCCAATGCCCTCGCCGGTGTGAGCGAAGTGTTCAACGGTTCAGTGGTTGCAGTCGGCGGCAAGGTCGCCGCCGCTCCCATGCCGCTCGGCACCGCCGACTTCATGGTCCACCACATCCACGCCTTCACGATTCACGTGACGGTGCTGATCCTGCTGAAGGGCGTTCTCTACGCCCGCAGTTCACGACTGATTCCAGACAAGGCAAATCTGGGTTTCCGTTTCTCTTGCGACGGCCCCGGTCGTGGTGGCACCTGCCAGGTGTCTGCCTGGGACCACGTGTTCCTCGGCCTGTTCTGGATGTACAACTCCCTTTCGGTTGTCATCTTCCACTTCTCCTGGAAGATGCAAAGCGATATCTGGGGGACGGTGAATGCCAACGGTTCAGTTGCGCACATCACCAATGGCAACTTTGCCAACAGCGCCATCACCATCAATGGCTGGCTGCGTGACTTCCTGTGGGCTCAGGCCGTTCAGGTGATCAACAGCTATGGCTCGAACACGGCTGCCTACGGGATCATGTTCCTGGGTGCCCACTTCATCTTCGCCTTCAGCCTGATGTTCCTGTTCAGCGGCCGCGGCTACTGGCAGGAGCTGATTGAGTCCATCGTCTGGGCTCACAACAAGCTGAAGGTGGCTCCCGCCATCCAGCCCCGTGCTCTTTCCATCATCCAAGGCCGTGCCGTGGGTGTTGCCCATTACCTTTTGGGCGGAATTGCGACCACGTGGGCCTTCTTCCACGCCCACATTCTTGTGGTCGGCTGACCTCACCTGACCTTCCCCTCTAATGGCAACGAAATTTCCTTCGTTCAGCCAGGGTCTGGCCCAGGACCCGACAACCCGCCGTATCTGGTACGGAATCGCCACGGCTCACGACTTCGAGAGCCATGACGGAATGACGGAGGAGCGCCTCTATCAGAAGCTCTTCTCCACCCATTTCGGTCACCTTGCGATCATCGGCCTGTGGGTGTCTGGAAACCTGTTCCACATCGCCTGGCAGGGCAACTTCGAGCAGTGGGTCGCCGACCCGTTGCACGTGCGCCCCATCGCTCACGCAATCTGGGATCCCCACTTCGGTGAAGGAGCCATCAAGGCCTTCACCCAGGCGGGTGCTTCCTCCCCGGTGAACATTGCATTCTCCGGTCTGTACCACTGGTGGTACACGATCGGCATGCGCACCAACACAGAGCTGTATCAGGGTTCCATCTTCATGATGATCCTGTCGGCCTGGGCGCTGTTCGCCGGCTGGCTGCATCTTCAGCCCAAGTTCCGTCCTTCTCTGGCCTGGTTCAAAAACGCCGAGTCGCGACTGAACCACCACCTCGCGGTTCTTTTCGGATTCAGTTCGATCGCCTGGACCGGTCACCTGGTTCACGTCGCGATCCCCGAAGCCCGCGGTCAGCACGTCGGCTGGGACAACTTCCTCAATGTGCTGCCCCACCCTGCAGGTCTCGGTCCCTTCTTCACCGGTAACTGGGCTGTTTATGCCCAGAACCCTGATTCCCTGACTCAGGCGTTCGGAAGTTCAGAGGGTGCCGGCACCGCAATCCTCACCTTCCTTGGTGGATTCCATCCCCAGAGTGAAGCGTTGTGGCTGACCGACATCGCTCACCACCACCTGGCCATCGGTTGCCTCTTCGTGATCGCCGGTCACATGTACCGGACCAACTTCGGGATCGGTCACTCCATCAAGGAGATTCTGGAAACCCACAACCCTCCGAAGGGCACTCCTGGTGACCTCGGTGCTGGTCACAGGGGTCTTTACGACACCATCAACAACAGTCTGCACTTCCAGCTTGGCCTCGCACTCGCCTCCCTTGGCGTTGTGACCAGCCTGGTTGCTCAGCACATGTACGCGATGCCGTCGTATGCCTTCATCGCGAAGGACTACACAACCCAGGCAGCTCTTTACACCCACCACCAGTACATCGCCATCGCTCTGATGTGCGGTGCCTTTGCCCACGGTGCGATCTTCTTCATCCGTGACTACGACCCCGAGGCCAACAAGGACAATGTCCTGGCCCGGATGCTCGAGCACAAAGAAGCGATCATCAGCCACCTGAGCTGGGTCTCTCTGTTCCTTGGTTTCCATACCCTCGGCCTCTACGTCCACAACGACGTGGTTGTCGCCTTCGGTACCCCTGAGAAACAGATCCTGGTGGAACCTGTCTTCGCGCAGTTCGTCCAGGCCGCTTCCGGTAAGGCGATCTACGGCTTTGATGTGCTCCTTTCCAACGCATCGAGCTCCGCCAGCCTTGCGTCCCAGAACATTCCCGGTGACCACTACTGGCTGGATGCCATCAACGGCAACACAGACGTGTTCCTGCCGATCGGGCCCGGCGACTTCCTTGTTCACCATGCGATCGCTCTGGGCCTGCACACCACCACCCTCATCCTTGTGAAGGGTGCGCTGGATGCCCGTGGTTCCAAGTTGATGCCTGACAAGAAGGACTTCGGCTACTCCTTCCCCTGCGATGGACCCGGACGAGGTGGCACCTGCGATATCTCAGCCTGGGATGCCTTCTATCTGGCTGTCTTCTGGGCTTTGAACACAGTGGGTTGGCTCACCTTCTACTGGCACTGGAAACACCTGGCCATCTGGTCCGGCAACGTTGCTCAGTTCAATGAATCCAGCACCTATCTGATGGGCTGGTTCCGTGACTACCTCTGGCTTAATTCCTCCCAGCTGATTAACGGTTACAACCCCTTCGGTAGTAACAACCTTGCAGTCTGGGCCTGGATGTTCCTCTTTGGTCACCTGGTCTGGGCAACCGGTTTCATGTTCCTGATCTCCTGGAGGGGGTACTGGCAGGAGCTGATTGAGACCATCGTCTGGGCTCATCAGCGCAGCCCCATCGCCAACATGATGGGTTACCGCGACAAGCCTGTTGCTCTCTCGATTGTCCAGGCACGTGTTGTTGGCCTCGCCCACTTCACCGTCGGCTATGTGTTGACTTATGCGGCATTCCTGATCGCATCGACTTCAGGAAAATTCGGCTGATCGTTTTCAGTCCTTTTCTTCCTGACGAATACGGCCTAATCAATGACCCGTCCGGTTGACCGGACGGGTTTTTTTATGCTCTTGATGATCAGGAAAGTGCATGTCGGATCAGTGGACCCGGTTTCAGCGGAACCTTGGTGTCTGGCAGGGACGGTTCAGCACTTTCGATCAACAACTACGGCTGAAACATGTTCAGCCGTCTGAACTGACGTTGTCCCTGGCGCCATCGGGTTCAAGTATTGATCTTGAACTGCTCTTCTGGCCAAAACAGGAGGAAGAGTGCCTTGCTGCACCATCGGGTGATCCGGTGAAGCGGATCAGCCAAAGCTTCAGCAGCCTGCAACCTGAGCTGTGTTTTTTCCCCACCGGGAGTTTTTGCCGTGGGTCGTTGTTCATTGCGCCTTTTTCTCAGGCCTGGTCGCGTCCATTTGCGGAATTCGGGTTCCTTTTCCGGGACAGGCGTCATCGCCTTGTTCTGCTCTGGGATGGTTCGGGTCGTTTGGATCGAATCGTGTTGATCCGTGAGTTTCTTGCCGGCAGCGATGCTGTGGAGCTCCCTGGATTCAAGACTGAGATGCTTCTGGGTGACTGGTGTTCAGACCAGACCAGTCGGCTGTCCGGAGTTGCGGACGATCATTCCAACGCCATCCGTCGCGGGATGACCGTTGAAGCTGATATTCATCAGGCTCTGCTTCCACTCCCCGATGGTGGGGCTGTCCGAGCTCCATTGTCTCTGGCCGATTCCAGTGAACTGGTGATCGAGGCCTGGTGGTGCAGCCGCGCCGATCGAATTGAGCGAATTGTTCGGCGTTACGACAAACATGGCACCTGGGTCGGCGCCGATCAACAGCTGTTGACGCGTGAATGAGCCGATTTCAACGGCTCAGGGATTGTTGGAATGACGGCCCTGGCCACCTGATCGGCTGAAGGCGATGTCCAAGGTCCGGAGATAGGTGTGCAGACCAGCGTCCTGAATCGGCAGCACATAGGCATCGGCACCGGATTCATTGTGGTGTGAATGCCAGTATCCAGGTGGCGTCACGAAGGCGGCTCCCGCAACCCAGTCCTCGCGATGCCCGTTGCGGATCATCCCATTGTCATCCAGTTCCGTACCGATCAGCGTGTAGCAACCGGGTTTGCAGGCCACCGCAAAATCCAGGGCGATCGACTGGTGCCGGTGTGGCCGTTGCACCTGACCTGCCGGCAGGATGCCGAGCATGGCCCATAAGGTGTGGGTCACGGTGCGCGTCTGAGGGAATGCATCGTTTCCGAGCAGCACACTGACTCGGTTCGCATTGGCCCCACGGGGATTTCGGGCGATGGCATCCAGTTCAGCCCGGGCGTCACGGTGGCTGTAGAAGCAGGGCTCAAACACCGGTTTCACCGTGCTGACGCCCAGGTAACGCAGCAGAGGTGCGTCATGCACCCAATACAGACCCGCTGGTGCATCACTGCTGTGAATCGCTTCTCCCCCAGCAGGCAGTACGAAGATGTCGCCAGCTGCCCAATGGAAGGTCTGCCCGCATGCCTGTGTGCGGCCTGTGCCCCGTGCCACGAAAAACAGCTGGCTGGTGGCGTCGGCACTGGTTCTCAGGGACTCTCCATCCAGTCGAATGAAGTTTCCGCAGAGCGAGGGACCTGTAGCAGGACCTTCACAATTCAGTTCCTCACTTAGATCAAGTGGCCTGATCTCGCTGCCTGTCTGATCGAAGAAGCTGGCCGGAAAACACCGATAAGGGATGGTGCTGATCAACCCCTTCTGCAGTGGGTTGGCCGCCGAGCTGTAGTCGAAAAACTGGGCCTGGGAGCTTGTGGGAGTGCCCGCCTGCCTGGTTACCGTCATCGCGCTTCCGAGACAGCGTGTCTGCGGCGCTTCATGGGTGTGAACATTAAAGGGTGGTCTCTTTCGACTGTCGCCACAGCCGCTGCTGATCGTTGCGGTGAGGGCATCATTCCGATGTCCCGCGCTTGAGCAGCAGATAAACCGGTGGGACAACGAAGAGCGATAAACCCGAAGAGACCAGCAGACCACTGAACACCACAGTGCCGATGCTGATCCGACTGGCCGCTCCTGCTCCGCTTGCCAGGAGGAGCGGAAGGAATCCCGCCAATGAGGTGACCGCTGTCAACAGGATCGGACGGATTCGGTTCACGGCAGCATCAAGAATCGCGTCGTGCACCCTCATCCCAGCCGCCCGACGCTGGTTGGCGAATTCGACAATCAGGATGCCGTTTTTGGCCGCAAGACTCACCAGCACCAGCAGGCCCATCTGCCCGTAGACGTCCAGCGGTAAACCGCGCAACCACAGCCCGATCAAAGCTCCCATCAGCGCGATCGGAACAGTCAGCAGAATGATCAGCGGGTCGAGAAAACTTTCATAAAGCGCGGCCAGCAGCAGATAAACCACCACAACACCCAGGCCGAACAGCAGCCAGGTGACTCCCGCTGCCTTGCGCTCTTCCCGGGCCAGCCCAGTGAAGGCCAGGCCGATGTTCTGGCCTGCGACCTGCTCACCGGCACTGTTCAGAAGCCGAAGGGCTTCACTGCTGCTGACTCCCGCTGCAGGGACAGCGTTCACGCTGATCGCCCGCTTGAGTCCGTAGTGGCGGATGCTGTTGGCTCCCTCCGTTCGCTGAATGCTGGCGAAGCTGCTCACAGACAGCAGGTCCCCTTCGCGGTTGCGAACCATCAGCCCCGAGAGATCCTCCGGTCGACTTCGATCCCGGCCGTCAAGCTGAACAACGATGCTGCGGATCTGGCCGCCTTCAAAGGTGTCGTCGATGAAACGGCCACCAATCGCTGTGCCCACATCACGCAGCGTGGCACCCACATCCAGATTCAGAGCCGCCATCTGGTCCCGGTCCAGCTTCAGCTTCCAGCGGGGTGCGCTGGCATCGAAGCGTGTGCTGACGCGTTCGAATCGTCCGCTGGCTTCAGCCACGCTGATGAAGCGTCGGGCCAGAGCTTCGAACTCCTGCAGGCTGAGCTGACCGCTGCTGCGGTCCATCAACTCAAGCTGCAGTCCGGCTTCGCTGCTGAAGCCGCGCACCGTCGGTGGAGTGGTCACCACCACTCTGGCGTTGTCGATGCGGTTGCTGAGTTTTGTTGCCAGACGGCGTTTCACTGCCTCACTGCTCTGATCGGAGCCGGTTCGCTGCTCCAGAGGTTGAAGCCGCAGATAAAACGAACCACGGTCCTCACCGCTCTGGCCGAAGGAGTTGCCTGCGTAGAAGTTGCCGGTGCGCACCAGTGGTTCTTCCGCAATCACCTGGCGGATGCTGTCCATCACGGCAACGCTCCGCTCAAGGTTGGCTCCCTCCGGCAGTGTGAAATAGCCACGGATTTGCCCCTGGTCCTCATTCGGAATGAAGGACGTGGGCATCGCCGCTAGCCCGGCGCCCGTGACCAGCAGGCCTGTGACCAGCAGGCCGGCGACCGCGGGTCCGCGCCGCAACCAGTGCTTCAGCATTCGGCGGTACTTCCCCTGCAGGCTCTGCATCCCCTGCTGCAATCGCGAGCTGATTCGCCGCAGCGGGCCCGGCAGAGGACTGTTCTTCGGGCCCAGCACCCGGGCGCAGGCCATCGGCGTGAATGACAGGGCATTCAAGGTGGAGAAGAGGATGGCCCCGCCAATGGCCAGGGCAATCGGTTGGTAGAGCCTCCCGATCGAGCCAGGGATCAGCAGCACCGGAATGAAGACAGCGGCCAGCACCAGTGAGGTGGCCACCACGGCGCCGGCCAGCTCCGCCATGGCATCGTCCGCGGCCTGCCGTGGATTGGTGCCGCGCTCAATCCTTCCGGCGATGTCTTCACTCACGACGATCGCGTCATCGACGACGATCCCTGTGGCGAGCACCAGGCCGAACAGGATCAAGCTGTTGAGGTTGCTGCCGCTCAGCCTCACCAGCGTGAGACTGCCAATCAGGGCGACTGGAACGGCGATGCCAGGGATCATTGCCAGCCTCCAGCGCCCGAGAATCAGCACGAGAACCGCCAGCACCAGCAGGACGGCATCACGCAGTGTGGTGGCGGTGCGCTCGAGGTTGTCCTGCACGGTGTCGGCGGCGTCCACGATCATCGACACCTCGATGCCGGGAGGGAAGCTCCGCTCCAGCCGCTTCAGCTCGCTTCGAACAGCCCGACTCACCTGGATGGCATTGGCGCCATCGCGTTGATACAGCCCGACGGCGACAGATCGCTCACCGTTCAGGTTCATGGCCTGGCTGCCGTAGTTGCGTTGCCCCAGGGCGACACGTCCGACATCCTTCAGCCGCAGCAGGCCGCCGTTCTCAAGTCGGCGGAGCACCAGATTCTCCAGGTCACGGCGACTGCGCAGCCGACCTTCCGCTTCCACCGGGAGGCTGATCAGCTGTCCGCTATCGGCCGGTGCTGCGCCAAGACTGCCGATGGCAGCGAGCACGTTCTGCTCGGCCAGGGCCCGACTGACATCGGAGCTGGTGAGGTTGGCCTGCTCCAGTCGGTTTGGATCCAGCCACAAGCGGAAGGAGAGCGAACTGCTGCCGAACACCTGCACATCCCCAACTCCGGAGATGGTGAGCAGCGACTCCCGCACGGCCTCCCCCAGCCAGCCGCTGAGGAATGTTGATTCGTACTGACCCTCCGGGTGGCTGAACCCCAGGATCATGAGCAGATCGTCGGATGAGCGTCGCACCCGCAGACCTTCGCGACTCACGGTTTGGGGGAGTCGGCGCGTTGCCAGGTTCACCTCGTTCTGAACCTTGATGGCATTCAGTTCGGGGTCGCCGCTGCTGAAGCGGAGGCTGATGCTGGCACCGCCCTGGCGGCTGCTGGAGCTGATGCTTTCCAGTCCTTCGAGACCATTGAGCTGCTGTTCGAGCACGGCAGTCACGCTCTGTTCCACCACTTCGGGTGATGCAGCGGGAAAGCTGGCGCTCACGCTGACGCGCGTTGGAGCCAAAGGCGGGAGGTCTTCCAGTCCCAATCCCAGGAGGGCCACCAGGCCCCCCAGCAGTATCAGCAGGCTGCAGACGATGGTGAAAACCGGCCGCCGCAGAAACGGCTGGGAGATCGACCGCACCGGGACGATTCATAGATGGGTGAATCCTGCCAGTGAAAAACCCCCCGGCGTGGATTCCACCACCGGGGGGTTGAAGGGTTGTTTGATCGGTTGAAGACTCAGCTCACGCTCCAGACACCGGCAGCGATCTTGAGCAGCTCCTGGACGTGCACGGTGTTGCAGAGGAACCAGGCAAAAACGGCACCACCGCAACCGCCCAACCAGAAACCACTGGTGTAATCGGACCAACCGGTTCGGGTGAAGAGGTCGGACGGGGGGACGTCCACAGTGGCGTCAGCGGGTGGAACATGAGGTTGTTTCCCTGGCTGGTTGTACAGCAGGAACAACAGGCAGAGGATGTGAACCGCACCGATGGCAGCAAGCAGGCCCGCTGTCTGCTGGTATTCGGTGGCGCGCAACGGACCACAGATGGTGAAGGGTCCGTAGAGGAGATAGCCGAAGGCGGCTCCGGTTTCGAGACCACGGAAATTCGGAGAAATTCCAGGTCTGTAAAACGGCAGATTGCTGATCAGGGCCTTCATGAAATAGCCGCTGTTGACCGGCGTGGCGAGATTGCCGACGCAAGGGTCGGAAACGGGGGTGACAGTCATTGGAAACGAGGGCTGAGGGGTTGAACGTTCCGCAAACCGCGATCACTCAGAGGCGGTAATCACGCGTCCGGTGAGAACGATGAACACGGCGGGAAAGACGATCCCCGTGATCGGAACGAAGATTGCCGGGAGCCAGGCAGCAGCGAATTCTCCAGTCATGGCGTGGCCAAAAGCTTCACGTTTACTTTAAGGAGGACCGTTCAAACGGCTTCCACCAGCCCTTGACGGCGACATAAAAATTCAATCCGCATGCAGAACGTTCTTCTTCCCGGTGCTGCCGCTGTTCTGGCTCTGGTGTTCTGGTTGCGTCGCAAGCGGCTCAAGCCGTTGTTCAGCAACGCCGATCCCCGCGGAGTCGCTCAGCTCAATCGAGCTCAACTCGAGCTGGTTGTCAAACCATCCGATACCAGCGCTCCCAGGCTTGATCCTTTGAACGGGTGGGCTGCTCCGCGCACGGAGCAGGAGCGTCTGCTGGTGCAGCAACGGCTTCGCCAAGCCATGGCGGATGGGCCTGAGCAACGCCTGCTGGCGGTTCGTGAAGCTGCCCTATGGGGGCACCGTTCTGTTCTGCCCATCCTTCGCCAGGCTCTTCATGACAGCGACAGCAGGGTTGTTGAAGCGGCGGCGGATGCCATCGGACCGTTCCGCAGCGCGACGCGGAAGCAGGTGAATCAGTCCTCCCGACCTCCACGCAATGTGGCGCGTATGCGGTAGATCGGGCGCCCCTGACTTTCGTGATAAGTGCGAATCAGCAGTTCACCCAACAGCCCGAAACAGAACAGCTGGATGCCGGCAAGGGCGAGAACAACCGCAAGGGTCAGCAACGGACGATTGCCGATATCCCCTCCCATCAGTTTCACCATCAGCAGATAGCTGCTTGTGATCGCACTGCCCGCGATGGCCAGCAATCCTCCAAAACCGAACACATACATCGGTCGGGTCAGGAATCGCTTCATGAACCACACCGTCAGCAGGTCCATCAGGACGCGGAAGGTGCGGTCGATGCCGTATTTGCTGGAGCCGAACTGGCGGGCCCGGTGGTTCACCTTCACTTCGGTGATGTGGGCCCCCTCGATGAACGCCAGTGCCGGAAGAAAGCGGTGCAGCTCTCCATAAAGACGCATGTCCGCCAGCACTTCACGGCGGTAGGCCTTGAGGGAGCAGCCGTAATCATGCAGGCGGACGCCGGTCACCTTCCCGATCAGCCGGTTGGCGATGCGTGAAGGCAGTTTGCGCTGCAGGGCGGCGTCCTGGCGCTGATACCGCCAGCCGCTCACCAGGTCGTATCCCTCCCTCAGCTTGTTCAGCAGCATTGGAATGTCGGCCGGGTCATTCTGAAGATCTCCGTCCAGGCTCACGATCACTTCCCCCTGCGCCACATCGAATCCTGCGGCCATGGCGGCGGTCTGGCCATAGTTCTTGCGCAGCAGCACAGCCACGAGTTCAGGCACCTCCTGACTCAGCCGCTCAAGCTCAGCGGCAGTGCCGTCGCTCGAGCCATCGTTCACAAGCACGAGCTCGAAGTGCTCACCACTGGGGCGCAGAGCAGCGAGCAACTGGTCCACCAGATGAGGCACGCTCTCGGCCTCGTTGTACAGCGGCACCACCACCGACAGGTTCAAGGGGGTGCTCATGCCTGCGGTTCCACTGATGCGGGCAACTTAAGCGGCTGAAGCTGAGCTCAGGCCAGCGTGCTGCCGTCATGGCAGCGCACCACCCTTCCGGCTCCGCGCAGCTCTGCTCGGTAATGACGTCCCACGGGGTCGTCGTTGTCGGGATGAAGACTGTCGACACCGATGCCGTTGCGGCCATGCTCCTTGCCGGAGCTGTGTCGATAGAGCCCGTTGCCGAGATACAGCGCCACATGGCTGCAGCGCTCCGGGCTCCCGAAGAAGATCAGGTCCCCGGCCTGCAACAGCTGCAGTTGGCCCACCTGAGCTGCCACCGGTTCACAGAATTGTTCCTGTTGATAGGCATCCCGAGGGATCCAGATGCCTTCGCTGGCGAAAGCCATCTGCATCAGGCCGGAGCAGTCCATGTCGGGTTCCGTGGTTCCGCCCCAGAGGTAGGTGTTGGGTTGCTGCTCAGCTCGTTCGCTCCAGTGCAGCACCGCCGGAAGCCGTTCTCGAATCTGACCCGTCGAGAGCAAAGTCGGTTCCCAGGAGATGCAGAGCGTGGCCCGCCCCAGAACGGCGACGCGATCGATCCAGCAGCGGTAGCCATCCTCCAGCAGCTGCACCCAGAGTCGTTCCCCATGGCTGTCCAGCAGCTGAAAACGGCGGCCTTTACAGGCCTGCGTCGTCAGCGCGCTGCCTTCCGGACCGCTGTAGCCATTGACATCCGTCAACAGCGTCCAGCGGCTGCTGGGAGTTAACAGGTCGGGAGCAAGCAGGGTGCTTAACGTCGCCATGGCTGTTGCTGTTGCTTTGGCGTTCTACCGCCCCGATCCCGCCATGGCCTCGCGCCTTGATGCTGCTCTGGATCAGCTTGATGCTGAAGGTCGCCCCGGCCTGCGGAACAGCCTCTCGCTCACCTGGATCCGTTATTGCGAGACATCACCTGAGTGCGGTCAGGGATTCGGCGCGGGTTGGGGAGAAGAGCGCTGCGTTTACCCGGCCAGTGTGGTGAAACTTTTTTATGCCGTTGCGGTGGAGCAGTGGCTGCAGCGTGATCTCATCCCCGATGGCGATGAGCTGCAGCGAGCGCTGAGGGACATGATCGCCGATTCAAGCAATGACGCCACCGGCCTGATTGTGGATCTGCTCAGTGGTACCAGCAGTGGCCCGGAGCTTCATGGGGAGCGGTGGTCGCTGTGGCAACGACAGCGGCGTCTGGTGAACGACTGGCTGAGCGAGCTCAACTGGCCGGAGCTGGAGGGAATCAACTGTTGCCAGAAGACATGGGGCGATGGTCCCTACGGCCGCGAGCGTCGGTTTTACGGTGATGACAACGCCAATCGCAATGCCCTCAGCACCGCCGCCACCGCCCGGATGCTGGAGGCTGTGATGACCGGTGCCGTGGTGTCTCCACCGGCGTGCCGGCGGTTGAGGGCACTTCTTGATCGGTCGCTGGATCCAGCCCAACGCCAGGCTGACCCCGAGAATCAGGTGGATGGTTTTCTGGGGGAAGGGTTGCCCGGAGATTGCCAGCTGTGGAGCAAGGCCGGATGGATGAGCCAGGCGCGCCACGATGCCGCCTGGTTCCAACAGTTGGATCAGCCTCCGATGTTGTTGGTGGCGTTCTCAACCGGCACGGATCGTGCCAAGGATGAGCGGCTGCTTCCTGATCTGGCCCGCCTGCTCCATAAGGGGGCTGCCCAGGAAGCTGCCTGATCAATCAGCGATGGCTTGGAACGGAGAGGGAGGGATTCGAACCCTCGACAGAAGTTGCCTCCTGTAACTCCTTAGCAGGGAGCCGCTTTCAACCACTCAGCCACCTCTCCAGCGGCAGACACAGGATACCAAGCGCCAGGCGTTTGGTCAGACTTCAACACGGGGAAGACGCTTGCGGAACCCGCAGAGAATTTCCCAGGCGATTGAGTCGCAGTGGCGCGCCCACTCCTGGGGTTCAATGCTGGCTTCTCCATCGCGGCCCAGAAGCGTGACGGTGTCACCGATCCTGAGATCGAGGTCACCGCTGGCGTCCAGCACGATCTGATCCATGGTGATCGACCCCACCTGGGGCAGCGGCCTGCCCCGATGCAAGGCATGGATCCTGCCGCTGAGAGCGCGGATCACCCCATCGGCATAGCCGATCGCGACCACGGCCAGACGGCTCTCTGCCGCTGTGATGTGGCGATGGCCGTAACTCACTCCTGTTCCTGCAGGGACGTTCCGGATCAGGCTGACCCGGGCTCTCACCGCCAAGGCCGGTTGCAGTCGCAGTTCCGCGCCGAGATGCCGGGCAGGTCGCTGGCCGTAGAGCGCCAGGCCCACGCGAACCATGTCCAGGTGAAGTTCCTGTCCGTGAAGAGTTCCGGCCGAGTTCGCCAGATGGCAGCACAGATCCCGTCCCTGATCAGGCAAGGCGTTGATGACGGCGTTCAGCCGCTCGTGCTGCAACCGTGTTGTCGCCTGGTCCTCAAGGTCTGCACAGGCCAGATGGCTGTAGAGCCCCACGAGCTGCAGATTGGGAAGGGTGCGGATGCTCTGCACCAGTTCAGCGCCGATGCGCCAGTCCGCACCGAGCCGGCTCATCCCCGTATCAACCTTGAGCTGAACGGGGAATGGCTTTCCCCCTCGATCCGCGCTGATCCGATCGCAGAGGCTGGCCTCTTCAAGACTGCTCAGGGTCGGCATCAGCACATGCGCATGGCAACAGGCCAGATCGTCCGCGCCGTGCAGGGCACTCAGCAGAAGGACCGGGGCAGAGATACCAGCGGCCCTGAGCTCCAGACCCTCCTGGAGAGTGGCGACACCCAGGCTGCTTGCACCACCCCTGAGAGCTGCTTTGGCCACGGTCACAGCTCCGTGTCCGTAGCCATCGGCTTTCACCACAGCCATCAGCTGAGTTCCAGGCTTCAGATGACGGAGCAGCGTGCGGGCATTGCTTTCGATCGCAGCTGGGCTCACCTCCACCCAGGCCCTCTGGAATGGACTCAGTTCCGACATGACCGAGGAGTCTTCAGCGTGACCAGACCAGACTTTGCGCGCTCGTTAGCATGCCGTGTATCTAGGGAGCTGGCATGGGCCAGGTTCTCGTTCTCAATGCGTCCTATGAACCGTTGAACATCACCACCTGGCGCCGGGCCATGGTGATGATGATCAAGGGCAAGGCTGAAAGTCTCGAGCAGGACACCAGCCGGGAGATTCGTCGTGGCACGCATCTGCCCACGGTGATCAGGCTGAGGCAATACGTGCACGTGCCGTTCCGGCAGCTTCCTCTGACCCGCAGAAATCTGTTCCAACGCGATCAGCAAACCTGTCAGTACTGCGGATCACGCGATCAACCTCTGTCCATCGATCATGTGGTGCCCAGAAGTCGAGGCGGTTCCGATACCTGGGAAAACGTGACCACTGCGTGTCTCAGCTGCAACGTGCGCAAGGGCAATCGCACGCCAAAGGAGGCATCCATGCCACTGCATCGGGCGCCGCACCGTCCCCTGAGCAGTTTCAGTTTTGAAGCCACCCGCCACATTCACTCAGGCCGTCACAGTGAGTGGGCCAAATACGTGATCGGGACCTGATCCTCAGCTTTCATCCTGCCTGCTGAGAGCTTCGAGCTTGCAGCGTTGTTCCTCAGCGACGCAGGCACCGATCAGGTCATCCAGCTGACCGTCGAGCACGGGCTCAAGCGAGAAATTGCGTCCCAGTCGGTGATCCGTCGTGCGGTTGTCCTTGTAGTTGTAAGTCCGGATCTTTTCCGAACGATCACCGCTTCCCACCTGGGCTTTGCGGTCGCTGCTCTCCCGCTCGGCAGCCTCCCGCTGCTCCCTCTCCAGCAGTTTTGCCCGCAGAATCTCCAGCGCCCGCTCGCGGTTCTGAAGCTGAGAGCGTTCCTGTGTACAGAAAACCCTGATTCCGCTTGGTTTATGCAGGAGATCAACCGCGGTTTCCACCTTGTTGACGTTCTGTCCGCCAGCACCTCCGGAGCGGGCGGTGCTGATCTCAAGATCCTTGGGGTCCAGCTCCACTTCCACCGCATCGGCCTCCGGCATCACCGCCACTGTGGCTGTTGAGGTGTGAACACGACCCTGGGATTCCGTGGCAGGAACTCGTTGCACCCGGTGGACCCCGGCTTCAAATTTCAGCTGGCTGAACACGCTGTCGCCCTTCACGGAGAGGATCAGTTCCCTGAAGCCTCCGAGGTCTGCCTCATTGCTGCTGACGGGCTGAACGCTCCAACCCAGTTTCTGGCTGTAGCGCTCATACATCCGTGCAAGATCGCCGGCCCATAGACATGCTTCATCGCCACCGGCACCGGCGCGTATCTCCAGCATCACGCTTCGCTCGTCCCGAGGATCGCGCGGCAACAGGGCCAAGGTGAGCTTCTGCACCAGTGCCTCTTGGCGCGAGGACAGGTCATCCAGCTCGTCCTGAGCCAGACACTCCATCTCCGCGTCACCGCGGCTTTCCTTCAGCAGCTGTCGCGACTGGTCCAGTTCCCCTTCGACGGTCTGAAGGGCTTCGTAATCCAGAACCAGAGGCTCGAGTCGGGAACGCTCCCTCGCGATGGTCTCCAGTCGTTTCGGATCGGATGCAACATCGGGATCAGCCAGCTGCCGCTCGAGGTTGCGGAAGCTGGCTGTGGCGGTTTCGAGTCGCGCGATCAATGTCGAGGCGTCCATGCCCCGGCCTCAACTCAGGATTTGGATTCGGCCTTGTCTTCGGCCGTCTTCGTGGTTCCCATGCCGTACTTCTTCATGAAGCGATCCACACGACCCTCTGTATCGAGAATCTTCTGGGTGCCTGTGAAGAAGGGGTGGTTACCGCTCCACACGTCAACATGAATCTCCGGCTGGGTGGAGCCGGTGGTCATCACCACTTCACCGTTGCAGATGACCTTGGCATCGGGATACCAGGTGGGGTGGATGTCGGGTTTGGGCATCAGTAAAAAATCAGCGCTTGGAGAACTGAGGAGCTTTACGGGCTTTCTTGAGACCGTACTTGCGCCTTTCCTTGGCGCGCGGGTCACGACTCAGATGCCCTTCGGTTTTCAACGGCTTGCGGTTGTCAGCAGACAGCTCACAGAGCGCGCGGGCTGCTCCCTGTTTGATTGCGCCGGACTGGCCGGTCAGGCCACCACCGTGCACATTCACCAGAATGTCGTACTCACTGCCCAGACCAAGGGTCTCAAGGGGTGATTTGACCGCTGCGATGTAAGCGGGGTTGTAGTTCAGGTAGTTGTCACCTGGACGGCCGTTAATGGTGATCGTTCCATTACCGGGTACCAGACGAACACGGGCCACGGAGGTTTTGCGGCGGCCGGTGCCCCAGTAGACGACGGAGTTGCTGCTCATTGGGCGGAAGCGGAGGAGGAGAGCTCGAGGGCCTGGGGCTTCTGGGCGGAGTGGGGATGCTCGCTGCCTTTGTACACCTTCAGCTTGCGGAACATCTGACGTCCCAGAGCGTTGTGAGGAAGCATTCCCTTGATCGCCTTTTCAACGATGCGCTCGGGGATGCGTTCCTGCAGAGCCTGGAAGGTCTCGGTTTTCATGCCACCGGGGCGACCGGAGTGACGGCGATACAGCTTCTGGGTTGACTTGTTGCCAGTCACCCGAATCTTGTCGGCGTTCACCACCACGACGAAATCGCCGGTGTCGAGGTGAGGCGTGAAGTTGGGATTGTTCTTGCCGCGAAGCACGGCGGCAACCTCGGTGGCCAGGCGGCCGAGGGTCTGATTCTCAGCGTCCACCAGATACCACTGGCGTTCAAGGGAATCGATCTGGGGAATGGAGGTCTTGTTCATCTCGCCGGCAGGCCGGTTCGGAGGTGCCTCACCTGAAACGGCGAAGCTGGTCAGGAAATGTCTGGTCCGTTGACGGGATCAGACGAAAGCTCAAGTGTCGAGCCTACTCTTCAACGGGTTCCCCCTTGAGGGACAACAGTTCAGAGATTGAGGCCGTTTGCTTCCGGCAACGGCGGAGGATCCGGAGGTGGATCACTCTCTGCCAGAAAAAACCGCGGTTGGCAATCGTACCAGCCAGCCCTGGTGAAGATCGTCTCCGGATAACCCGCCCGCAGCAGGCAGAGCCCATGCGCCGGTGCGGCTTCCCTGACCTCATGGCGGCGTCTCTCATGCCAGCGTCGTTCGAAAGCAGCCACGCTCAATCGGTGTTCCCCCACTGCCACCAGCTGGGACATCAGCAGACGCACCATCCCGTAAAGGAAACCGCTCGCCTGAATTTCCACCTCAATGAGATCGCCTGCGCGATTCACCTGCACCTGCTGCACCGTGGTTCGAGCATGGGCTCGGCGGCTTCCCGCACGCATGAATGCGGTGAAGTCGTGCAGCCCCACCATTCCCTCCAGGGCGTCCCGCATGCGGGACTCGTTCAGGCGGAACTGATAGCGATGCCAGCTCCATGAACTCAGAAAGAGATTCGGCCGCCGTCCGTTATGGATCGTGTATCGATAGCGGCGATAACTGGCTGAGTAGCAGGCATGCCAAGCGGACGGTCTGAGCACGGACTCCCGCACCCTCACGGTCTTGGGCAGGCGCCCGTTGAGGGCGGGCGCCCACTTGCCCGGCGGTATCCGATCGCTGCAATCGAAATGCACGACCTGTCCAGCCGCGTGAACGCCCGCATCGGTTCGTCCGGCCGCAAAAGTCTGGATCGGCCTGTGAGGGTCGAGCTGGCTGATCGCCGCCTCGAGCTCGGCCTGCACACTGTGGCCGTTGTTTTGCCGCTGCCAGCCACAAAAAGCCGAACCCTCGTACTGCAGGCTGAGGGCAATCCGCTGAACGGGCGGAGTCTCCGGAGCTGCGGACGAGGGTTCGGTGGTCAAACGTCAGAACTGACGTGGGTGGAATCTGTTCAGCTGGGGTTCAAACCAGTTCGATGATCGCCATCTCGGCGTTGTCGCCCCGGCGACGGACCGTGCGGGTGATCCGGGTGTAACCACCTTTCCGATCGCCGTAGCGGTCGGGTGCTTTGTCAAACAGAGCATGAACGAGCTGCTTGTCGTAGATGTAGCCCAGAGCACGGCGTCGGGAGGACAGACTGCCGTCCTTCGCCAGGGTGATCATGCGCTCGGCTTCATCGCGAAGTGCCTTGGCACGAGCCTTTGTTGTGGTGACCCGACCCTCGCGGATCAGTTGAGTGGTGAGCGCGCGAAGCATCGCTTTGCGTTGGTCAGCGGGGCGACCCAGCTGAGGGACTCGACATTGGTGACGCATGGTTCTGTCGGAGACGAAGTCGAAGAAATGGGTGTGAAAGGCCGGTCTCAGGCAGAGGTGCGGCTCTGGGGGATGGAGATGCCGATGCGCTCGAGAGCCTCGATCACTTCGTCGGCGGACTTTGATCCGAAGTTCTTGATCTCCAGGAGATCCTCGTAGCTGAAGCCCATCAGGTCGGACACGGAGTTCACCTGGGCACGCTTGAGGCAGTTGTAGGCACGAACGGAGAGATTCAGTTCCTCGAGAGGAATCTGTGCTTCTGCGGACGGCTCCGGCTCTTCTGCCGTTTCCTCCACCAAAGTGACGGTGGCGAGAGGCTGGAACAGTTCAATCAGCTGGTTTGCTGACTGTGCCAGTGCATCATCGGGAGTGATGGATCCGTCGGTGATCACTTCCATCCGAAGCCGTTCGCGGGCGGAACCACCCTCGGCGACGGCTGTTTCATCGATGGTGAAGTTCACCCGTGTCACCGGCATGAACACCGCATCGATCTGGAGGAGATCAATGGCGTTCGTGTCCTCCTGGTGGCGGTCGACGGGGCGGTAGCCCACCCCCCTCTCAACATGAACCTCCAGTTCAAGACTGTGGCCATCGGCAACCGTGGCGATCGGCCGATCCGCGTCCACCACCTGAACCTGGGATGAGAACTGAAGGTCTCCAGCTTTCACTTCCGCGGGCCCGGAGACGACCAGACGTCCGATCTCCAGTTCGGCGGACCGACTGCTGACAGACAGCTGTTTGCAGTTCAGCAGGATGTCGAGCACGTCCTCACGGACACCTGGGATCGTGGCGTATTCGTGATTCACGCCGGCGATCCGGATCGCGGTGACAGCACTGCCTTCAAGGCCGCCCATCAGGACGCGGCGCAGAGCATTGCCCAATGTCGTGGCCTGGCCACGTTCGAGGGGACCGATGAGGAACACACCCGTCTGGGCGCGGTCATCGGCAACCTGATGCTCGATGCGATCGATCTGGTATTGCAACACGGCTGATGCGGGGTAGGGAGCGAAAACCGGGAAACGGCGCGATTCAGACGCGTCGGCGCTTGGGCCGCCGGCAACCGTTATGCGGCAATGGGGTGACGTCGCGGATCAGGGTGATTTCCAGGCCGGCAACCTGCAGAGCCCGGATCGCTGTTTCACGACCTGAACCAGGACCTTTCACCAGGACCTCGATTTGGCGCATGCCCTGTTCCAGGGCCCGACGTGCGGCAGCTTCGGCAGCGGTTTGTGCAGCGAAGGGCGTGCCTTTACGAGCACCCTTGAAGCCACTGGCTCCGGCAGACGACCAGGCGATGACTTCGCCTGCTGTGTCGGTGATCGACACGATCGTGTTGTTGAAGGTGCTCTGGATATGCGCAACTCCGTTGGGAACGTTGCGTTTGGCCTTCTTGGGGCCTGATTTTTTGGCGGTTTTGGCCATGGGCCGATGCAGCTCTGGTGAGGGACGAGGGAGGGATTACTTCTTCTTGCCGGCCACGGTCTTGCGGGCGCCGCGCCGGGTCCGCGCATTCGTACGCGTCCGCTGGCCACGCACAGGCAGGCTCATGCGATGACGACGGCCCCGGAGGCAGCCAATGTCCTGGAGGCGCTTGAGGGCCATTCCCTCCTGACGGCGCAGATCACCTTCAACGGTGAAGGCATCGGCGGCACCACGCAGTTTCTGCAGGTCGGCGTCTTCGAGGTCCTTCACCCGTGTGTCCGGGTTCACACCGGTCTGCGCCAAAATTGTCTTGGCCCGGGTGGGTCCAATTCCGTAGATGTAGGTCAGAGACACTTCAACCCGCTTGTCGCGGGGAATGTCAACGCCGGCGATCCGTGCCACGAAGATTCAATCGAGAGGGACATGAGCCTCCGTTGCACGGAGGCGGTGGTTGTTGGCCAGACAGAGAGTGAGGCCGGTGTTGCAGGGGCTGGGCTTCAGCCCTGACGCTGCTTGTTGCGGGGACGCTTCTTGTTGATCACGTAGATGCGACCCCTGCGCCGGACGATCTGATCGTCAGGGCTAATTTTTTTGACTGAGGAACGCACCTTCATGGGGCGAAGCTCTCCCAATTTCCAAACGGCAACCGTATCACACGGGTCAACTCAGGGACTCACGAATTCTTTCCGTGATCACCTCCACGCTCCCGTGAGCCGGGACGGAGGTCAGAAGCCCTTTGTCGCGATAGAAATTGATGAGCGGGGCTGTTTTTTCGCGATAAACCTCAAGTCGGTTCCGGATCACCGTTTCGTTGTCATCGGCACGACCCCGGGCCAGCAGACGCTCGATCAGCACGGCGTCATCAAGCTCCAGAAGAATCACGGCCTCGATCGACTGTTGCAGCTCCGCCAGCAGTGGTTCAAGTGCTTCGGCCTGGGGCACGGTGCGAGGAAAGCCATCGAGCAGCCAACCTTGTCCGCTCAGGTTTTTCATCTGGCTTTCGACGATGGCGAGCACAAGGGCATCACTCACCAGCTCGCCACGGTTCATCACGGCCTCAGCCTCCTTGCCGAGCTCCGTGCCAGCAGCCACCTCACTGCGCAGCAGATCTCCGGTGGAAAGATGCTTCATTCCACCGGATTCGCAGAGCATTGCGGCCTGGGTGCCTTTGCCGGCTCCGGGAGGGCCGAGGAAGAGAAGGCGGGTTTTCATCGTTCGCTTGGAAGTTCGAAATGGAAGGATGCGCTTCTGCGCAATGGATCATTGGCGGACCAGACCTTCGTAGCGCTGAGAGATCACGTAGGTCTGCACCTGTTTGGCGGTGTCGATTGCCACCCCCACAAGAATCAGCAGGGAGGTGGCCCCAAGCCCCTGGAAGGTCTGCACATTGGTGGCCCGCTCAACGGCGGCAGGGATGATCGCAACGGCTCCCAGGAACAGGCCACCCAGGAGGGTCAGGCGGTTCTGGACTCCCGACAGATACGTTGCGGTTGCGCTGCCCGGGCGAACTCCCGGGATGGCAACGCCCCCTTTCTTGAGGTTGGAGGCGATGTCGGTGGGATTCACCGTGAGCGAGGCGTAAAAGTAGGAGAAACCCAGAATCAGGCTGAAGAACATCAGCGTGTAGGGCCATGGGTTGGCAGCACCGGGGTTGAGGCTGCTGGCAGCGCGGATCAACCACTCACTTTTGGTGACGTTGGCCAGGGTGACGGGGAGAATGAAAAGTGCCGACGCGAAGATGATCGGCATCACGCCACCGGCATTGAGCTTCAGGGGCAGGTAGCTCTGGCGCGTGGGGAGAACTCCGGCGCCACCGATCTGACGCTTGGCGCTCACGATGGGAATGCGGCGAGCACCCTCCTGCACAAAGATGATTCCGACAATCGTTGCCAGGAAAACCAGCAGGAGGACAACGATCCCGAGAACCGTGTTTCTGTCACCTGTCTGAGCGGCTTCAATGGTCGCTCCCAGAGTTCTGGGCAAGGACGCAACGATGTTCAGAAAAATCACCAGGGAAGCTCCCTGGCCAATGCCGCGTTCGGTGATCACTTCGCTGATCCACATCACCACCATCGATCCCGTCACGAGGCAGAGGGCCGTCTGAACGACGAACACCGACTGGCTGATCCCTTCCACCGCGTATTGGCGCAGGATCAGAGCGAAAATCACGCTCTGGATCAACCCCCAACCCAGTGAGACGTAGCGGGTGATCTGGGCGATTTTGCGGCGGCCTGCCTCGCCTTCGTTCTTCTGCAGATCCTCCAGTTGCGGGATCGCTCCCGTCAGAAGCTGGAGAATGATCGAGGCGTTGATGAACGGCAGGATTCCCAGGGCAAACACCCCGAGCGTCGAGATGCCTCCGCCCGTGAAAATGTCCAGGAACCCCAGCAGTGAGCCGCCCTGTTCGATGAAGCTGGCGAAGGCGTCTCGATCAATCCCTGGAATGGGGATGTAGATCCCGAAACGAACCAGCAGCAACAGCCCCAGGGTGGTGAGGACCCGGTTGCGCAGGCCGGCATTGCCGATCAGTTGACTGATGACTTCAGCGGCGTTGGGGTTGCGTCCCCGACTGACAAGCATGGACAGGAGGAATGGGGTGGGCTGGATGCAGCAAAGCCGCCCGTGGACCGAAGTCCAGCGGACGGCTCAGACCATAGAACTGACGGTGGTGTGACCCGATCCGTTCAGTCCAGGATTTCGCAGCTGCCGCCTGCGGCTTCGATCTTGGTCCGGGCTGAGGCTGTGAAAGCAGCGGCCTGAACCGTCAACTTCACGCCGAGATCGCCGTTGCCCAGAATCTTCAGCGGGTGCTTTGGACTGGTGACAATCCCAGCCTTCACCAGGGAGTCCAGATTCACTGTGCTGCCATCCTTGAGTGAGCTCAAGGCCGACACATTGAGCACCGTGAAGTGCTTCTGGTTCACCAGGGGGAAGTGCTTCAGCTTCGGGACCCGGCGGTAGAGAGGCATCTGACCACCCTCGAATCCGGGGCGGGTGGGCCGACCGGAACGGGACTTCTGGCCACGCATGCCGAATCCACAGCTGGCTCCCTGCCCTGCCGCGATGCCACGGCCCTTGCGCAGTTTGCGACGGCGAGCGCCCTTGTTGGGCTTAAGAGAATCAAGTCGGAGAGTCATCGCGAATCAGGAGTAGATCTGCTCGAGGGAGATTCCCCGTTCCTTTGCTGTCTCTTTGTGAGTGCGCAGGAGAGACAGGGCCACCATGGCAGCCCGTGCGTTGTTCAGGGGTGTTTTGCTGCCCAGACGTTTGGCCAGGACATTCTTGATGCCGGCCAGTTCCAGAACGGTGCGGATGGAACCACCAGCGATCACGCCGGTACCGGGTGCAGCAGGACGGATCAGGACACTGGCCGCACCATCACGGCCGTTCGAGAGGGTCGGGATGGAGTTGTGCCGGGTCAGTGGCACCTTGACCATCTGCTTTTTGCCATCGGCGACGCCTTTGCGGACGGCACCGATGACATCGCCGGCCTTGCCGACACCGACACCGACCTGACCTTTCTCGTTGCCGACGACAACGATGGCCCGGAAGCTCATCTTCTTGCCGCCTTTGACGGTCTTGGAGACACGGCGGATCTGAACCACGCGCTCCTGCCATTCTGAGTCGCGCTCCTGTCCGCGACGGCCACCGCGGCGGTCACCGCGACGGTCACCGCGACCACGGCGCTGTTCCTGCTGTTGTTGCTGGCCATCCGCTGCTGCAGGCACGTCGGCCGCGCCCGGCACGGCATTGGCGTTGGACTGGGGGGAGGAATCGGTCATGGGTTAGCAGGAGTCAGAACTGAAGGCCCGCTTCCCGGGCGGCGTCGGCAAGGGCTTTCACCCGACCGTGGTACAGGTTGCCACCACGATCGAAGACCACCTGCTGGATGCCTTTGGCGATGGCTCGTTTGGCCACCAGTGCGCCAACGGCGACCGAAGCATCACAACTGCCGCCATTGGCCTTGAGGCCGGACCGCAGTTCCTTGTCGACGGTCGATGCAGAACACAGCGTGCTCTGGGCTGCATCGTCGATGAGCTGGGCGTAGATGTGATTGTTCGAGCGGAACACCGCCAGTCTTGGACGATCGGAGGTTCCGCTGATGTGGCGACGCAGCCGCCGGTGGCGTTTTTGCGTCTGTTGTTTGCGTGAAAGTTTGGACATGCTGAGGAGTGGGTGGGACGGTCAGGACAAGGCTTATTTCTTGCCGGACTTGCCCGCCTTGCGCAGGATCCACTCGCCTTCGTAGCGGATGCCTTTGCCCTTGTAGGGCTCGGGAGGACGAATGGCGCGGACCTTGGCGGCTTCGTTGCCCACCAGTTCCTTGTCGATGCCGGAGACGATCACCTTGGTGTTGTTCTCCACCTTGAAGGTGATTCCATCGGGCGGATTCACTTCCACCGGGTGGCTGTAGCCGGCGCTCACCACAAGAGTTTTGCCCTTGACCTGGGCCCTTGAGCCCACACCGATGATTTCAAGACTCTTGCTGTAGCCGTTGTTCACACCTTCGATCATGTTCGCCACGAGAGCCCGGCAGAGGCCGTGCCGCTCGCGGGAGAACCGCTTGGTGCTCGTTGGAGAAACGACGATGAGGTTGTTCTCCTGACTGACGCTGACGCCTTCAGGAAGGGTGCGTTCCAGTTCGCCCTTGGGTCCTTTGACCTTGACGGTCAGACCATCAAGGGACACGGTCACCTTCTCGGGGACGGGAACGGGGTTTTTACCAATACGTGACATGGTTCAGCTCCGGATCAGTAGACGTAACAGAGCACTTCGCCACCAACGCCTTCGCGTCGGGCATCGCGGTCGCTCATCACTCCCTTGGAGGTGGAGATGATGGCGACACCGAGTCCGCCAAGGACTTTGGGCAGGCCGCGGGTGTTCTTGTAGATGCGCAGGCCTGGCTTGCTGACCCGCTGCATCGAGCGAATGGTGGGGAGACGGTGCTTGCCGCTGTACTTGAGGGCGAGCACCAGTTCAGTGCGGACGCCTTCACCCTGTTCGCTGATCTCGGAGATGAAGCCCTCCTGCTGCAGCACCTTCGCGATGCTGCGGGTCATCCGCGAAGCGGGGATCTTGGTGGTCTCGTGACGCTTCTCACTCGCATTGCGAATGCGAGTGAGCATGTCGGAAATGGGATCGTGGTTGGCCATAGGTGTCGACAGGGAGGGCTCAGTTGCTCTGGAACGGCATTCCCATCTCGCGGAGGAGGGCCCGGCCCTCTTCGTCTGAACGGGCAGTGGTCACGATGGTGATGTCCATGCCTCTGATGGCATCGATTTTGTCGAAGGAGATCTCCGGGAAGATGATCTGCTCGCGCACCCCAAGGGTGTAGTTGCCACGCCCGTCGAAGCTCTTCGGGCTCACACCGCGGAAGTCGCGGATGCGGGGCAGCGCCAGGTTGATCAGGCGCTCCAGGAAGGCGTACATCCGGTCACCGCGCAGGGTGACAGCACAGCCAATCGGCATGCCCTGGCGGATCTTGAAGCCAGCGATGGCCTTTTTGGCACGGGTCACAACGACCTTCTGGCCGGTGATCTGAGCCAGCTCGTTCACCGAGGCCTCAAGGGACTTGGCGTTGGCGGCGGCTTCTCCGAGTCCCCGGTTGACGGTGACTTTCACCACCTTGGGAACTTCGTGGATGTTGGTGAGGGAGAGATCTTTTTTCAGCTTGGGCTGAATGGTCTCCCGGTAGCGCTTCTTGAGTGACATAACGGGGTGAGTTGCTTCTGGGCTTGGTCAGAAGTCAGGTTCAGTCGATGACTTCACCGGTTTTCTTCAGCCGGCGTTTTTTGGTGCCGTCCTTTTCAACGACGATTTCAACGCGGCTGGCCACCTTCTTGGCGGTCGAAAAAAGCATCACGTTCGAAGCATGCAGGGCAGCCTCTTCGGTGACGATCCTTCCGGATTCGCCTTCCTGGGTGGGTTTTTCGTGACGTGTGCGCATGTTCACGCCTTCCACGACCACGCGGTTCTCGTTGGGAAGGGTGCGCAGAACAGCACCGGTCTTGCCCTTGTCCTTTCCGGTGATCACCTGAACGGTGTCACCTTTGCGGATGCGCATCTTGATGCGATCACTGGCCTTGGCCTTGGTGGTTGCAGTCGCCATGGTCAGATCACCTCCGGAGCGAGGGACACGATTTTGGTGAAGCTGCGCTCACGCAGTTCACGGGCAACCGGTCCGAAGACGCGAGTGCCTTTCGGGTTCTTGTCGTCGTTGATGATCACGGCGGCGTTGTCGTCAAACCGGATGGAATTACCGGTTTCACGACGCATGGTGGCTTTCGTGCGAACCACAACAGCCTTGACCACGTCGGACTTCTTCACTCCCATGTTGGGGGCGGCATCCTTGACGGCGGCAACGATCACGTCGCCCACGTGGGCGTAGCGACGGTTGGTGCCCAGCACCCGGATGCACTGGATGCGCTTGGCGCCACTGTTGTCGGCGACGCTCAGATAGGTCTCCTGCTGGATCATGCTTTCACCTCAGCTTCTTTGGCTTCACCCTTGGGGCTGTGGCTGAGAACTTCGGCGATGGCCCAGCGTTTGTGCCGGCTCATCGGACGGGTTTCAGTGATGCGCACACGATCTCCGACGCGACAGGAGTTGTCTTCGTCGTGAGCCTTGTAGCGGGTGGTGCGGCTGACCGTCTTCTTGTAGATGGGATGGGGGAAGCGGCTTTCCACCGCGACCACCACCGTTTTTTCCATCTTGTCGCTGACGACGGTGCCGACCCTTTCCTTGACTGCCATGGTTACGGAGTGGGGGATCAGGAGGCGGTGGAGCGCTGGCGCTCCGTCTGCACCGTCAGCATCTGGGCCAGCTTGATGCGGACCTCTTTGAAACGGTGCGTGTTGGCGAGTTGGCGTGTGGCCTGCTCGAAACGGAGCTGGAACAGCTCACGGCGAAGGCCGTCGATCTGCTCGGTCAGTTCCGAATCGGAGAGGCTGCGCACATCGGCGGCGTTGGGACGGGCCATGGTCAGGACTCCACGGTGACGGCTTCAGAAGCTGCCGGGGCCTCGGCTCCAGCCTTCTGCTCCTGTTCATCCAGCTGGATGAACTTGGTCTTCACGGGCAGCTTGTACTGCGCAAGGCGCATGGCTTCCCGAGCAATTTCGGGGGTGATTTCATCACCACCCATCTCGAAAAGGATCCGCCCGGGCTTGATCACCGCAACCCAGAATTCCGGGTTGCCCTTACCGGAACCCATGCGGGTTTCAGCGGCTCTCATCGTCACGGACTTATCCGGGAAGATCCGAATCCAGATCTTTCCACCCCGCTTGACGTAGCGGGTCATGGCACGACGGCTGGCCTCGATCTGGCGCGAGGTGATCCAGCCGCATTCCTGTGCCTGCAGAGCGAACTGACCGAAGGCGATGGTGTTGCCACGAGTGGCGACACCGCGCATGCGGCCGCGTTGCTGCTTACGGAATTTGACGCGTTTTGGACTCAGCATGGTTCAGGCCTCCTGTTCAACCCTCGTTGGAGCGGTCTTCGAACTGTTGGGGCCTGCGACCGGCCCGACGCCGCGGGGTTGCCCCCACTGGCAGCTGTTGCTGGGCTTCGTCGCCCAGCACTTCGCCTTTAAACACCCAGACCTTGATGCCGAGCACCCCATAGGTGGTGCTGGCGACCTTGGTGGCGTAGTCGATGTCAGCGCGAAGGGTGTGCAGAGGCACCCGACCTTCACGCGTCCACTCGGTACGAGCGATCTCAGCACCATTCAGGCGTCCTGAAACCTGGATTTTCAGGCCCAGAACACCCGCTCGCTGTGCTCGCTGCACGGCCATGCGGATCGTGCGACGGAATGCCACACGTTTCTCAAGTTGCTGAGCGATGTATTCGGCAAGTAGGAAAGCGTCGGCGTCGACACGCTCGACCTCGACCACATTGATCCGAACCTGACGGTTCAGATCACCGACGGTTTTCTGGATGCCGGAGCGCAGCTCTTCGATGCCACTGCCCTGGCGTCCAACCAACACGCCGGGGCGTGCGGTTTTCAGCTCAACTTCGAGCTGATCGGCCTTGCGGGCGATCAGCACATCACTGATACCGGCGGAGCCGTATTTCTTGTGGATGAACTTGCGAATCCGATCGTCCTCCTGAAGGAGGCTCGGATAACTCTTGCTGGGTGCGTACCAGCGTGACCGGTGCTCCTGGGTAATCCCCAGGCGTAAGCCGGTTGGATGGATTTTGTGTCCCATCAGTCGGGGTGCTCGGGGGTCAGGAGTCGGTCTGGGGTGCCACAGCAATGCTGATGTGGCAGGTCTGCTTTTTGATCGCGAAAGCGCGACCTTGGGCACGGGGGCGGTAGCGCTTCATGGATGGACCCATGTCTGCGCTGGCCTGGGAGATCACCAGGGTTGAAGGGTCAAGTCCGAGGTTGTGCTCGGCATTGGCCACTGCAGAACGCAGAACCTTGGTGATGGGACCCGTGGAGCGGTAAGGCATGAACTCGAGCATGATCAGCGCATCGCGATAACTGCGACCGCGGATCTGATCGAGAACCCGCCGGACCTTGGACACGGAGCCGCGGATGAAGCGACCGTGGGCTTGGGCGGTAGTTGCCGTTGGGGATGACGTTGTCATGGTCTCAGCGGCCTCCTTTCTTGTCTTTGATGTGGCCTTTAAAGGTGCGGGTGGGGGCGAATTCGCCAAGCTTGTGGCCCACCATCTGTTCAGTCACGAAGACCGGCACGTGGGTGCGGCCGTTGTGAACCGCGATTGTGTGGCCGATCATCATCGGCAGGATCGTGGAAGCCCTTGACCACGTTTTGATCACCGATTTGTCATCGGCGGCGTTTTGCTTTTCAACCTTGCGAAGCAGGCTGTCGGCAATGAAGGGGCCTTTTTTAAGTGAACGTCCCATGGCGGATTAAGCGAACGACAGAATGGTGAGCAGCATCATGAGTCGCGTCCGCCACGGCTCCGCTTGGAGGTCTTGCGACGTTTGCGGAGGACGAACTTGTTACTCGGCTTGTTGCGCTTGCGGGTCTTGAGTCCCAGCGCAGGCTTGCCCCACGGGGTTACAGGACCGGAACGCCCGATCGGAGCTCGGCCTTCACCACCACCATGGGGGTGGTCGCAGGGATTCATCACACTGCCTCGCACCTGAGGTCGGCGTCCGAGCCAGCGCCGGCGCCCAGCCTTGCCAAGGCTGGTGTTGCGGATCTCCGAGTTGCCGACTTCGCCGATGGTGGCGTAGCACTCACGGCGCACCAGGCGAACCTCAGTGGATGGCAGTTTCAGGGCGACGTAATCGCCCTCCTTGGCCATCACCTGAGCGCTGGCTCCGGCAGTTCGGACCATTTGTCCACCGCGACCGGCGTAAAGCTCGACACAGTGAACGCTGGAACCGAGGGGAATGTCAGAGAGCGGCATGGCGTTGCCGATCTCGATAGGAGATTCAGGTCCTGAGACCACTGTCTGACCGATGGTGACTCCTGCTGGAGCCAGGATGTATCTCTTCTCACCATCGGTGTAGAAGAGAAGGGCCAGCCGCGCATTGCGGTGCGGGTCGTAGTGAATGGCGGCCACCTTGGCGGGGACGCCGTGCTTGTTGCGTCGGAAATCGACGATGCGGTATTGCCGCTTGTGGCCACCGCCACGATGGCGACAGGTGATCACGCCGCGGTTGTTGCGTCCCTTGCGGCGGTGCTTGGACACCACAAGCGAACGCTCCGGCTTGCGGCCGGTGACTTCACTGAAGTCGGTGACGACCCGGGTGCGGGTACCGGGTGTGTAGGGGCGGAAGGTACGGATTGCCATGACGTTTCAGACCCCTCAGGACTCAGGGAAGAGTTGGATGGAGTTGCCCTCAGCGAGGCGCACCACAGCCTTCTTCACCTGAGAGCGCTTGCCGGCAAATTTGCCGACCCGACGACTGCGGCGGGGAGGATTCATGGTGCTCACGCCGGTGACCTTGACATCGAATAGCTGCTCAACAGCGGCTTTGATGTCGGGCTTGGCAGCTCGGTGGTCCACCTCAAAGGTGTACTGGTTCAGTTCCAGTGCTCGGGTGGCTTTTTCTGTGATGAGGGGCCTGCGGATCACATCCGCCAGGCGTCCTGTGAAGCGCTCAGTCATCTCCGTAGACCTCCTGGATGGTTGCGAGTGCCTCTTCGCCCAACACCAATGCATTGGCGTGGAGCAGATCGAAGACGTTGAGCTGGTCAGCAGTGATCAGCTTGACCTTCTCGAGGTTGCGAACGGACCGTTTTACAACTTCGCTAGGGGCGGTGAGCACAATCAAAACCTTCGCGTCGGCAGCAACTCCGAGGCGCCCGAGTGCGTCAACGACTTCACGGGTTTTTGGCGCTTCGAGGGCTGCTCCGAAGTCCTTCACCACAATCACGTCGTCGATGCGGGCCATCAGCGCGGTGCGCAGGGCCAGACGACGCTCCTTGCGATTCATCGCAAGGTTGTAGGTGCGCGGCTTGGGACCAAACACGATGCCGCCGCCGGGACGCAGAGGCGTACGGATCGATCCCTGACGGGCACGACCGGTTCCTTTCTGCTTGTAAGGCTTGCGTCCGCCACCTCGTACTTCGGCACGGGTGAGGGTGCTTGCAGTTCCCTGACGGCTGTGGGCCTGCTGGCGCAGCACCGCACGGTGCATCAGGTCAACGGCAGTGGTTTCCTTGGCCACCTTCAGGTCAATGGAAGCCTTGCCGGTTTCCTTGCCCTGCCAGTCACGAACAACACAATTGGCCATCACTTACCTCCTTTGGTGGGCTTGGCACCCACACGATTGGCGGGCCGGATGTTCAGAAGAGATCCAGGCTTGCCAGGAACAGAGCCCTTGACCACGAGCAGGTTGCGGTCGCTGTCCACCTTGAGGATCGTGAGGGCCCTCGTGGTGATTTTCTTGCCGCCGTAGCGACCAGCCATTCGCTTGCCGGGGTAGATCCGACCAGGTGTGGTGCCGGCGCCGGTTGAACCGGGCTCACGATGGTTCTTCGAGCCGTGGGTCATCGGACCTCGGCTGAAGCCATGACGCTTTTGATAACCGGCGAAGCCACGACCCATGGTGTCGCCGCTGACGTCAACCTTCTGGCCTGCCTCGAAATCACCCACGGTGATTGCGCCACCCAGCTCGAGACCCTTCAGGTCGTCGACGCGATATTCACGCAGGTGGCGGAGGATCCCCTCGCCGGATTTGGCGAGGTGACCCTTGGCGGGCTTGTTGATCAGCTTTTCGCGTGTTTCGCCAAAACCGATCTGCACGGCTTCATAGCCGTCAGTTTCAGTGGTCTTGAGTTGGGTAATTCGGCAAGGCCCCGCCTCGATCAAAGTGACCGGGACGGCTTTGCCTTGCTCGTCGAAGAACTGGGACATACCCAGTTTCTTCCCAAGGATGCCGATGGACATGGGAGGTAATGACGCCAGCGTGGACAACCTCAGCTGTTGCAACTTGACGCTGCTGGAGCTGTGGCCTGAAGGGCGCTGATTGAGATGACGCAGTCATGGCCGAAAGCTTCAACGGAAACCGCTGGGGCAATTCGGATTGGGGCTAGCGAGCGAATCAGCTGGCTGGGACTTAATCAACCGGTGAAGGTCGGTAGTTTCCCGGCAATGCAACGAATGAAATCGCTGAATTGCACTGGCCTGAAGATCCGGCGCACACGCCGGACCTGCTCTTGGAACTGGAGGCCCGGCTAGCGGACGGGCACAGATCGGCAGAGCAAACAAAAACCCTACACCACTGCCTTCCGGCTTCCATTCATCCCTGATCAGCTGCCAGACTCATTCCATCTGGACTAATTCCATGCCGCTGCTGCTTTCAGGTCGGGGTTTCCGCCGTGAACTGGAATCCGCAGGTGTCATGGCAGTCCATGCTCCCCTTGAGGGCGGCGCAGAGACGCGCCTGCTGAGGCGACTGCGTGCCGCTGGGTACCGCACTCAGATCACCTCAGCACGCGGTTTCGGAGATCCGGAGGTGTTTCTGTTGCAGAAACACGGCGTGCGCCCTCCACACCTTGGACATCAAAGCGTTGGACGTGGTGCGGCGGTTGGAGAGGTGCAGGAAGTCATGCCTCAGCTTGGAGAGATTCTGCTTGGAAACAAGCCGGTCGTTCTCTGGCTGATCGAGGGGCAGGTGCTGTCTCGATCGGAATTGCTGTCCCTCTGCGACCTTTGCCGGCGTGAGCCGCGCTTGAAGATTGTGGTGGAAATGGGTGGTGCGCGCAGCCTGCGCTGGCAGCCGATGACACGGCTGCTGGGAGCCTGACCACCTGTCTTCTGCCGGTCACCGGTTCACAGACCGCCGGTGATGAAGCCCTCGGGGAGGGGCGTTGGGTCAAATTGATCTGTGGGGCCAGTAATCAGGATTTGGCTGCGGTTGCAGACCTTTGTGCCCTGTATGCCGTGGCCGGCGTTCAGTGTGTCGACGTGGCAGCCGACGCCGCTGTCGTCAATGCTGCTCGCACCGGTCTCAGCTGGGCCCGGGAACGCACTGGTCACTCCCCCTGGTTGATGGTCAGCGTCAGCGATGGACGTGATGCCCATTTTCGTAAGGCTGTCTTTGACCCGTCCCGTTGCCCACCTGATTGCGCGCGCCCCTGCGAGAGGGTCTGCCCGGCTGATGCCATTCATGCCGGTCCTGGTGTCGACCCCAACCGTTGCTACGGCTGTGGGCGCTGTTTGCCGGCCTGCCCCCTTGGCCTGATTGAAACCTCCGATCACCGAGTGGGGCTCGACAACCTCGCCCTTCTGCTGGCCGAGCTCCAACCCGATGCGATTGAGGTTCATACCGCACCTGGGCGTGAGCAGGACTTTGATCGCACGCTTGAGCAGGTTGCAGCTGCCTCGATTCCTCTGCGCAGGCTGGCGGTCAGCTGCGGTCTTGAGGGGCATGGTCTTCGCTCCGAAGATCTGGTCACGGAGCTGTGGGGTCGCCATGAGGCCCTGCGCAAGCATGGTTTTCGACCTCTCTGGCAGCTGGATGGACGTCCGATGAGCGGCGATGTCGGTGCAGGCACGGCCCGTGCGGCACTGCGGCTCTGGCAGCAGGTGCGGACCAGCGCACCTCCGGGGCCGTTGCAGCTGGCGGGAGGCACCAATGGCGCGACGATTGGTTTGCTGGACGGCCTGGGGCTGCCGCGTTCCAGTGGTCCTGCAGGCGTCGCCTTTGGTGGCATGGCCCGTTCGATCGTGCAACCTCTTCTGCAGGAGGCGGAATGCCGCCGGACCACCCTGCGTGACTGGCCCTTCGGCTGGGAGCAGGCCCTGGCGCTGGCCCGTGATCTTGTCATCCCCTGGCTTTCACGCCCCTGACGGTCCCGATTGGGGACTCAATCCTGCTAGAAGGCGTTTAGGTCCTGATGAGCACTGGGAGCCTGGGCCATGAGTACCGAGCGCATCACCGATGATCTGCAGCGGCTGCTCGCGTTGTTGCCCACCGCAGTTCAGGAAGCTCTTGCATCCGCTGAACGTCGTGATCAGCTGCTTGAGGTCGTGCTCGATCTCGGTCGGATTCCGGAAGCGCGCTATCCAGGTCGCTCGGTTGAACTTGGTGGCCGCTGCCTGGAGCGCAACGATCTCGAAGAGATGGTGAGCAGGATCGGCCAGTTCGGTGCTGATAATCGTGCCGGCATCGAGCGAACACTCCATCGCATCAGCGCCGTCCGTAATCGCAGCGGTGATGTGGTCGGCCTCACCTGTCGCGTTGGACGCGCCGTTTTCGGAACAGTCGCCATCGTTCGTGATCTGCTCGACAGCGGTGAGTCACTGCTGCTGATGGGACGCCCCGGTGTGGGCAAGACCACAGCTCTTAGGGAAATTGCCCGTGTGTTGGCCGATGATCTGCACAAGCGGGTCGTTGTGATCGACACCAGCAATGAAATCGCTGGTGATGGAGACATTCCACATCCTGCAATCGGTCGTGCCAGGCGCATGCAGGTGGCCAGGCCCGAACTTCAGCACCAGGTGATGATCGAGGCGGTTGAAAATCACATGCCCGAAGTCATCGTGATCGATGAGATCGGCACTGAGCTGGAAGCTCAGGCGGCACGCACGATCGCCGAGAGGGGAGTGATGCTTGTGGCCACCGCCCACGGCAATGCACTCGCCAATCTGATCAAGAATCCGACACTGTGCGATCTGGTGGGGGGGATTGAGTCCGTCACCCTTGGCGACGATGAGGCACGCCGGCGCCGAACGCAGAAAACGGTTCTGGAGCGTGCTGCTGAACCCACCTTCCCGCTCGCTGTGGAGATGCACAGCCGCCATCGCTGGGCAGTTCACGACGATGTCGGGCGCACGGTGGATCTGTTGCTGCGTGGACAAAGCCCCAGGCCTCAGCAGCGCGAACTGATGGCGGACGGCGGCGTCAGGCTTGTCGACCCAGAGCCTTCAACGCCGCAGCCTCCTCAGCGGCGGCCTGCCCTGGCCGTTGTTCCTTTGCCCGATCCCAGGCGTTCCGTTCCCAGGGACGATGCTCCCGAAAAGTCCGCCGTTGATGAGTCACCGCGTGAGCTGAAGCTGCAGGTGCTCTGTTGTGGACTCAGTCAGCAGCGACTCGAAGAAGCTGTCCGCTGCCATGGTTGGCCTGTCAGTGCTGTTGACGATCTGGCGTGTGCGGATGTGCTGCTGAGCGTGCGTCGAGGGTTAGGACGCCAGCCCGAGCTTCGCCGACAGGCAAGGGAGGCCGGGGTACCGATTCTTGTGATCAAGTCGGATTCTCTGGCCCAGGTGGAGCGAGCTCTTGAGCGACTGCTCAACCGCCAGCCTCTGCCCAGACAAGACCAGGAGTCTGAGAGGTCATTCGTTCATCCGGATCGAGGCGATGCCTTGGCGGCTCTCGAGGAATGCCGTCTTGCAGTCGAGCAGATTGTGATGCCGCAGGGGCGTCCGGTTGAACTTCTACCTCGCAACGAGAACGTTCTTCAGATGCAGGCAGATCTTGTGGCGCGTTACAGCCTTCAGAGCGATGTCTATGGATCCAGTGATCAGCGCCGGCTCAGGGTCTTCCCGCCATGATCTCGCACCTGGATGCTCGGATGGATTGACGAAGGTCACTCCGTTGTGAGTAACTATTTGAACCCCAGAGTTGACCTCCGTAGGGAGTTTCATCACTGGAATCAATGGGCCGTCGCCAAGCGGTAAGGCAGCGGGTTTTGGTCTCGCCATTCCTAGGTTCGAATCCTAGCGGCCCAGTTTTTCTTGATCCTCAGTGCGGTCACCCAGTCTGCTGGTCTTCGATTTTGACGGCGTGATTGTGGATGGGATGAACGAGTACTGGTGGAGTGCTCGTCGTGCCTGCCTGCAGCTCAATCCCGCTGTCGATCTTCCTGAGTCCACACCGCCACAGTTCCGGCAGCTCAGGCCCTGGATTCATCACGGTTGGGAGATGGTGCTGAGCGCGGCATTGATTTCCGAGCAACGCGGTCCTCTCGATCAGCTCGGGGTCCAGGCATTTGTGCACGACTACACGGCGCAATGCACAGCTGCCCTGGAGCGTTTCGGCTGGACTCCTGCCTTGCTGCAGCAGACCCTTGAGGTGGTGCGGGCCGATGCCGTGCGGACCGATCGGGACTCCTGGCTGGCTCTGCATCAGCCCTATCCGGGAGTGCCTGAGCGTTTGACTGCTTTTTCGGAAGAGAACATGGCCTGGGCGGTGCTCACCACCAAGGCACGGGATTTCACCGCTGAGCTGCTCGCCTCGATGGGGCTCAAGCCAGAACGGCTGGATGGGCATGAGTCGGGATCCAAGCCTGAGGTGCTGCGCCGCCTGGCCTGCGACTGGACACTGGAGGGTTTTGTCGAGGACCGTCGCCCCACCTTGGAAACCGTTCGAACCACCCCAGGCCTCGAAACCCTGCCCTGCTGGCTGGTCAGCTGGGGCTACCTGAGACCCACGGATGTGACGGACCTCTCCAGTGGAATTCGCCTATTGAGGCCAGAGCAGTTCGCAGCCCCCTTGGCGGACTGGCCCTGATTCGATAACGTACATCTGTACTACGTGAGACGGATGGCCTGGATCGGGGCACTGGATGATCTGTCCGGTCTCTGATCCCACCGAGGCGTCGGTTCATCCGCCGTCCCGATCAGCTGCCTGCGGCGTTCTTCTGCTCCTTAACTGTTTCAGCCATGCCAGCCGACGTGAAAGCCTCCCAGTCCTCCGGCGGAGATGTCCGCCCCGGTGAGCGCGATAAAGCGCTCAATCTCGTGCTCGGTCAGATCGAGCGCAACTTCGGCAAGGGTTCGATCATGCGTCTCGGGGACGCATCCAGGATGAGGGTGGAAACCATTTCCACTGGAGCTCTCACCCTTGATCTCGCCCTCGGTGGTGGGTATCCCAAGGGACGAGTCGTTGAGGTCTACGGGCCCGAAAGTTCCGGTAAGACCACGTTGACCTTGCATGCCATCGCCGAGGTTCAGCGCAATGGAGGCGTCGCGGCCTTTGTTGATGCCGAGCATGCACTCGACCCGGTTTATGCCGCATCGCTGGGAGTGGATGTGGAAAACCTGCTGGTTTCTCAGCCGGACACCGGCGAGATGGCGCTGGAAATCGTGGACCAGTTGGTCCGCTCTGCGGCTGTCGACATCGTGGTGGTTGACTCTGTCGCCGCTCTGACGCCCCGTGCTGAGATCGAAGGTGAGATGGGCGACCTTGCCGTGGGCAGTCAGGCCCGTCTGATGAGCCAGGCGATGCGCAAGATCACAGGCAATATCGGCAAGTCCGGTTGCACGGTGATTTTCCTCAACCAACTGCGTCTCAAGATTGGTGTCACCTACGGCAACCCAGAAACCACCACCGGTGGTAACGCTCTCAAGTTTTACGCCTCGGTGCGTCTTGATATCCGCCGTATTCAGACGCTCAAGCGCGGTACTGAGGAATATGGCATCCGCGCCAAGGTGAAGGTGGCCAAAAACAAAGTGGCTCCTCCCTTCCGCATCGCGGAATTCGACATCCTCTTTGGTCGTGGGATCAGCACGCTGGGTTGTCTGCTTGATCTGGCGGAGGAGACGGGTGTCGTGACTCGCAAGGGTGCCTGGTACAGCTATGAGGGCGACAACATCGGTCAGGGTCGTGACAACACCATTGGTTGGCTGGAGCAAAATTCGGAGGCCAAGGATGCCATTGAGGTTTTGGTGCGTCAGAAGCTGACGGAGGGTTCGGAAGTCACGTCCAACTCCATGCGTCCTCTTGCTGCTGCGGCACGCTCGGCTGCTGCCAAGCCTCTCGCCAAGTCCGCTGAGGTTGCTGCGCCGTCGAAGGACGCAGCCTGATTAGCCCTGCTTGAGCTGTGAGGAGCTGCATTCGCTGCGGCTTCTCTGCAGGTTCCCTGTGATGCGCTGAAGTTCCTGAATGGCTTCAGCGCCTTCGAATTTCACCAGTTCGCGGCCGTTGCGGGATTCGACCCAGCTGATGCCGAAGTCAGAGACCAGAAAGCGCACCATATGTTGCTCGCCAAGCTCGGCCATAAATGAGGCTCCACTTCCGTGCTGGCCGTCATCGCAGACGTAGCAGGTTGCTGTGATGCCCTGTTTGCTGAGATTTGTCGCCAGAGCCTGAAGGCTCATGACCAGATCTTGGACGACCGAGCGGTACTGCTCGGCAAGTCGGAGGAACACGCAGAACACCACCCAGGTGCATATGAGCCTAAAGGTTTTCTTCCGAATTCAGGGCTGAGGTGAGCTTTCGCGGTTTTATGGGCTGTCGGCAAGTGTCCAGAATCCGGCGGCAGGCCCGATGAAGCGCACCACCACCCAGAACAGCACCAGGGCTGCGATGCCGATCCAGGCGCCTCGTGTGGTGATGGACACGAATTGCGTGGCCTGCGCTCGAGTCAGCGGTAACCAGGCGATAAATCGCTCAGCGTCCTTGGGATCGGGCTTGCTCTGGCGAGGTGGCAGTCCCTGACTGGCACGGCGTCGTGCTTCTCCCATCTCAGGCCTCACAAGCTGTTGGTCAGCCTAGAAGTGAATGTCAGTCTGGCCGAAGTCTCTGCAACGAGTCCCAGGGTTCCAGCGCACGCAGCACCTGCTCTCCCCAGCTGCGTCCTCGGACCCGTCCGTCAAGGATGGCCAGCCGACCACCGCTGCGTCTGAGCGAGGCAATAGCAGGGATCAAAATGGCCAGTGCTTCGGGGAGCAGAAGCGTGCGAAACCAATCACGCCTCTGGCGCTTCAGCAACTCCACACGGGCTGCGGTCAGAGGGTCCTCCAGGCTGGCGATCGGCAGCATGGCTGCAATCAGCTGTTCCGGGTCCGGAAGCAGATGCTGATGACTCAACCACCAGTTCCAGCTGCAGCAGATCACTCCGTTTGACTCCGGTGCGGTGCTTTCCAACGTGACCCTGCTGCCGAATTCCGCTGCAAGCTCGCTGCAGAGACGCTGACGCATGCAGGGCGCATCCACCAGGACTGCGGTTAATCCCGTTCGGCCAAGGATCAGGCGTCGGCTCTGCTCCAGAAGATGGCCGGCGAAAATTTCAGTGTTTGGCAGTGGCTGACGCCTCGGCAGATAGATCGGCAATGGCTCTCCACGCGGTGCATCGCGTAGATCGATTCGCAGCTCATCGCTGTCGATGCTCGGCTCTTCGCCATGACGTCGACAGCCTCCATCTGCGTGGATCAATGTCCAGGGATGCTTCAGGAAGAGCGATTCCAGCGTGATCAGTGGTTCAAGCGGTTGCAACTGCCAGCTCCACTGCAGGGTGTTCGAATCCACGCGAGCCCAGCTGGCCCAAGATGACCTGTCCATGGACATCAGCTGGCACCAGGGTTCTGGTGTTGAACCCAGCAGCTGCAGAAGATCGCGAACCCGGGTCAGAGCGCTCTCGGGCATGGCGAGGTCGCGGTTCGTTCCGCCACCAAGGGCGACAAGCTGGCGGCTCAGGCGTTCATGCAGATCCAGCAAACCCTCTCCTGCGGAGGGAAATGCTGCTCGCAGTTCCTCCCAGTGACAGGATTCGATGTTCACGGTCATGGCCCGTCGCAGACGGTCTTGAAGCCACTCCGCCTCGGGAACAACAAGATGATCGTCAGGACGGAGCTGTCCGCGGCGATGGACATCCAGAAGCTGTTGGGGTGTCAACAGCCAGATCTGGTCTCCAGGCGGGGGATCAAAGCCTGTCCAGCATCCCAGCTTTAATCCGCTCTCCAGCAGACGCGGCCGTTCAACATGCAGCAACCGCTGGTGTTGAGTCGGGTCGAGAACCAGCACGGTGTGATTGCTGCGCAGGCTGAGCGGCACCAGCAGGGCTAGCCACCAACGGTCGCTGCTGCCCGCAGACAGCTGGATTCTGGTTCGATCCTGGCGTCGCAGACTTCGGCCTACCAGGCGACTCAGGGTCAGTTGGTGCTCCCATTGGCCCGCTTCTCCCCGAAGCAGGTGCTTGAGCTGCTGATGGGCCTGGACTTCCAGCATTCAAAAAGCCTAAGAACCGCCGGGCCCCTCATCGGTTCAGGCTGAGCTGTTCCGATCCCTGCACAAGTCGAGCAACATGGGCTGGATGTGGACAGCAGTGATGGATCAGGAGCGGATCGCAGAACTCGCTGGTGTCAGCAGGGTCGGTGTTGTGGGTCTTGGCCTGATCGGTGGCTCGATCGGGCTGGATCTGCGTGCTCTTGGGGTGAGCGTTCAGGGCCTCGTGCATCGCGACAGCACAGCGGAGCGTGCCCTTCAGCGCGGGCTTGTCGATACTGTCAGCTGCGACCCTGCCTGCCTCGCGGGATGTGATCTTGTCGTGCTGGCATTGCCGCTCGAGGCCTTGCTGCAGCCGCAAGATGCGCTGCTTCAAGCCCTGCCGTCTGAGGCCGTCGTCACGGATGTGGGGTCGGTGAAGGGAGCCGTCCTCGATGTCTGGAGAGATCGCCATCCCCGCTTCGTGGCGTCTCACCCCATGGCAGGGACTGCGGAGTCAGGGGTGGACTCCGGTTGCCGTGGTCTGTTCAGAGGACGCGCCTGGGTTGGAACTCCAGAGGCTGAGACAGATCCCGAAGCTCTGACGCAGGTGAGAGCTTTGGCTTGCTCGCTCGGTGCGCACTGGATCAGTGCGGATCCGTTCATTCATGACCAGGCCGTTGCCCTGATCTCCCATCTGCCCGTGATGGTGAGCGCAGCACTGCTGCGCGTGCTCGGGGAGGAGCGAGACCCACGCGTGCGCGATCTTGCGCGTCAATTGGCGTCCAGTGGTTTCGCGGATACAACGCGGGTTGGTGGCGGCAATCCAGCGCTGGGAACGGCAATGGCTTGCCGCAATACCTCTGCATTGCTGAAGTCTCTTGCCGCCTATCGATGGAGCCTCGAACAGCTTGAAGAGGCAATCCTCAACGGCCATTGGGCTCAATTGGAGCAGGAGTTGGAAAAGACTCGCGCCTTGCGTCCAGGGTTTCTGGAGCCCCCTTCTGATCCAGTTAGCCCGCAAGCCTGAGGGGCAGACCTCGCGCAGCCATCAATTGCCTGCATGCCATCAGTGCGGACAGGCTGACGCCGGCGGTGCCCTCTCCGGGATGAATGGAATCACCGCACAGCCACAGCTGGGGAATCGGCGTGCGGCTGGCCAGTCCAAAGGGGCCGAAGCGATCTGGGCTCTGACCAAGACCACCCACCACGCCATCCGGACGACCGGTCCAGTGGGCGAATCCTCTAGGAGTTGCCAGCTCCTGATGCAGCCAGGCGTCATCCGGCAGTTTCAAAGCGGCGTTCACGTCTTGTCGAATGGAATCCCGAAGCTCCCGTTTGCGTTGCTGGTAAGCCTTCTCATCCATGTCATGCCAGCCCTCCGGCGAGGTGAAGACGCTGGCGATCACGGTGGCCTGGCCCTCCGGGGCTCGTCCGTCACCGTCGTGGCTGATCGACAAAAAGAGTGAACCGGGGGAGTTGCCGTCGCGCTGCAGGTGTCCAGGGCATTCGTCCGGCAGGTGATGCCGTTCCACAGCGCCGTAGAACACAATCGCTCCGCTCGGTGCTTTGAGGCTGTTCAGGTGCTTGCGGTACGTGTCGGGCATCTGTTCCCGATCCGGAATCAGGCCTGGCAGACACTGCGGCGGAAGGCTGCAGATGATCTCGCTGGCCTGCAGGCATCGTTGCGCTGTCCCAGGAGCTTCAACCGTGACCGACCATCCAGATTGATCGCCATCGCGCTCCAGTTTCAGAGCACGATGGCGCAGAAACACACGTCCACCATCGCGTTCCAGGGCTGTCTCCAGCCGGTGGCTAAGGCTCTGCATCGATCCGTGCAGATGCCACAGACCGAGTGGGGCCTGGCACATCTGTAAGACCGTGGCGCCATAGAGAGCTGCTGTGCGGTCACTCGGTTGCTGTGAATACAGCCGTAGCTGGAGGTCGAGGAAGCGTCGCAGTCGCCGGTCTCCAGCGCATCCGCTGAGGGTCAGTAGATCAGACACCGTGAGCAGACTGAGTGGGGCACAAGCCAGATTTCCGGGGGTCAGGGCAGCCAGGGTGCGTCCGAAATCCCAGCCAGTGCGAATCGGCAGCACTGGATCAGCTGCAGCAAACTGCCAGTTCTGACGATGAATCCAGCTGCACAGCTGCCAAAAGCGTTCGCTGCCAGGGAATTGCTGGTTGCGCTCCTGGCGCCAGCGCTGAGGATCGTGCCAGAGATGCACCGGTGGCGACCCGTCATTGAGGTCCACCACACATCCGGGGTCCAGCTGTTCGGCTTCAGGAGGTTGGATGTCCAGGTGCTGGAAGAGCCGTGCATGACTTCCTCCAGGTTCCAGTCCCGCAACCTGTGTTGCGCCCACATCAAAGGTGAACGGACCCCGTCGGAACGTTCCAGCACAACCGCCAAGCTGGTGGTGTGCCTCCAGCAGGGTGACGCCCAAACCCTCATGGGCCAGCAGGGCTGCGGCGGTGAGACCGGCAATGCCGCCACCGATCACGATCACGTCCTGGACTGGTTCCATCGCGGCATGCTGGCAGCAGAGTTAGATCAGCGTGGATGCGTGATCAGCTGGAACAGGCACTGGCGGCTGCCCCTGAGTTGCTTGAGGGACGACAGGTCGTTGATGTGCTCAGTGTGGGCGGCAGCAGTGTGGGTTCCACGTGGCGGCTGAACCTGAACGATGGTGAGCAACTCTTCGTCAAGGTGGCCGAAACGGCCAACTTGCTTGCGGAACAGTCCGGTCTGCAGGCGTTACGTCACTGGGCAGATCCAGCCTTGATCGAAGTGCCTCAGGTGCTCGGCTGCTTGCCACTGCCTGAGAACTCAGCCTTGGTGATGGCCTGGTGGGATGCCAGTAGCGGCGATCAGTTCTGTCTTGGCCGGGGACTGGCGCAGCTCCATCGTGCGTCGGCTGAGGCCGGACCAGGTCGTTTCGGCTGGGATCGTGATGGCTTCATCGGTCTTGGTCCCCAGCCATCCGGATGGCGTGACAGCTGGGGCGATGCGTTCACCCAACTCAGACTTCAGCCCCAGCTGCGTCTGGCCTCTGAGTGGGGGCTAGCTGTGCAGGACTGGGAGCCAGTGCTTGAACCGATCGCTGCATGGCTGAATCGTCATGCCCCTGCACCCTGCCTGGTTCATGGCGATCTATGGGCTGGCAATGCAGCGGTGTTGGCTGATGGTCGTGGTCTCTTGATTGATCCCGCCAGTTGGTGGGCTGATCGCGAAGTGGATCTGGCCATGACCCATCTATTCGGTGGATTCTCTCGTCGCTTTATGGAGGGATACAGCCGTGAATGGCCACTGCCAGCGGGGGCAGAGCAGAGAATCGAGGCTCTCAATCTCTATCACCTGTTAAATCACGCCAACCTTTTTGGCGGTGGATACCAACAACAAAGCCGCAGGATCCTGAAGGATCTGCGGCTCGCCTTGCTCTGAAACGATCGTGAATGAACCTGATGGCTCATGCCAAGTGGCTTCAGCCCAAGTACTCCTTGCG
>CAJWZW010000005.1 GCA_913050565.1 uncultured Synechococcus sp.
GAACTACTGCCTCTAGAAAGAGGCATTAATGAATGACCATATCAGTTTTGACCTAGATCATCAACTGTTATCTCTTTAGTGTTTGGGCTATTAATCTCTTTATGGCTTGGATAGATTTCTGGCATTTTTAACTTAATATCTTCAAGGTCTCCTGAAGGTGTAGGGTAGTTAAAACTGTCACTTTTATGGAAAAAGAACCCAATGGTGTCGTTTCCAATATTCTGTTTTTCTCCGCCAACTTGTTCCTATTCCTACTCCCAATATTCATTGGATTCGCTATCTACCAGGAGTACGGTGCTGAGCCGGTTGCGGCGTTAGCATTCGCTGGATATCTACCGGTTGTTGGACTGCGGATGTCCAGGGTTGTCAAGGCAATTCTGAAAAATGAGGTTGTTTAACACCTCCTCTGTTAATTGTCTTCTGCAAGGAAAATCTTGACTGTTCAATTCCAGTTCGTCATCACCTTGCTTTTTGTTCGGAAGACCTTGTTTATTTATAAATAATTATCTTCTCTGCTGCCGTGGTTGCCACACAACGCTGTTATCTGTCTGGCAATGAGGTCTTGCTTCGTTTTTTGATCAAATCCGATCCTGTTGTTCAGTCCAGTCATCAGGACCGTTCTTCAGTGACGGAGGAATCTGGTGGTTCATTGTTTCGTGGACTATTGCAGGTTTACGCGATCGCTTCTTCTGTTCAGTTACTGCAAAAATATCCATATTGATGTCCTGCTCAATGAATTTCCTCCTGGTTTTCCTGGTGAATCTCGCCGGTATTCCCGAAACCGCAGAGCCGATTCAATTTCTCCCTGATGATGCCCAGGTGTCATGCCGAGCCATTCTTCCTCAGTGCTTTCGTCGTGAGGACTGGGCCAGGCTTTGCCAAACCGATCAGAGCATCCTCGACGCTCATCCTTTGGCCTGCAGGCGCGCCTTGGAGCCTTGATCAGGACTGGTGCTGCTCAACCACTGATCGCAGCTGTTCCAGCTCCAGTTCGGTGACCACAAACACCTCCTGAGCCATGGACCCCTTGCGGGCCATCATCTTGAACCCACCACGAATCGGAGTCGACACTCTGAGCTGCAGGGTCTGACAACGTCCCCGAACGCGTCGGATCACCGCGGGTGTGATGGTTTGTATTCCCTGCACACGGGCCAACCGTTTGAGCAAAGGAATCAACCCGTCAACGTAGGTGCTGTGCGTAACAACAACTCGCCCCAAATCGGTAATAAACCCTTAGATGCGAGAGACCCTAGCCAGCCTGGCTATGCCGAGGACAGCTCCGCCTGGCCGTGATGCTGAAATCAGTCGACACCCTTCGCGATGACGTGACTGGTCCGTTGGCGCATTGCTGTGGTGCACAGGCTCGGATGCTGACAGCAGAACTCCATGGTGAGGAAGTCCGCGGACTTGCCATTTGCCCAGGACGTGTGGTGCGATTTGTCCTGGATGCTCATACCCATCGAATCAGCACGGTTGATCTGCTGCGGCTCACCAAGGCCAGCAGAAAGCCTGCAGCCTGATCAGCACCGCTCCAGAGGCGCCATCGTCAGCCCCTCTGCGGTGAGTTGCTGGTGGTACAGCTCTGCTTGTTCGAGGGGACCGCACCACACTTCCGCAGAACCTTGTCCGTCGATCCGGTTGGCCAGTGCCCAGGCCTTTTCCTCACTCATACCTGGGATGATTCGTCGCAGACAGTCCACGACATGCTGAAAGGTGTTGACGTCGTCATCAAGGACGATCACGCGTGCCTGTGGATAACGCTTCGTGGTCGTCTGTCGATCCAGCAGTGCGGCTGAACCAGGGCTGGCATTGGTCATGACAGTTGCCACCTGTTTCGGTAACAGACGCATGACAGTCGGTAAGATTTGAACGACGTTTTGGTTAAGGGCCATGCTGTTCACATTGGGCTGGGCTTCCTTGGCCGCCATGTTCAGCTTTTCGATTGCCATGGTCGTCTGGGGACGCAACGGCGACGGCACCATCAATTTCTGAATCATTGAGCGGTCTTGAAAACCCCTTGTTCAGTCAGGGTCTGGCGCTTGTCGCCACAACCCTTCTTGTGTTTGTCAGTGTTGGAATAATCTACCTTTCCGTTATTGAGTGGCGAGATCGTCGCCGTCGTAAGCGCTGACAGAGCCTGGGGGATGAATCACATCCCCCTTTTTCATGAACTGCTTATGTCTGGCTCAGGCCGATTGCGCCTGTTTTTTTTCAGCGGCTTCCGCCATGCGCTTTTCCTTTTTGCGTCTTTCAGCGGCGAGCGTCTCCTCCATCAGTTCAACGGCCTGCTCCATACGTTCGCTGCTTGCCGCAAAGATTCCCAGGTCTTTTTCAACCCTTGCTTCCGGCATGCCGATCTGCTTTGAAATCTCAACGGCTTTTTTGCGGAGCTCGGCAGCGTCTTCTCCTTTGAGCTCACCATGAGCTGCTTCCATCATCGCCAGCAAGCCAACGGCCATCAGTCGTGAGTAATGGCTTTGTTCAGGCAGTTGAAGCTTCTTGATCCAGCTGTTGAATTTGTCACCTGTCTGACCAGCTGCTTCCGCCAGGCTCCCCTCCGCTTCGCTTTTGATCTGGGCAACATCAAAACCATTGCTGCTGCAGATCGCAGCCAACAGATCGTCCCGGTGTTCCTCCGGTCGATATCCCTTGGTGAATCGCGTGAACACCGTTACCAACCCGACAGAGAACAGCTGGCCGGCCTGGAAGGAGTCCTGATGGCTCAGTAGGTGCAGTTCCACCAGCAGTTCGTCAGCGATCCTGCGGTGCAGAGGCGCGATGACGTGGGGGAAGGCCTGATGAAAGGCGCGCTTGCTGTCTGCAATCGTTTGTGTGCCAGCCAACGTGCGTGCTCTATTGGAATGGTTGAGACCCTAGCGCCGCAGACATCGCCGTTAGGATTGCTCAACATGCAATATCTCAATGATCCCCATCGTGATCGAGGAATCAGGCCGGGGGGAGAGGGCTTTTGACATTTACTCACGCTTGTTGCGCGAGAGAATCATTTTTCTCGGCGAGGCTGTGACCAGCGACTCAGCCAACAGGATCGTTGCACAGATGCTGTTCCTCGAAGCCGAAGATCCAGACAAGGATATTTACCTCTACATCAATTCCCCCGGCGGTTCGGTTTACGACGGCCTGGGAATTTTTGACACCATGCAACACATCAAACCTGATGTGCACACCGTTTGTGTCGGTCTTGCGGCAAGCATGGGTGCCTTTCTTCTTTGTGCAGGAGCCAAAGGCAAACGAAGCAGCCTTCAGCATTCCCGGATCATGATTCACCAACCCCTTGGAGGTGCGCGTGGTCAGGCCAGTGATATCCGGATTCAGGCTGATGAAATCCTCTACCTGAAGGAGCGGTTGAATCAGGAACTCTCAGATCGATCCGGTCAACCTCTGGATCGCATCCAGCAGGACACTGACCGCGACTTTTTCATGTCGCCTGCTGAAGCAGTTGCCTACGGTCTGATTGATGCAGTGATCGATAAACGACCGGTTCAAGCTGTTGGATGAAATCCGGACTCCCCAGCAAGGTTTGTCCTGTGTGTCAACGGCCTTTCCAGTGGCGTAAGGCCTGGCGGAACAACTGGGATTCGGTTGTTTACTGTTCTGAACGCTGCAGAAAGCGAAAGAAATCTGTCAAGAATGAAAATCACTGATCAATAGCTCAGTGTTTCTCTCCCACTAAAAAAAGCCCTGTTGATATCAACAGGGCTTTTTTAAATGGCTGCTAAGGGTTGGAATTATTCCAGGGTGACGACGGTGCGATCTTTATCTGGAACGGATGTGAATTCCGCCACGATTGCAGCGAATTCATCTCCATCCATGGTTTCCTTCTCAATCAGAAGTTCGACCAGTCTGTCCATCGCTTCACGATTTGCTGCCACAACTGCAACAGTTTCCTCATAGCAGCGCTTCACCATCCCACGAACCTGCTCATCAATCTGCTGAGAAATGGATTCGGAGATATCACTGCGGGACATCAGGTCGCGGCCAAGAAATACTTCCTGTCCACCACCTTCCAGTGCGATTGGTCCCAGATCACTCATTCCATAGCGAGTCACCATCTGTCTTGCCAGAGAAGCAACCATCTGAATGTCGCCACCGGCGCCTGTCGTCACTTCTTCGTGCCCGAAGACAACATCTTCCGCTGCACGTCCGCCCAGCGCACCCATGATCCTGGCTTTGAGCTGTGCTCGTGTCACCAGGGTCTGCTCTTCATCAGGAGAGAACCAGGTCAGACCTTGAGCTTGTCCGCGGGGGATCAAAGTGACCTTCTGAACGGGATCGTGATCCTTGACCAATGTTCCGATCAATGCGTGACCGACTTCGTGGTAAGCAATCAGACGCTTGCTTCGTCCATCCGTGAGAGGCCGGCCTTCCATACCGGCGATGATGCGATCAACGGCATCATCAATTTCACCCAGACCGATCGAATCCTTGCGGCGACGGGCGGTGAGAATCGCAGCTTCATTCATCAGGTTGGCCAGATCGGCACCTGTGAAGCCCGGAGTTCTGCGAGCAATGCTTTCGAGTGACAATTCACCGTCGAGCTTTTTATTGCGGCAGTGAACATCGAGGATGGCAAGGCGCCCTTTGATGTCAGGAGCATCAACGGTCACCTGGCGGTCAAAACGACCGGGACGCATGAGGGCTGAGTCAAGAACGTCCGGGCGGTTGGTGGCCGCGATGATGATGATGCCGCTGTTGCCCTCGAAACCGTCCATTTCGGTGAGCAACTGGTTCAGCGTCTGCTCACGTTCGTCGTTGCCTCCCCCGATGCCGGCGCCACGCTGACGCCCGACTGCATCGATCTCATCGATGAAAATGAGGCAGGGGCTGTTTTCCTTGGCTTTTTTGAACAGATCGCGAACCCTGCTGGCTCCGACCCCGACGAACATCTCAACAAACTCGGAACCCGAGAGTGAGAAGAATGGAACTCCGGCTTCTCCGGCAATGGCCTTGGCAAGCAGGGTTTTACCTGTGCCTGGAGGGCCCACCAGGAGCAGACCACGGGGGATCTGAGCACCAACGGACGTGAAGCGTTCGGGCTGCTTCAGAAACGTGACAACTTCCTGAAGTTCCTGCTTTGCCTCAGTGACACCGGCCACGTCGTCAAACATGACGCCGGTTTCCGCTTCCATCATGAAACGGGCTTTGCTCTTGCCGAATTGCATGGCCTGACCGGGTCCGCCTGGCATGCCGCTGTTGCGACGAGCCAGGAAGATCAGTGAACCGATCAGCAGGAGGGGGAACAGAAGATTGCCCAGCAGTCCAAGCGCTGGCGGGGCAGTACGAGGGGGATGAATATCGAAGCTGATTCCTTCCTGCTTCAGTGTGTTCACCAGCTCCGGAGCCAGTCCGGGAAGGTCAACACGAAGACGCTGAACGCGATTGTCGAGGTCGGGGTCGACAGCTTCGATCACGGCGTTGCGTCCACCGTCGTAGATGTCAACTGCTGTGACACGACCCGCTTCCACATAGTCCAGGAAGCGTCCGTAGCTCATTCTTGCGACGGCAGCATTGCGCGGAGCTTCCGTGGTTCCGGTTCCGCCGCCAGCATTCATGCTGTTCAGCCCGCCGTTGCTTATGACCTGCCAGCCGATCAGCAGCACCACGCCGATCGGAAGGAGCCATAAGGCAACAATTCGCCAGCGTTGATTCATGATGCTGAGAAATGATGAACGATTGTAAAGCAGAAATCCTGCTGTTCGTGGAACGAACTAAAGGCTCCTCAACGCCACTATCGGATCCAGTCGGGCAGCCCTGCGGGCGGGAACAACTCCAAAGAACAATCCGATTGATCCCGACAGCCCGACCGTGACCAGAACGGTTGTCACTCCGATGCTCGCTGGCAGTGGCGTCACCGCTCCGACAACAGCGACGGCGCCGAGACCTGCAGCCGTTCCGATCGCTCCACCCAGGCTCGAAAGCACGAGGGATTCCACCAGAAACTGCTGCAGCACGTCCAAGCTGCGAGCTCCAAGTGCTTTTCTCAGACCGATCTCCTCGGTCCTTTCGCTGACGGACACCAGCATGATGTTCATGATCCCGATGCCACCGACCAGGAGTGAAATCCCTCCGATGGCGGCCAGCATCAAGGTGAGCCCCCCTGTGATCGTTCCAACGATCGAAAGGGCATCTTTCTGAGAGCGGACCGCAAAATCGTCGTCTCGAAGGATGTTGTGGCGCTGTCGCAGCAGGTTGGTGATCTGAAACTTCGCAGCGCCTGTACTCGCTTCGTCGCGAGCCTCCACACTGATGAAACTGAGACTGATTCCATAGGTCGGATCCCGCCCGGTGAGCCGGTTGACCATGGTGTTGAGGGGGATGTAGGCGTTTTCGTCCTGGTTGCTGCCGAAGACAGCTCCCTTCGGCTCCATCACGCCGATCACATCAAACGCCTGGCTGCCGATGCGCACCTGCTGGCCGAGCGGATCGCCTGAAGGAAACAGCTTCGTGCGCAGGTCCGGACCGATAGCCACCACCGCGCGGGCAGCCTGGTTGTCCTGCGGACTGATGAAACGTCCCTGGGCCACCTCGAAACTACGGACCGGCAGGAATTCAGCGGTGACGCCTGAAATCGAGCTTGTGGAAGTGCGCGCTCCGGCCTGAACAACCTGGCTGCTGCTGATCTGCGGAGCAACCCGCCGCACACTCGGCACCTGATCGGCGATTGCGTCGGCATCCTCGAGCACAAGCGTTCGAGGGAATGCCACACCCCTTCGTCTGGTGTCGTTGTTTCCCGGCACCACGAACAGAACATTGGCCCCGAGGTTGCTGAGCTGCTCTTCGGCAAGCCCCTGGGCGCCGCGACCGACACCGACCAGGGTGATCACCGAAGCATTGCCGATCACAATGCCCACCATGGTGAGCAGGCTGCGAAGCCGGTTGCTCTTCAGAGTGGTGAGAGCCATTCTCACCGTCTCCATGGGAGGCATCCGTCGGTTCATCGATCAGGTCCCAGCGGGATCACAGCATGCTGACGGAGTCTTCTTCGGAACTGACGATCCCCACCTTGACCAGGTCTGTCGATCCGGAAACCCCTGTGTTGGTTCCAGCGGTCTGAACGACGAGATCGCCCTGTTTCAGCAGTCCGAGTTCCTTGGCTTTCGTCAGGGCGGCGAGAAAGGTGTGGGTGGTGCGCTCGTGCTGAGGAATCACCAGCGGGTTCACGCCCCAGACCAGTTGGAGCCTGCAGGCCACCGTCTGATCCGGTGTGATCGCGAGGATTGGAGCTGACGGCCGGAATTTGCTGACATTCTTGGCCGTTGCACCGCTTTTGGTGAGCGGCAGGATTGCTGAAGCGTTGAGCTGACTGGCGATGGAACTGACAGCGCCGCTCAGTGCGTTGGGCACGGTGCTGGCCAGATGGCTGTCCACGGAACGCTGGGGATAGTCCTTTTCAATGCGACAGGCGATGGTCGCCATGGTTTGGACTGCTTCAACGGGAAAATCACCCACAGCCGTTTCGTTGGAAAGCATTACGGCATCGGTGCCATCCAGGATCGCGTTGGCCACATCACTCACTTCAGCCCGGGTGGGGCGGGGGCTTGATGCCATGGAATCCAGCATCTGGGTTGCCGTGATGATCGGAATTCCAAGGCTGTTGGCCTTGCTGATCAGTTCCTTCTGAAGCAGAGGAACCTCCTCGGCCGGCATTTCGACTCCAAGATCGCCCCGCGCCACCATCACGCCGTCACACAGCGGGAGGATGGCGTCGATCTGATCGATCGCCTCGAATTTCTCGATCTTGGCCACGACGGGGGTTTCATGGCCTTGCTCACGGATCAGGCCTCTGATCTCCTCCATGTCGGACGGATTGCGCACGAAGCTCAGGGCAACCCAGTCCACCCCCTGGCTCAGGCCGAACGCCAGGTCGGTTTTGTCCTTCTCCGTCAGAGCACGCACAGACAGCTGCACGTCAGGGAAATTGACCCCCTTGTTATTGGACAGAACGCCTCCAACCGTCACGGTGCAGTGAAGGGTCTGTTCCGGCTGATCCACCTTCTCCACTTTCATCTCGACCCTGCCGTCGTCGAGAAGGATGCGACTGCCGGCAGTCACTTCATCAGCGAGCTTGTCGTAGGTCACCGTTGCGATCGACTGGTTGCAGCTCACTGATCGGGAGGTGAGGGCGAAACTGTCGCCGTTGGCCAGGGTGATCGGGCCGTCGGCAAAGCGACCCAGACGAATTTTCGGGCCCTGAAGATCCTGCAGGATTCCGATGTTGATCCCCAGCTCCTTGGAGGCCTGGCGGATGGTGGCGATCCGCGCTGCATGTTCGCTGTGGTCCCCGTGGGAGAAGTTCAAGCGAAAGGTGGTGGCGCCTGCCAGAACCAGTTCCTTGATCCGCTCTGGACTTTCTGTGGCGGGACCGATGGTGGCCACGATCTTGGTCCGACGGCTCTGATCGAACTGGCCCATACCGAGGCGCAAAAACCTTGCGGAAACTACCATCCGGGCGTTTCTTATTCCCTTGCCATGGAGCTCAATGCTTACCAGATTGCAGCTCGGAGCACAGCCCGGTACCCGGATGTCGGCAGCAATGCCACGTACCCAACGCTCGGCCTCTGTGGAGAGGCGGGGGAGGTGGCCGACAAAGTTAAAAAAGTGATGCGGGATCGCAACGGAGTGTTCGACGCCGAGATTCGCGATGCGATCAAGCTTGAACTGGGTGATGTGCTCTGGTATGTGGCGCAGCTGGCGCAGGAGTTGGGTTATGACCTCGAAGAGGTGGCGGCAGCCAATCTCGACAAACTCTCAAGCCGTGCAGCCCGGGGACGCCTCGGGGGAGACGGTGATGACCGCTGAACCCAAGATGCTCCGACGCCTGTGTATCGCCTTCCTGACCTGCGCAATGCTGATCATTGCTGCTCCGGCGCATGCTGCTGAGCTCAAACTCAGCGGGATTGTTCTGGAGCCCTGTTCGGCGGACGACCCCGGCAATCAACCGGATTTCAAGCGTCCGATGGGAGCCAGTTGCTACGTGCTGAGCGGCAGCGTTGAAAACCCGGGGTCACGCACGGTTGTCGATACGGATATGTATGCCCGCATCCTTGATGCAAGCGGCGAGCCGGTCCTTCAAAACCGAACCAGGGTTGGATCCATCGGGGATGTTGAGCCGGGTCTTCAACCCTTTGCTGTGCGTCTGTCGGTGCCAGCGGGAACACCCGGGCCGTTTGAGGTTCGCAACCCACGGGCCCGGGGTTTCAACGCACCTGTTCGTACCCGAGCAGATGTTGATGATGAAGATGTTGACCTGGATGACCTTCTGCCCCTTGAAAGAGCCATTCGGTGAATTAGTAAGACAAGGTCATGTTCTGGAAATTCTGACTAGCGCCGCCCAGAAGACTGATTAAAAGATTCAAAGTTATGAAGGCTAAAATCGCTGATAGATCAATACCACCTAGTGGTGGTATGACCCCGCGAAAAATATTCAGATATGGATCAGTAATCGAGGCAACTCCAGCCATGATTGGGTTGTTGCCAAGATTTGGAAACCAGCTCAGCAGGACTCTGACCAACAGCACATACAAATAAATTTGTACTGCAGCAGCAAGTATTCCGAGGAGATCCGCCGTACCGCTGGCTAGCCACGCACCAATTTGTGGATCCAAGAGAGAGACGCTTCGCTGCGAAAATTCTATGCGGCCTGAGCTGGTTGATCCGGATTCAGATCGGGGAGAACTGAAAAAGTGCGATGGAATTTCTCCGACAGCGTCAGCCAGTAGGAACGGCCATCACTCTGACGTCGACGCTCGATGAAATCCTGAGCCAGCAGCTCCTTGATGTGGTCGTAGGCCCCTGATCCCCGCAGATCAACAAGCTCTGATTGAAGAATGCGCTTCTTCAGTGCGATGGTCGCCAGCGTCCGAAGCGTTGCTGTGGACAGATTCACCGGCAGCATGTTCTTGACGAGATCCGCAAGCGCCGGACGGAGCTGCAGGCAGTAGCGACCGGACTGCTCCACAACTTCAAGGGCCGTGTCCCGCTCGGAGTAACTGGCGGTGAGCATCCCGAGGGCCTCACGTACCTGATCCGGTTCATCGCGGGCCAGATCAGCCAACTCATTCAGTCCGATCGGTCGACCCTTGAGATAAAGGATCGCTTCAATCCTCGAAGCCAGGGACGGTGATGACATGGCGACCCTGCGTTGAAGCTCAAGGTATCGCTCTGTTCCCTAGAGGAACAGGGCATAGGCGGGATTATCCGTTTCCTCCCAGCAGGGATATCCGAGATCCTCGAGAAAAGCCTGCCAGCCGGACAGCTCCTCTTCGGGTACCAACACACCGACAACGATGCGGCCAACGTCAGCGCCGTGGTTTCGGTAGTGAAAAATGCTGATGCTCCAGCTTGGATGCAGCGCACTGACGAAACGCATCAGTGCCCCGGGACGTTCCGGAAATTCGAACCGGTACAGCAATTCACGACATCCACCCGCGCAGGATTCAGATGACGTGCCGGGAAGTCGTCCACCCACCATGTGGCGCAGGTGGACCTTGGCGAATTCGTTATCGCTGAGGTCCGTGCAGCGGATCCCGTCCCGGTTCAGGCTTTCCGCCACATGTTGGCGATCCTGTCCATCGCGGACCTGAATCCCGATGAAGATCTGGGCACGTTCACCCTCGGTCATCCGGTAGCTGAATTCCGTGAGGCTGCGGTCACGGAGTCGATCGCACAGATCTCTGAGGCTTCCGGGTTGTTCGGCGATCTCCACAGCCAACATCGCTTCGCGTTCCTCACCCAGTTCGGAACGTTCGGCAATGAAGCGGAGCCTGTCGAAATTCATGTTGGCGCCGCAGGCCACGGCCACCAGACGACGATCGCTGAGGCCTCGCTCGTTCACGTCATGCTTCAGGCCGGCAACAGCCAAAGCTCCTGCGGGTTCGAGAATGGAGCGCGTGTCTTCGAACACGTCCTTGATCGCGGCACAGATCGCATCGGTGTCAACGCGAACCATCCGGTCCACGAACCGTTGCGCCAGGGCGAAAGTGTGTTTCCCCACCTGACGAACCGCAACACCATCGGCGAACAGCCCAACCTGCTGCAGCTCAACCCTTTCTCCCTGTTCGAGGGAGCGACTCATGGCATCGGCATCCACGGGCTCCACACCGATGATTTCGGTTTCGGGCCAGAGCTGTTTGACGTAGGCCCCGATTCCTGCAATCAGTCCGCCTCCCCCGACGGCGACATAGATGGCATGGGGTGGCTCTGGGATCTGGCGCATGATTTCCAGCCCGATCGTTCCCTGTCCTGCGATCACCTCCGGATCGTCAAAAGGATGGATGAAGGTCAACCCTTCGGCTTCGCATCGACGATTCGCCTCAGCCGAACATTCGTCATAGGTTTCGCCATGGAGAACCACTTCACCGCCTAGCGCCCGAACCGCACGCACCTTCACTTCCGGTGTTGTGCTCGGCATCACGATCACGGCCCGGCAGCCCAGCTGGCCGGCGCTGAGGGCGACACCCTGAGCATGATTACCGGCGCTGGAGGCGATGACCCCACGGCTGAGCTGCTCGCCGGTCAGCTGGGCCATGCGGTTGTAGGCCCCTCGAAGTTTGAACGAGAACACCGGCTGCAGATCCTCCCGTTTCAGCAGCACCGTGTTGCCGATGCGCCTGCTGAGATTCGGCGCCGGGTCGAGGGGCGTTTCCCGGGCGACGTCGTAAACGCGGGCGCGCAGGATGCGCTGCAAGTAGTCGGTCATGGGGGGCATTCTCCCTCTGTCCTCCAGTCCTCGGCGACAGGAACTCAAGCCGTAGATTGATGATGTTGGAGTGGCGAGTGCATGCACCTCGGAGACCTAACTCATCCGAATCAGCTGCATGGCCTCAGCTTGTCCCAGCTTGAGGATGTTGCCCGCCAGATCCGGGAGCGGCATCTGGAGGTTGTGTCCACCAGCGGTGGTCATCTCGGACCGGGTCTCGGTGTTGTTGAACTCACCCTGGCGCTCTACCAGACGCTCGATCTGGACAGGGACAAGGTGATCTGGGATGTGGGGCATCAGGCCTACCCCCACAAACTGATCACCGGACGTTTCCACGATTTCGACAGCCTCCGTCAACAGAACGGTGTTGCCGGCTATCTCAAGCGTTCAGAAAGCAAATTTGACCATTTCGGTGCTGGTCATGCCAGCACGTCCATCTCCGCTGCCCTGGGGATGGCGATGGCCCGGGATAACCGAGGCGAGGATTTCCGCTGCGTTGCGGTGATCGGCGATGGCGCGCTGACCGGGGGTATGGCCCTCGAGGCGATCAACCATGCGGGCCATCTGCCTGAGACCCCACTTCTGGTGGTGCTCAATGACAACGACATGTCGATCTCACCGCCGGTGGGAGCCCTGTCGCATGCGTTGAACCGGGCTCGCCTCAGCCCTCCGATGCAGTTCCTCTCCGGAAGCGTTGAGGAGAGCATGCGCAATCTTCCCTTCATGGGAGGAGAGCTGCCTGACGAGCTGAACCGACTGAAGGGCAGCATGCGACGCCTCGCCGTCCCCAAGATCGGCGCTGTGTTCGAGGAGCTTGGCTTCACCTACATGGGTCCGATCGATGGTCACGACATCGGGGCCATGATGCGAACCTTCCAGGCCGCCCACCGCGAGGGCGGTCCGGTCCTGGTGCATGTCGTCACCAAAAAGGGCAAGGGGTATCCCTATGCCGAAGCGGATCAGGTTGGATATCACGCCCAGTCGGCCTTCAACCTGAACACCGGCAAGGCCATCCCCTCCAAGACGCCGAAACCGTCGAGCTACAGCAAGGTGTTCGGTCAGACCCTGGTCAAACTCTGTGAGCAGAACAGCAGGGTTGTCGGCATCACCGCTGCGATGGCGACGGGTACGGGTCTCGATCTTCTGCAGAAAGCCATACCGTCCCAGTACGTGGATGTGGGAATCGCTGAGCAGCACGCAGTGACCCTCGCGGCTGGCATGGCCTGCGAAGGGCTCAAGCCGGTGGTGGCGATCTACAGCACCTTCCTGCAGCGCGCCTTCGATCAGCTGATTCATGACGTCGGCATTCAGAAGCTTCCCGTCACCTTTGTTCTGGATCGTGCCGGCATCGTCGGTGCCGATGGCCCCACCCACCAGGGCCAATACGACATCAGCTACATGCGAGCCATTCCCAACTTCACAGTGATGGCTCCCAAGGACGAAGCGGAGCTGCAGCGCATGCTCGTCACCTGCCTTGAGCACGACGGTCCCACGGCCCTGCGGATTCCACGTGGATCAGGTGTGGGGATGCCGCTGATGGAAGAGGGCTGGGAATCGCTGCCTGTCGGGCGCGGTGAGGTGCTTCGGGAAGGGGACGATCTTCTGATCGTGGCCTACGGCGCCATGGTTCATCCTGCTCTGGCAACCGCAACACTGCTGGAGGAGAACGGCCTGTCCACCACCGTGGTGAACGGGCGCTTCCTGCGTCCCCTCGATGAGCAGCTGCTGCATCCGCTCGCCACGAGGATCAAACGGGTGGTGACGATGGAAGAGGGAGCCCTCGCCGGTGGATTCGGTGCAGCGGTGCTTGAGTCGCTGTCGGATCACGACATTCAGGTGTCGATGTTGCGCATCGGGATTCCTGACCAACTGGTGGATCACGCCAGTCCTCAGCAGAGCAAGGAGGCGTTGGGACTGACTCCGGTTCAGATGGCTGAGCGGATTCAGAGACGTTTCAAGCTGGGGGAATCCGCTTTCATGGCCAGCGGCAAGGCTGTTCAGTCCGTTCAAGCCTGATCCGAGGTTCGGTCCTTGGAGGCTTTGATCGCCGGAGCTGGACCGGCCGGAACCCACCTCGCCATTCGTCTGGCGCGTTCCGGCTGGCGCGTCACGCTGGTTGATCCGTTGCCAGAGCCCAGTCGCAACGCCTATTCCAGCGGTGCATTGCCACTGCAGGATGCCAACCGTCTCCGCATTCCGGATGCATGCCGTTCAGCGCACTGGTGGGGTTGGCAGTTGCTCAACCCTGCGGGTGTTGAACATCAATGGTGGTCTGATGATCCACTCGGAGTCGTTCTCGACTTCGCGGCCTTGCGGACCTGGTTGTGGGATGAGGCTGTCCGTGCCGGAGTGGAGCTGCTGGCCGGGCAACGCGTTCGATTGCTGCGGCTTGATACTGATACCGCCGCGGTGAGGATCCACACCAACGGCGAATCCAGTGAGGAGCGTGTGTATCCCCATCTGGTGGATGCGACGGGAGCCCGTCGCGTTCTGCTGCATCAGGCCGGTCTGGATGTTGATTCTCCGGCGGATCCACTCCTCACCGGGGAGGGAAGTGAATGGGTCCTCCAGGGAAATGATCGAACCACGGAACGATGGAGAGACCGTCTCAGTTTCATGCTTGGCCGCCAGTGGATCCCCCACGGCTATGGATGGGTCTTCCCCATGCAGCATCACCAGCTCAAAGTCGGGGTTTGCCGCTTGGCTCCACCAGCAGGTTCGCGGGCTTCGCTGAACACGGCTCTGAAACGGCTGCTCAAGCGCTGTGGACTGGATGAACTGCCTGTTATCGATCGCCACGGCGGCATTGTTTCCAGCACAGTGAATCGCCGTGAGGCCCTTGGTTCAGGGGTGCTGCGCGCCGTGGGTGATTCGGCGAGCACTGCCAATCTGCTGGGTGGTGAAGGGATTCGCCATGCCATGGACAGTGCCGATGTTCTGGCGCAATGCCTCCTGTCCGGTGCAACGCTTCAGGACTACCAGTTGAGCTTGAACCGCAGGTTCAACTGGCGTTGGAGTCTGTCCAACAGGCTGGCCCGCAAAACGTGGTGGGGGCTCAACACGGAATCCGGTGATCAGCGCATCGCCAGACTGATCGATGGGTTGTCCGGACAGGCCTCGGCCGAAGATCTGTCCGAACTGTTGTTTGATTACCGTTTCGAGCGCTACGGCTTGAGACTGCTTCCCTACCTGCGCTGAGGCTGGACCGGTTTCAGAGCATGCCGCGGGCGGCCATGCCCTGGATGGCGCCGATTCCGATGATGTGGCCCAGGCTTGTGGTGCCGAGCAGCGCTGCATGGCCCATGCCGCCGAAGAATGCCGCGTTGGGCAACTTGGCGCCTTCGTTGGGGTGCTTGATCGTGGCTTTACCGACAACAATGGCGATCACGTTGCACACGATCATCACCACGGCGACCTTGGGCGACCAGCTCACAGTTGCAGGTGCCATGGCGAGCAGAGGAGACAGCATTCGAACCACAGAGCGACACCTTATGTTCTCGCAAATGATGCATTTGCTGCTGACCCTCTTAAGAGTTGTTCACCCTCTGCTGATCCTGTTGCCACAGCCCGATCACAAGAACCGCATTGCCGAGGGTGAGAAAGGCTTCGGCTCCTCCGTGAAGTGAGTCCACATCCACCAGCTCCGCCTGGCAGCAGCGCTGGGCCAGGACGGCAGCCACGATGGTGATCAGCACAAACAGAAGCGTGAGGCGGAAGCCCCAGATCGCAAGAGCAGGCAGCGAATTGCTGCGTTGAATCCACCGCAGAAAAAGCAGATAAGGCAGCAGAGAAAGCGCGAACAGGGGTGCTGGATCCATGGTTCTTGCCTATTCCGGCGCAGGGCGCTGCAGCAGCTGCCAGGCAGCCCAGGCCAGGGCGATGTTTCCGGTGAGAGTGAGCGCGGCCTGGAGCGTCACAAGCGGTCGCAGCACCTCGCTGTTGTCGAACAGATGCCAGGTGCATGCCGCCATGGCGCTGACCAGAGCCGGAAGCATCGCCAGGGCAAGTCCCGTCAGTCCTCGCTTCTGAATCAGAACGATGGCAACGCTCCACTCGATCACCGAAGCGATGTGGATCCACCAGGTTCCAAGGGACAGGGCATGCATGAATCGACCCTAAACAAGCTGCGCGACGGATAATGGTGTCGAATCTCAGGACCGTCAGTGGTTGATCGTTCCGCTGCGACGCTCCTGCTTTGCGGCTACTACGGCGAAAAAAATCTCGGTGATGATGCGCTGCTCACCGTCCTGCTGCGGGACGTGCCAGCCAGCCTTCGGTTGTTGATCACCGCCAGCGACGTCGACGATCTGCATCGGCTCTGTCCATCGGCGACAAGGGTTGATCGGCGCTCGCTTCAGGCGGTTGTTGCCGCCATCGGAAATGTTGACGCGGTCGTGCTGGGTGGCGGCAGTTTGCTGCAGGACAGCACCAGTCTGCGCAGCCTGATCTATTACCTGGTGGTGATCGCCACAGCTCGATTGCGACGACGCCCTGTGCTGCTTTGGGGGCAGGGGCTCGGACCCCTGAAAAGGCCGATCAGCCGCTGGCTGGTTCGTGCTGTGCTCCCCTTGTGCAGCAGTGCCAGCTGGCGTGATCAGCGATCGTTCTCTCAGGCGAAACGCTGGGCTCCGGAACTGCCCATGGATGTTGCCCCTGATCCGGTGTGGCAACTGCCGCAGAAGGACTGGGTTGGTGGTGGCGCCATCGTTCTGAGCTGGCGCCCCACGCCACTGCTTGATTCACAGGGATGGCGCTGTTTGCTGGGGGCTCTGGCTTCCGTGGCGGAGCGACTGGATGCTCCCGTGTGCTGGCTGGCGTTTCATCAGCATCAGGATGCCCCTCTGCTGAATTCCCTTCATCAACGGCAGCTCATTCCAGACACGCTGATGCATCGCAGCCAAACCGTTGTTCCAACCGAGCTGAACACGGTCTATGAACAGGTGAGCAGGGCACGTCTTGTCATCCCCATGCGATTGCACGCTCTGGTGCTGGCCCGTCTGGCCGGATGCCCGATCGCCGCCCTCAGCTACGACCCCAAGGTCGCGGTTGCTGCTGACATGGCCGGGATTCCCTGGCTGCCGCTTGCGGCGCTGCCCGATTCAGCCACGATCGCTGATCAGTGGTTGGAACAGGCGGATCAGCCACCCGCGCCGGATCAGATCGCGTCGATCCGCAACGATGCCTCACGCCATGGGCAGCGTCTGCGCCAGGGACTGGAGCTGCTCAGGACGGGTTGAGACGTTGTCCGCTGATCGGATCAAAGTGATGCTCATCCTCTGGCGACCAGCTCACACCCAGATGCTCAGTGGGTTGATAGTCAGCTGAACACAGCATCTGCAGCTGACCTGCGTTGCTCTCCAGCAGCAACAGTTGACTGGCCCCGAGCCACTCCCGTCCGATCACTCTGCAGCGGCAGCCGTTGTCATCCGGATGCAGGTGTTCCGGTCGGATCCCGACGCGGGTGTCCCTGGTCTGGTTCAACCAGTTGATCTGGGGACGACCAACGAAACCTGCGACGAATTCCGTCTCGGGTTTGAAGTACAGCTCCTGCGGGGTTCCAATCTGTTCGATGCGTCCGTTTCGCAGCACAGCGATGCGGTTCGCCAGTGCCATGGCTTCCTGCTGGTCATGCGTGACGTAGAGCACCGGTTGAGGTCCCTGAAGAATCAGGCGACGCAGCTCGGGTCGCAGTTCGTCGCGTAACTGGGCATCCAGGTTGCTCATCGGTTCATCGAGCAGATAAACGCTTGGATTGCGAAGGAGAGCGCGTCCGAGGGCAACCCGCTGGCGTTGACCACCAGACAGCTGCTGCGGGCGTCGATCCGCCTCGTTGACCAGTTGAATCGTGTTCAGGACCGCATCGATCCGCTCGCGTCGATCCGCCGGGGCCATTCCTCTGACCTTGAGGCCCAGATCAAGGTTGTCCCGGACACTCAGGTGAGGGAACAGGGCGTAGCTCTGGAACACCATGCCGATGCGCCGCCGCTCGGCCGGTATGCCGAGAAGGGGGCGGCCCTCCAGCTCGATGTTCCCTTCATCCGGTTGCTCCAGACCCGCGATCAGGCGAAGGGCCGTGCTTTTGCCGCAGCCGCTTGGCCCCAGCAGCGCGACGCATTCACCGGTCTGAACCTCAAGGTTGAGATCCCTCAGAATCCAGCGCGTGCCGAAGCGTTTTCCCAGTGCGCTCAGCTTCAGCATCAGCCTTTCACCGCTCCATTGGTGAGACCCGCAACGATCTGACGCTGGCAAAGCAGCACCAGAGCGAGCAGGGGCAGTGAACCCAGCACGGTTGCCGCGGCATAGGCCCCATAGGGGACTGCGTAGATCGATGATCCTGCAATCCGGGCCATGGCAACAGGAAGGGTGAGCAGATCATCGCGGCTCAACCAGGTCAGAGCGATCGGATACTCGTTCCATGCGAACAGAAATATCAGGATTCCGGTGCTGGCGATGGCAGGTGTGATCAGTGGCATCAGCACGAGGCGCAAACGATCCAGAAGACCGAGACCTTCCAGACGCGCCGCGTCGTCCAGATCATTCGGGAGTCCTTCGAAGGCCGAGATCAGCAGCAGCAGCGCCAGGGGAAGTGCCAGGCCGGCGTAGGGCAAGGCGATGGCCAACAGGCTGTTTCCCAGCTGGAATTCCCGTGCCAACTCCAGCAATGCCAGAAACAACAGCACATAGGGAAACAGAGCGGCAGCCCCGACGGTGATTCGGATCGTGCTGCGGCGGGTTGGAGACATTCGAGCCAGGCCGTAGGCCGCCGGCACCGCCAGAAGCAACGTGAGCACAGTCGTCAGACCACCGACAACGGTGCTGTTGAGCAGATAGCGCCAGAAAGGTGGATCGCCACTGAGCAGGTCGCGGTAGTGAGCCAGAGTCCACCGATGCTCAAAGGGGATTCCGGTACTGACCAGGGCGTCACTGCTCGTGAAGGACGTGATCAACTGCCAGATCATCGGCAGCAAGGACCACACCAGCAACAGCGTTATCCAGAGGCTTCTTGATCTGTTCATGACTTCAGTGGGCGAAGCAGCCTGCTCATCTGCAGAAGGAGAGCTGCTGTGGCGATCACAAGGCTGAGCAGCAGAAAACCAGCCAGCATCACTGTGGAGCTGTAGCCGAAGTCGAGAAAACGCATCGCATTGAGATAGGCGTACTGAGCGATGGATTCAGTGCTCCCAGCGGGTCCGCCGCCTGTCAGCACCTGGATCAGATCAAAAACGCCTGCGGCCTGGGCGGTTCGGAACAGCAGGCTGATCAGGATGTAGGGAGTCAGAAGGGGCAGGGTGATCGCTGTGATGGCCTGGCGTGTTTTGCCTCCCTCCAGCCGAAAGGCGCTGTACAGATCATCCGGAATGGTCTGGAGACCCGCCAACAACAACAGGGTGACGAATGGGGTGGTCTTCCAGACATCGGCCATCACGGCGGCAAACCAGGTCCAGTCGGGATTGGAGAGAAGATTCAGGGGCGAGAGTCCTGCTGCCTGAGCCAGCTGCTCTAGGGGGCCGTAGGGGGTGTTGAAAATCCAACGCCAGCCGAGCGCCATCATGGTTGTGGGAAGGGCCCAGGGCAGCAGAGTCAGGGCGCGAACCACTCCACGCCCTCGCCAGCGCTGGTCCAGCAGCAGTGCGATGGCGAAAGCCAGCACCATCTCCAGCCCCACGGAGACAACACCGAAGCGCAGGGTCTGTAAAGCGTCCTGCCAGAAGCGGGGATCCTCGAGCAGGCGTGCCCAGTTGGCGCCTTGATTGGGAACAGGTTCCAGGCCGGTGAGTACGGAACTGGCATGCAGGCTCAGCCAGCCGTACCGGAGCATCGGCCAGCCGAACACCAGCGCGATCAGCAGCAGAGCCGGCAGAGCCAGCAGCCAGTTCACGACTCCCCTCCAGCCGATCGCAGGAGAGTGATGGTTGCGCCCTGAAGCTGCTCCATGGCTTGATCGGGATCGCGTTTTTCCGTGAGAACACCACTGAGCTGTCGTTGGAGCAGATCACTCATCTGGGCATAGAGCGGTGTGATCGGTCGCGGTACAGCAATGGCCAGTGCTTCCTTCAACTGAGTCAGCACCGGTGATGCCTCCAGAAGTTCCGGGTCTTCGAACAACGAGGCTTCGGTGGGGGTGTAGCCCTGCTGAAGAAACCGGTCTCGCTGGGCCTGCGAACTGGTGAGCGCTCGAATCGCCTCGGCTGTGGCCTGCTGGTGTTGGCTGCCGCGCAACAGGCTGAAACCCCAGCTTCCCAGGGTTGCTGCCGGTGAGGCTCCGGGCTCGGCCACCATCGTGGTCACACCGACGCGACCTTTGACGGCACTGCTGTCCGACTGCAGCTCGGCCCAGGCGTAGGGCCAGTTGCGCATCAGAGCGGCATCACCGGCTTTGAATGCCTGAAGAGTTTCTGGTTCGGCGTAGTTGCTCACTGCCAGTGGGCTTGTCCCTTCACGGATCAGTTGCTGCATCCAGTGCACCGTCGCCCGGGCTGCTTTGGAATCAAGTTCTGGTTGCCCTGTCACGGGATCAAGCCATGTTCCTCCGAAGGCGCTGAGGAATTCCACAAAGTTGCAGCTGAGTCCTTCGTACTGGCGTCCCTGCCAGACAAAACCCTCCTTGACCTTGCCATCGGCCCTGAGACGGCTGGCGATCTGAATCAAGTCCGATGCGGTCCGCGGTGGCTCCGGCATCAGGTCCTTGCGCCAGTAGAGCAGACCCACATCGGCGCCGAAAGGCCAGCGATACAAGTCACCATTCACGCTGTTGCCCAACCTGGCGCCAGCCACAAGTGCATCAACGTCGGCGTCGTCGAACCAGGGATCCAGGGGCTGCAGCCAGTCAGCGGCCACATATTTCGGAAGCCAGGTGACGTCGACCAGCAGCGCGTCGAAGGGTGGTGTTCCGAGGAGAAGACTGCTGATGGCCAGATCGGAGATGGATTCGGTGTCCCTCGGCCCCCTGATGACGTTCAACACGATCCGGCCGCTGTGATCGGCATTGAATTGCTTCACCTGGTCAACGGTTGCATCCGCAAACGGTGCCGGCATCAGAATCGAGATCTCCTCAGGGCGCTGCAGACCGCTCCAGCCGATGGAACCTGCCAGCAGCAGGCCAATCAGCGTCAGGAGCAGGCGACGCATCAACGGCATCAGCCGACGTTGATCGGAGCCCGTAGCCCTGCCAGCTGTTCATCGGCCCAGTCGCGCACGGTGTAGGCCTCGACGGCCTCCGTCATGTGCTCCATCCTGCGACGCTGCTCCTCCTCCGGCATCTCCAGTGCCGACTCGATGGCTTCATCCATGCGGCGGTTGGAATAGGGGTTGGTCAACACGGCGCCTTCAAGCACAACGGATGCACCGGTGAATTCCGACAGCACCAGCACGCCGCCCCGGTTGCGTCGTGCCGCTGCATATTCCTTGGCAACCAGGTTGAGACCGTCGCGCAAGGGGGTGATCCAGCAGATGTCGGCATGGCAGAACCAGGCGACCATTTCCTCGTAGGGAATCCGTCTTGTGGAGAAACGCACCGGAACCCAGTCAATCTGACTGAATCGTCCGTTGATTCGTCCGGCCATCTCTTCGATGGACCGTTGCGTTTCCTCGTAGATCTTCATCCCACTGGTGGCGGCAACGCAGGCAAGCATCAGAACCACCTCACCATGCAGATCCCGGCGTCGCTCCAGCAGTCGCTCGAATGCCAGAAGCAGCTCTTCATTGCCCTTGGTGTAATCAACCCTGCTGGCTGAAAGAATCAGTTTTCTTCCTTTTTTCGTGTCCTGAACAATCATTTCCCCCTGACTTTCAACCGGAGCGCTCCAGCACATCTGCTGGATCAGATCAGGAGACGTTCCCACAGGTGAACTGAGCAACTGAATCTGTCGGCCACCATGATTGAGGTGGCTGGTCACGCTGCTTTCAGCCAGAGCTGTTCCAACGGTGATGAATTTGGAGTCGACCGGTTGTTTCGGACCTCTCTTCGCTCCGACCAAAGTGCTGGCGGCTCGCGCAAAATTCTCGGTGTATCGAGGGATATGAAATCCCACAACATCACAACAAAGCAGACTTTCAAGTATCTGTTCCCGCCAGGGAAGAATCGCGAAAACGTCGTTGCTGGGGAAGGGAGTGTGATGGAAAAAGGCGATTTTCAGATCCGGACGTTTCTCGCGAATGAAGCCCGGTGCCAGCCACAGGTTGTAGTCGTGGACCCAGACCGTTGCACCCTCAGCGGCTTCAGCACAGGCAGCATCTGCGAAACAACGGTTAACAACTTCGAATATTTCCCAGTTGGCATTATTGACGTTGAAATGAGTTGGAAATGTGTGAAGGATTGGCCAGAAGCATTCCTTGGACGTGATGTGATAGAAGCTGGATATCTGTTCATCACTTAAAGGGATTCTGCATAGCGTGAATGCCGCAGGATCAGACATTTCAATCCGTTCAGTCTCCAGGTCGGCGGAAGACTCAGAGCGCCTCCATGCGATCCAGGTGCCATCGCGACTGCTGCGGAACAGATTCCTCAGGGTTGGAATAATCCCATTTGGACTTTTCTGATCAACCCAGATTCGCTTCCCTTCCTGATTTCTTGATTCGTCGAAGGGAGTCCGGTGGTAGAGAATGATGAAAGGACTTTTGCCTTCGATGGTCATATAACCAAACGTTGTATTGCGCACCTTTTCATGAGTGCGTCAATCTGTCAAACCAGAGCGTTGCTCTGAAAACTCTTGATCGATTCGAGCACTTCCTTGGCATGGCCGCTGGGCCGAACCGCCACCCAACGCTCACGGAGGATGCCATCGGGATCAATCAGGAAGCTGTGCCGAAGGGAGTAAGGAGCCATCCATGAGCCATAGGCCTTGCTCACAACGCCATCTGGATCCGAAAGAAGCGGAAAGCTCAGCCCTTCGCTGTCGCAGAAGGATTCGTGATCGTCAACGCTGTCGGCGCTGATGCCGATCACTTCCGTATCAGCCGCCAGAAACTCGTTGTGGAGGGCTTCGAAACCTCTGGCCTCGATGGTGCAACCCCCTGTGAAGTCCCGTGGGTAGAAATACACGGCAAGCCATTTGCCACGCAGATCCTGACTGCTCCATCTCTCACGGTTGGGTTCTGAACGGCTTGAACCCGGAAGATCGAAATCGGGGACAGATTCACCGTTTTTCAAAACAACACCCCCAAGAGCCTGGGCCCTCGAGGGTGACAGCGACACAGCTGAAAGAAGCAGTCCGGCGTTGATGAGAAGTTCCCGTCTCCGCACGGTGTTGATGGCTCAGAGCTTGGCCAGGTTAATGCCCAGGGACTTTGCATAGGCGCCCAGTCCTTTCTTCTGGATGGTCTTCAGAGCACGGGTGGTCACTCTCAGATTCACCCAGCGCTTGCCCTCAGCCCACCAGAGGCGACGGTTCTGAAGATTGGCCTGCTGCAGCTTCTTGGTGCGGATGTGGGAATGGCTCACCGCCATGCCGTTGTTGGCTCGAGTTCCTGTGAGCTGGCACACCCGTGACATGTTGTCGTCCTTCTGCTGGAGGTTGTCTGGACCTGAACCCAGATCCAAACAACGATCTTACCAAAAGATGTTTTACATCCCTCGCTGCATCAGTGTTCCCATGAGCTCGGAACTTCGCTTCTGGAAGCCTGCGAGTTCGTTGGGCTCCAGTCCGCCGACACTGAGTCGAGCCATGTCATAGAGATGTCTGGAGAGGTCCTTGGCCAGGGCCTCTGTGGGGGATGAGCCGCCGTCGCCGACCAGAACACTGCCTGATTTGAGCTTCAGCAAGCCCTCCACGAGGGGGTGCCGGCGGTTCACCAGCAGAACGTGATGATCGGGGAGACCGGGCAGTCGCTGTTCCATCAGGGCACCCATGTCGTTCAGCCGTCGCATCTGCTCGGGAAGCAGGATCATCGCCGGGGGGGCCGCATCCCCTTTCAGGGCCTGAACCTGAATGGTCACCTTGTCGTTACCCAGTGCATCCTTGATCAGATCCCGCAATCGGTCCGACTCTGTGGTGCCGTCCTGATCAGCAAGCTCGGCATCGTTTTCCCGCAGGCTTTCATCCAGTTCCGCATCAACCCGCTGGAAATTGAGTTCGTCGTGACGCTGTTCCAACCAGGGGATGAACTGGGTGTCGATGACCGTTTCCAGCTTCAGAACCTCAACCCCCTGGGATGTCCACAGGTTGAGAGCCCCTGCCTGGGCGATGTCGTCGGTGCTGTAGAGCACTCGCTTGTTGTTATCGCCGTCCAGACGGCTTTGGTATCCCTCCAGAGTGGTGTAGGACCTGCTGTCAACAGCGATCGGGTCAGTGGTTTCAGCCTCGGAACCGGGCTTTGCCGTTGTGCCGAACAGAATCAGTTCGGCCACCTGATCAGCAAATTTGTCGTCCTCCATGGCGCCGATCTTCACGAAAGGAGCCAGTGAATCCCAGGCCTCGGCATAGGCCCTGGGATCGTCTTTCTTGAGTGAGCGCAACCGATCTGCCACTTTTTTCGCGACAAAATTGCCAATGGAACGCACCCGTCGGTCGGTCTGCAGAGCACTGCGGCTCACATTCAGTGGAATATCCGGAGAATCAATCACCCCACGCAGCGGCAACAGGTAGCGCGGCACCACTTCCTTGATGGAGTCGCTCACGAACACCTGGTTGCAGTAGAGCTTGATCTCGCCCTTCTCCCAGTCCGCGCGACCGGTCTGTTTGGGGAAGAACAGAATTCCCTGGAGGTTGTAGGGGTAATCGGTATTGAGATGAACCCAGAGAAGAGGGTCGCCTTGAAATGGGTAAAGGTAGTTATATAAATCGATGTAATCCTGGTCTGAGAGATCACGCGCACTTTTGCGCCATGGAGCCACCATTTTGTTGATGGTTTCGCCTTCCAGTTGCACCGGTACTGCCATGAAGTCGCAGTAGGTGTTAATCAGAGTTCGAATTCGTGCAGGTTCGAGATATTCGAGTTCGTCCTCCATCAAATGAAGAATCACCTCGGTGCCGGGCTGATCCTTCTCAGCAGCGCTGATGCTGAAGTTGGGTGAACCGTCACAGCTCCAACGCACGGCCTCTTCATCCGGTCGCGCCGAGCGTGTAAGCAGATCAACCTGTTTTGCAACCATGAAGCTTGAATAAAAGCCCAGGCCGAAGTGGCCGATGATTGCGTCGTCTTCCTGTTTGTATTTTTCAAGAAAATCTTCTGCGCTCGAAAACGCAACCTGATTGATGTAGCGCTTCACCTCATCGGCCGTCATCCCGATGCCGTTGTCGCTGATGGTGAGTGTCTTGGCCTCGCGATCAACACGGATATTGATGCATCCCTCGTCCCCTTCACTGCAGTCGCCGGCCATGGCTGCCATGCGTCGCTTGCTGATCGCATCAACACCGTTGCTGACCAGTTCGCGCAGAAAAACCTCGTGGCCGGAATAAACGGCTTTCTTGATGATCGGGAAAATGTTCTCGGTGTGGATCTGGATCTGACCCTGTTCGTCCATCACCGCCATGGCTTACGCGTCAAAGCCAGACCTTAAGAACGGGCTCGGCACCACCTCAACCCTCTGAGGAGGGGAGGTCTCCGTACTTCAGACGCGCCGACTTCAGCTCAGTCCACCCTCTGCAGATCCGGACGCTCCTCGGGGAGAATCGCTCCTTCAACCGGACAGACCTGAAAACAGATACCGCAGTCGATGCAGGTGTCGAAATTGATCCAGTAATAGTCCGTTCCCTTCTTGTTCTTTCCCTGCCCCGGGCCGATGCAGGCAACGGGACAGGCATCCATGCAATCCGCGATTCCCTCGCACACATCGGTCACGATGCTGTGAGCCATGAAGGGACCGCTTTCAGCTGAGGATCCTAGTTATCAAGCCAATCCAGCTGGAGGTTCTGACTCCGGGCGGTGCTTTCAGCTTCGGACCGGACGTTGCAGGGATGCAGTTCCAGAACAGCACTGCGACCCTGTTGATGCCAGTGGCGTTGCCTTGCCAGGCCATCCTCCAGTCTTGAGCTCGGAGAGAACGCCACAAGAACCGTCGGCAGGGGAGAAACAGTGCCTTCTCCGCTCAGCAATTCCCGGATTGGATCGATTGCAAAGCTGAACCCTGCGCCAAAGGCGAGTTGGGCTGGTGCTCCGCAACGTCGCACCAGGTCGTCATATCGACCCCCCCGGGCGATCACGACCGGTGCTGCACTGCCGTCACAAACCAGCTGAAAAACCAGTCCGGTGTAGAGCTCGAAGTGAGGTTGAAAGGTTGGATCCAGCTGAATCGCAATGCCCTGCTCAGTGGCGAACGAGTCCAGCTGTCTGCACAGGCGCTCGAGATCTTCGAACAAGCCTGTTTTGCCGAACGTTCCCCGCAGTTCCGAGAGAACCTGCTGCGGTGTTCCGCGGCAGCCCAACAGATTCAGCAGCGTCGCCCGCAGATCATCGGAGAGATCCAGTCCGATCAGGGCCAGACGGTCGAACTGGATCAGAGCCGTTCGCACAGCCTCCCTCATGTTGTCGGGAACCAGGCTGAGCAGAAGATCCATCAGGCCGGTGTGGCCCACAAGCAGTCTGGGTCGGTGAGCGTGATCCAGGCCGAGGGTCTGCACCGATGCCATCAACAGGCTCAGCAGTTCCATCTCAGCTTCGATCGGCTCAACGCCGAACAGTTCAACGCCGGTCTGCAGGTTCTCTTCAATGCAGTGACCGCCTTCATCAGCAGCACGGGACTGGAAAACGGTCCCGGATGCCCAAAGCCGCAGCGGCCGCGGTCGCGCTGCCAGCCTTGTGCAGGCTGCTCGTGCGATCGATGCGGTCATCTCCGGTCTCAGACCCAGAGGCTCATCCGCCACCAGTCGCACGATGTCCGAGCTGGCGATCGCACCACCCGCCATCAGAGTGTCGAGTCGCTCAACCCTGGGAGGAGAGACCTCGTCGTACCCCCACATCCGAAAAACGCCGGCAAGTTTTTCGCTGAGTTGCCTGTTGGCATCCACCTGACGTGGATTCAGGTCTCTTGCGCCGGCAGCGGGTTGCAGCGCCATGGTCGGAACATTCGGCGACCATTCAGGATCCCATGGCCGTGACTTCCGGTGCACCGAAGTCCTTTCCGGAAAGCGGTTTCACCAGATCCAGAACCTCAGTGATGGCAGGGTGCAGCCTGGGTCCCGCTGCCACCACACGTCCGTCGTTCAGTGAAAAGGGTTGGCCGTCGTAACCGCTGATCATTCCTCCGGCAAGTTCCACAATCGCCACCCCCGCGGCCAGATCCCAGGGAGACAGTCCGCGTTCCCAGTAGCCGTCCTGTCGACCGGCTGCAACGAAAGCCAGATCCACGGCTGCGGCTCCTCCGCGCCGGACGCCGCGGGTGCGATGGGTGAACCAGCAGAACTCGGCGTAGTTGTTGTCGAGACGTTGATGTCGGTCGTAGGCGAAGCCCGTCACGAGCAGGGCGTCTTCCAGCCGGGTGCAATCCGTGACGTGAATCGGCTGATCGTTGCAGTGAGCTCCCACACCCGGCGCTCCCCAGTAGGTCTCCCGCAGAAAGGGCACGGCGATGGCACCCAACACCGGTATCTGTTGATAGGTCAGGCCGATTGAGGTGGCGAAGAACGGGTAGCCATGGGCAAAGTTCGTGGTGCCATCCAACGGGTCAATGCACCAGCGAAGTCCGTCCTGTGACCCTTCGGCACCGCTTTCCTCCGCCAGCACCGCGATCGTGGGTGTCTCCTCAGCCAGGACATCCAGAACAATGCGTTCGGCGGCGAGATCTGCATTGGTGACCAGGTCACCCTGCCGCCCCTTGTTTTCGATGGACGAGAGACGGCCGTAGTGGCTCATCAGTTCAGCAGCACCGCGGTCGGCTGCCCTGCGAGCAACCTGGACAAGACGGTTGAGCTCATCCGTTGAAAGTTGCGCAGCCTGGGCTGCAGCTGCGCAGTTCATCATGTCCATGTCGTCAATCTGATCCGCTTTTCAGTCTCTCCAGGTTTCCAGCTCTTCCAGAGGAATGTCCCTCGTGACTGATCCGCGACCGAAATGGCGGCCGAACTGAAGGTCGTAAACCTCGTCTTCATCCTGTGTTTCGGCTTCCAGAGGAGCAATCGCCCTCGCGACGCAGAGGAGTCCGTAACCGCGAGCCCGAAGTTCCCTCGAAAGACCCATGGCTTCATGCTGATCCAGTTCACCGCTTTGCACCCGCACGGCACAGCTGGTGCAGCAACCGTTTCGGCATGAAAACGGCAGCGGATCTCCCTGTCGTTCAAAGCTCTGCAGGATGTATTCACCCTCCTCGACAAGGTGGCTGATGGTGCGGTTCTCCTGGCGCCAGTGAATGGTGATTCTGTGGCTGGGGCGCATGAAGAGCCGCTGGGAACGTCCTGCTACATTGACACCTGCCCCATTCATGCCGGTGGAGAGCTGGCCGAGTGGTCGAAGGCGCAGCACTGGAAATGCTGTATAGGGGCAACTCTATCGAGGGTTCGAATCCCTCGCTCTCCGCTTCTCCGATCCCCAGGGGTCGGAATTTTTTTTGTCAATCTGCGAATCGATGATCTGAGAGAGGCAACTCACCTTCCGCTGTCATCTGATGAACCAGGTCAACCAAATCGCCCGGACACATAATCCTGCGTCACCTGTTGCTGGGGAGCATTGAAGATCTTTTCAGTTTCATTGAATTCCACCAGGTAGCCCACTTTTCCGCTTCCGCCTTCCACGGATTCAGCGTTGAAGAATGCGGTCATGTCACTCACCCGAACGGCCTGCTGCATGTTGTGCGTCACGATCACAATCGTGAAGCTTTTTTTCAGTTCATGCATGGTTTCCTCGATTTTCAGGGTTGAGATCGGGTCCAGTGCAGAACATGGCTCATCCATGAGAATGACTTCGGGTTGGATGGCGATGGTTCTTGCAATGCAGAGGCGCTGCTGTTGACCGCCCGAAAGGGAGTAGCCGCTTTCATTCAATTTGTCTTTGCATTCATCCCAGACGGCAGCCTGTCTCAAAGAGCGTTCAACCAATTCATCCATATCACCGGTGTAGCCATTGATTCTGGCTCCGAAAGCGATGTTTTCGTAGATGCTTTTAGGGAATGGATTGGGTTGCTGGAAGACCATCCCAATGCGCCTTCGCACCTCTACAGGATCAACATTGGGCCCGTACAAATCAACACCGTCAAACAAGACACGACCTTTGAGGGTGCATCCTTCAATCAGATCATTCATCCGGTTCAGTGCCCGAAGAACCGTTGATTTGCCGCAACCGGACGGTCCGATGAAGGCTGTTACTTTGCCACGCGGAATCTCGCAGAATACATTTTTGACAGCTTCGTTGCCTCCATAGCTGATTGTGGCGTTCTGCACTGAAAGTGCGGTGTTGTTGGAGGCACCAGTTTCTTCAGTTGAAGTTGTGGAAAGCGTCATGGCTTGAACAGTTGCCAGTCGATGAGTGCTGAGTTGGCCATGTTGTTGAATGTCGTCATCTTGAAGCGAATTGTCCAAGCCAGCGGGATACCAGGTTGAGGACTAAAATCATCGAAACAAGGACAAAAGAAGCGGACCAGGCGAGTTCGTTGTGAAATTCATAGGGCATGGTGGCGAAGTTGTAGATCAGAACGGAAAGTGATGCGATGGGCGCAAACAATCCATCCCCACTCAGCAGATCTGACCAGTAAGGAGAAAACAAAGCCGTGAAAATCAATGGCGCTGTTTCGCCGGCTGCTCTCGCGATTGCCAGAACAACACCGGTCGCGATGGGTGTGAATGCGGTCGGCAATGTGATTCGAGCGATCATCACAAAACGGGATGCGCCAATACCGAGTGCCGCTCTGCGCAGATCATCGGGAACCAGCTTGAGGCCTTCATCGGTTGTCTTGATGACCGTTGGCAGCATCAGGATCGCCAGTGCCATCCCTCCAGCAAGAGCGCTGTAGGAATTTCCGAAAATGATCCGACTCGTGACAATGGTTCCGTAAACAAACACACCCGCGATGATTGAGGGAACGCCGGATAAGACGTTGGTGCCGAAGCGTATGAACTGAGCGAACCACCCACTGCGCGAATACTCCGCAAGGAAGATTCCGCCCCCAACACCCACCGGTATCGCAATCAATGCTGCAATCAGCGTTACCACCAGGGTGCCGATCATTGCGTTGGCAATTCCACCACCCTCCAAACCGGGAGGTGGTGGAAGTTCAGTCAACAGACGGAGACTGATGGTGGCCCCTCCCTTGATCAGCACATAACCAAGAACAAGAATCAGAGGAAGAACAGCGATGCCGGCAAAAATGGCGGCGACCATCGTCAGCAAGCGGCTGCTGACGTTTCGGGACGATGTCGGTTGGTAGGTGAGATCCGGAAGCCCATCCGTGGTGCGTCGGGCGGAAGTGAAGGACATATTCAGTACTTCAGGCTCAGTCGTTTCACGAGCCACTGCGCCATCACATTGACTCCCAGTGTGAGAACGATCAGGACGAATGCTGCGTACATCAGCGATGACACCTGTGAACCATCCGCTTCTCCGAACTGATTGGCCAGCATTGCGGCAATGGTGTTGCCTGGAGCCAGCAGAGAAAGGCTGAAATTGTTGGAGTTGCCGATGATCATCGTCACAGCCATGGTCTCCCCCATGGCTCGACCGAGAGCCAGCATCACTCCGCCGACGATGCCGGATACGGCGGCCGGAAGAATCACATGGATCAGGGCCCCCCAGCGAGTCGTTCCGACGCCGTAGGCCGCCTGGCGCAATTTTCCAGGCACCTGATTGAGGGAATCTCTGGAGATAGCCGTGATGATGGGAAGGATCATCACAACCAGAATCAGCACGGCAGGGATTGTTCCAGGGCCCATCGGTGGCGTGCTGAAGATCGGCAACCAGTGAAAAGCCGTGTGCAGTAATTCAAGTCCGGGTCTGATGAACGGCTCCATCACAAAAATGGCCCAGAGACCCAGCACAACTGATGGAATCGCTGCCAGAAGCTCAACCATCAGACCGAGAAGATTGCGAATCCCGGGGGGAATGATGTTTTCGGTGATGAAGATGGCCGTTCCCACTCCAAGGGGAACAGCGATCATCAGGGAGAGCAACGAGGTGAGCAGCGTCCCGTAGATCGCGGCACCTGCTCCGTATTCATCATCGACGGGGTTCCAGTTGGAGGTCACCAGAAACTCCAACCCGTAGCGACCCATGGATTCCAGGCTGCCCCGGAACACAACGATCAAAATTGCAAAAAGAACAACTGCGACGACAGAAGCGAGAGCAACGGTGATGTTTTTGAAACCGACATCGACCAACTTTTCCGCAACCGGCCGGTTTCGAAGTCGATACAGGTGGTCCTGATCCGGAGCCATTCCCGCAATGTCATGACTTCTTCAAGTTATCCACTGATCATCCCCAGCTCACTAAGACTGGTTTAAGGCCCCAGTCATCAGCGGCATGGATGGTCTGGTCGCTCTGGAACCGGCCGTTAACTTGGATGATCAAAGGCTGTCGTTATGGGCCGGATCGTTGGCATCGACCTGGGAACGACCAACTCGGTTGTGGCTGTCCTTGAGGCTGGACGTCCCCATGTGATCGCCAATGCCGAAGGTGGACGCACCACTCCATCCGTCGTCGGTTACAGCAAGGATCAGGAACTGGTCGTGGGTCAGCTGGCCCGACGTCAGCTGGTGCTGAGCCCCCGCAACACGTTCTCCAATCTCAAGCGATTTGTCGGGCGGGACTGGGACGAACTGGAGGACAGCAGCCTGTCGGTTCCATACACCGTTCGCGCCAACGACCGCGGCCAGGTTCGGGTTCCCTGTCCAGTGACGGAACGGGAATATGCACCTGAGGAACTCGTTGCCAGCATCATCCGAAAACTGGTGGATGACGCGAGCACCTATCTGGGTGAACCCGTTGAAGCGGCTGTCGTCACAGTTCCGGCCTACTTCAATGATGCCCAGCGCCAGGCCACCAGAGACGCCGGACGTCTCGCCGGGATTTCAGTCGAGCGGATTCTCAACGAACCCACGGCAGCCGCTCTGGCCTATGGATTTGATCGAAGTGCGGTCCGAAGGGCACTGGTGTTTGACCTGGGTGGCGGCACCTTCGATGTGTCGCTGCTGCGCATTGCGAATGGTGTGTTCGATGTGAAAGCCACCAATGGCGACACACAGCTGGGAGGGAATGATTTCGACCAACGCATCGTCGACTGGATTGCCGATGCCTTTGAAAAGGAGAACGGAGTCGACCTGCGGCGTGATCGTCAGGCCCTTCAGCGCCTCACAGAAGCAGCTGAAAAAGCAAAACAGGAGTTGTCCGGCGTCATCAGCACACCCATCTCTCTGCCCTTCATCGCCACCGGTGATGACGGACCGCTGCATGTGGAGACCAGCCTGGATCGCAGCACCTTTGAAGGGCTTTGCCCGGATTTGCTCGATCGTCTGTTGACGCCGGTGCAGTCGGCGCTGCGGGATTCCGGCTGGGCTGCCGATGACATTGACGATGTCGTCCTTGTTGGCGGAGCCACACGGATGCCCATGGTGCAGCAGCTGGTGCGCACCCTCGTGCCGCTGGATCCCTGCCAATCGGTCAACCCGGATGAGGTTGTGGCGATCGGTGCGGCCGTTCAGGCGGGAATTCTCACCGGTGAGCTGCGGGACCTGCTTCTGAATGACGTCACCCCGCTGTCTCTGGGACTGGAAACGGTCGGTGGATTGATGAAGGTGCTGATTCCGAGGAACACCCCGATTCCGGTTCGTCAGTCGGATGTTTTCAGCACCTCGGAAACCAATCAGTCCTCCGTTGAAATCCACGTCTGGCAGGGGGAGCGTCAGATGGCTGCTGACAACAAATCCCTCGGGCGTTTTCGCCTCTCAGGGATTCCTCCTGCCCCCCGCGGAGTCCCCCAGGTTCAGGTGGCCTTCGATATCGATGCCAACGGTCTGCTGCAGGTCAGTGCCACGGATCGCACCACGGGTCGCAAGCAGTCTGTGTCCATTCAGGGCGGCTCCAATCTCAATGAGGATGAGGTGACAGCCCTGCTGGCGGAAGCGGAAGCCAGGGCTGATGAAGACCGGCGCAAGCGCAATCAGATCGAACGCAGCAACCGCGCTCAGACGCTGGTTGCTCAGGCAGAACGACGGCTTCGTGATGCAGCCCTTGAGCTGGGACCCTATGGAGCGGAACGGCAGCAGCGTGCCGTGGAAATGGCCATGCGCGATGTGCAGGACTGCCTTGCCCAGGACGATCTTCAGGAACTTGATCTGTGCGTCAGCGGATTGGAGGAAGCCCTGTTTGGTCTGAACCGGCGCTTGTCGGCGGAGCGGCAGGTGGACAGCAATCCCCTCCAGGGGATCCGCAGCACCCTGGGATCCCTCAAGGACGAATTATTCGCTGACGACTGGGATGACGATCCCTGGGCCGCGCCCAGCCGGGGGCCCCGCGATCGGGGCATGAGTCGGCGGGATTCCGATCCCTGGGACGATGACTTCTACCGCTGAGCCTGATTACTGGTCGCTGCTGGGGCTTCGTTCCGATGCCGGTGCCGACCAGTTGAAGAGGGCCTTTCGCCGGGAAGCCCGGCGCTGGCATCCGGATCTCAACGGCAATGATCCTGTCGCTGAGGAACGGTTCAAGCTCGTCAATGAGGCCTATGCGGTTCTGAGTGATCCCAGGCGTCGTCGCGCCTGGGAACAGGGCACTGATGGGGCTGGGTCCATGCCGGACGATCCCTTCGCCACAGGATTTCCGTCTTTCGAGGAGTACTGCGATGTCGTCCTTGGCATTTCGGTGGATCCTGAACCCCGTCCACAGGACCCTCCGGCGCGGGCTGCTGAGCCACCTGTGGCCTCACCGCCGCCGCCGCCGCCGGTGCGTGCGGATGAGGATGTTGAATCCGTGGTCGACCTGACTCCCGATCAGGCCCTTCATGGCACCACCGTTGAGCTCAGCCTTGCCGATGGCACGGTGATCGAGCTCCAGACACCGCCTCAGGCGGGGGATGGGTGGCGATTGCGCCTGGAGGGCGTTGCGCCCGGCGGGCGGGATCACTTCCTTCAGTTGCGGGTGGTGACGCCTGAGGGTCTTCGCATTGACGGCCTGAGAGTGCATTACCGCCTGGAGCTGTTTCCACCGGATGCGGCTCTGGGATGTGCGGTGGATGTGCCGACGCTGGATGGGATGGTCACGCTTCAGGTGCCACCGGGTTCATCCAGTGGACGGTTGTTGCGCCTGCGCGGCCGAGGCTTGGAGGATGAGGAAAACGAACGATGCGGGGATCAGCTGGTTGAGATCGTTGTGGTGATCCCAGCCGATCTCGGTGATGCGGAATGCGCGCTTTACAGACGTCTTCAGGAGCTTGCCGCCGAAGCGGATCAGCTTTGAATTGGAACGATGAGAGACTCCGGACTGTTCCGGTCCACTGCCGATGCGCGTCAACGTGTTGCTGTTCGATGCCGGTACCGACAGCGAAGGCATCCATTCCCTGGAGATCTCCGGACGAACGGTTGTCTTGTTGTTCGAGAACAGTGAAGACGCCGAGCGTTATGCGGGGCTGCTTGAAGCCCAGGATTTCCCTGTGCCAACTGTGGAATCACTCGAGAAGGAAGATGTTGAATTCTTCTGTCGGGAAGCCGGCTATGAGGCGCGTTTCATCGAATCCGGTTTCGTTCCGGAATCCGATGAAGAACGGATGTTCATGGCTCCCCCTGAGGCCAATCGAGATGTGAGCAACTGGAAGGACGCCGAGGACGCCAACGGAGATGCAGCTCAGGTCGCCGATGCCTCGGCGCCTGAGCCCGGTGAAAATCCGGAACTCGATGCGATGCGGCGCCGTCTCGAGGGATTGCTCTGAACCCATGGCTGGTTTTGATCCCTCCCTTCAACCGTCCGACTCCCGTGGCCATCTGCTCACTGAGCAGAGCAACGAGCGCAGCACGCGCCTGGATCAGCTTGAGACGAAGGATCTGGTGAATCTTTTTGTGGAGGAGGACCGACGGCCTCAGGAAGCGGTCTCCGCTGCATCCGCTGTTCTTGCCGAAGCGGTGGACGCCATTGTTGAACGCCTGCGCAATGGTGGAAGGCTTTTCTATCTCGGGGCCGGCACATCAGGTCGACTGGGGGTTCTCGATGCGGCGGAATGTCCTCCGACCTTCTGCAGCGATCCACAGCTGGTGCAGGGGGTGCTGGCCGGTGGTGCTCCCGCTCTGCTGCGCAGTTCCGAGGGCCTGGAGGATCTTGAGGAGGCCGGTCGTGCCGACCTTGAGGACAGAGGATTTGCGAGCGGAGATTGTCTGGTCGGCATCGCCGCAGGTGGCACCACGCCGTATGTCCGGGGTGGACTGCATCACGCCCAGAGTCTCGGAGCCTTGTCGATTGCCATGGCGTGTGTTCCCGCCGAGCAGGCTCCCTTACCCTGCGACCTCGACATCCGCCTGCTGACAGGGCCTGAACTCTTAACCGGCTCAACACGGTTAAAGGCCGGCACCGCCACAAAAATGGCCCTCAACATCCTGTCCACTGGCGTGATGGTGCGCCTTGGCAAGGTCTACGGCAATCGGATGGTGGATGTGTCCGCCAGCAACAGCAAACTGGTGGATCGCTCCCTGCGGATCCTGCAGGATCTGGCCGGTGTGAAACGCAGCGAGGGGTTGCAGCTGCTGACCGCGGCTGACGGCTCGGTGAAGACGGCTCTGCTGATGACCGCCGCCGATCTTTCCGCTGATCAGGCGAAGAACCTGCTCCAGCAGCACGACCAACAGCTGCGTCCGGCACTGCTGGCCCTTGGTGCCGATCTTTCAGAGCTTTCTCAGCCCTCAACCGCCGGGCCCCAGTAGGGCTCAACGAACAGATCAAGACGTCGGCGCGTCTCCGTCGGCACCTGGTCGGCTGGTGTGATCAGCGCCTGTGCCAGAGCCTGATGGGCCACAGACGCCGGACGCTCCAGGGCGATCTGTTGCACCAGTCGGCTCAGGATCGGTTCCGTGGCCCTGGCATTGGCCTGAAGATTGCCGATCACCATCTCAACGCTCACCGCCTCGTGCTCGCTGTGCCAGCAGTCGAAGTCGGTCACCATGCTGAGCGAGGCATAGGCCAGTTCCGCTTCACGCGCCAGCCGAGACTCGGTGTGGTTGGTCATGCCGATCACCGAGCATCCCCAGCTTCGATACAGCTCGCTCTCCGCGCGGGTTGAGAAGGCGGGCCCCTCCATGCAGAGATAAGTTCCACCGCGGTGGAGCTGATGACCGCCAGGAATCTCCGCCTCGGCAGCATTCGCCAGAAGGGAACTCAGCTCCGGACAGAAGGGATCAGCCAGGCTGACGTGGGCAACGCACCCTTCGCCGAAAAATGACTGCGGCCGCTGATGGGTTCGATCGATGAACTGCGAAGGAACCACCATGTCCCTCGGTCGCAGATGCTCCTGAAGTGACCCAACGGCAGAGACCGAGATCAGCCAGCGCACCCCCAGTTTTCGCATGGCCCAGATGTTGGCCCGGTAGGGCACTTCGCTCGGCAGCAGGTGGTGATGGCATCCATGCCTGGCCAGGAAAACGGTTTCAACCCCTTCAAGCGTTCCCAGCCGAAACGCGTCAGAGGGACGTCCGAAAGGTGTGTCGAGCCTGATCTCCCTGACGTCCCTGAGGCCTGGCATTGCATACAACCCGCTGCCGCCGATCACACCGACACGGGCCTGGGAGAGGTCGGGCATACGCGATGTCTCTTTACACTCCAGTTTTGCTCGCGCCACCATGACCAAGGCCCTGATGGATACCGAGGCAGGCCTGATCGAGCTCGAGCTGTTCGAGACCGATGCACCGAAAACCGTTGCCAATTTTGTGAAACTGGCGAAAGACGGCTTCTACGACGGCCTCGCTTTTCACCGTGTGATTCCTGGCTTCATGGCTCAGGGTGGATGCCCCAACAGTCGCGACGGTGCTCGCGGCATGGCGGGTACAGGTGGACCCGGCTATCAGATCGACTGCGAGATCAACGGCCAGAAGCATCAGTCAGGAACGCTTGCCATGGCGCATGCCGGCCGCAACACCGGTGGATCGCAGTTCTACATCTGCCATGAGGCCCAACCCCACCTTGATGGTGTGCACACCGTTTTCGGCCTCACAGGGAACATGGATGTGGTGCTGAAGCTCACCAACGGTTCCCGCATCAACAAGGTGACGATTCAGGAGGGCTGATCAGCTCCGTTTCCAGTGCAGCAGTGAGGGGCCGTTTTCCAACAGTCCTTCGCTGTCGTTGTCCAGCAGATCCTTGAGCTGACGTTCCACCCTCTCCAGGGTCTGGGGAGGGTGAAGTGCCATGCGCTCGGTGGGAACTCGCATCAATCCCACCCGTTCCGTGGCGGCCATGGACGCGATCCTGCGAATCATGGATGAAGCGTCTCTCGCGTCGGGCGAGAGTTTCCAGACGAACTGAGGCCGATCCCAGAGAGCCAGCAGTCGGGGTTCATGCAGTGCTTCAAGGCTGAAGCCATTCGCCTCTGCGATGCCTTCCACCTCCATCCTCACGGTGGACCAGTTCTCCGGACCGACATTCACCGCGAGTGCCAGAACCATGCAGGGGTTTTCCGATTCGAACAGGTGACCAAGCTTTTCCCGCTTTGTCTCCAGATACTCCGCATTGTGAGCACCGGGGTCCATCACCAGTGGAACCCGCTCCTCCACGTTCAGTCCGTAACCGCCGAGGCCTGCGATCTTGCGTGGATTGTTGGTCAGCAACCTGAGGCGGTGAATGCCGAGATCCGACAGGATCTGCGCCCCAACGCCGTAGTTGCGCAGGTCAGCGGGGAATCCAAGCCGCTCGTTGGCTTCCACCGTGTCCAGTCCCGCCTCCTGCAGGCTGTAGGCCTTCATCTTGTTGATGAGTCCGATCCCACGGCCCTCCTGTCGCAGATAAACCACGACGCCTTCCCCCTCAGCGTCGATCTGACGAAGTGCAGCCTCCAGTTGTGGACGACAGTCGCAACGCAGGGATCCGAAGGCATCACCGGTGAGACATTCCGAATGCATCCGCACGAGCACGGGCTCGGTCAGAGCGTTTGGGTCCCCTTTGATGATGGCCAGATGTTCACTGCCATCCAGCTCGTTCTGATATCCCACCATTTTGAACGTGCCGAACTGGCTGGGAAGCTCTGCCTGAGCCTTGCGCTGCACGAACCGCTCGTTCTCCAGCCTGTAGCTGATCAGGTCCGCAATGCTGATCAGCTTCAGGCCCCAGCGATCGGCGTAAGCCCGCAGTTCCGGAAGACGGGCCATGGACCCATCCTGGTTCTGGATTTCGCAAATCACACCTGAGGGCGTGAGACCTGCCAACTGGGAGAGGTCCACCGCCGCTTCTGTATGACCGGCGCGTTTGAGGACGCCGCCTGGCTTCGCTCGGAGTGGAAAGATGTGCCCGGGACGACGCAGTTCCGCTGGGCGGGTTGCCGGATTCAGAGCAACCTGGATTGTGGCGGCGCGGTCCTCCGCTGAAATGCCGGTGGTCACACCGTGCTCAATGCCGGCGTCGATGCTCACCGTGAAGGCGGTCTCGTTGGCATCGGTGTTGCGATCAACCATCAGAGGCAGATCGAGTTCATCGAGCCGCTGCCCCTCCATCGCCAGACAGATCAGACCACGCGCCTCTGTGGCCATGAAATTGATGGCCTCAGGTGTGGCGAACTGGGCCGCACAGATCAGGTCTCCCTCGTTCTCCCTCTGTTCGTCATCCACCACGACGATGCAGGCACCGTTGCGGATGTCAGCCAGAGCATCAGCGATGGAATCGAAGCGGATCGGTGCTTCCGATCGGGTCGCAGCGATGGAGTCCAGAGTCCTGATTCTTAATGATTGTGTTCATTATCAACGATCGCTCTCTGTACGATCGACAGTTGGTAGTTGGTATCGATGGCGGGTAGCAATTGGTCTGCGGTGGAGGGCATGGCGGCTGCTACCACGTCCCGTGTTGCCGTTATCGGAGCATCCGGCTACGGGGGACTGCAGACCCTTCGTCTGCTCCAGGGACACCCGGCTCTGTCGGTCACGTTTCTGGGCGGTGAGCGCAGCGCCGGGCAACGCTGGAGTTCGGTGTGTTCCTTCCTGCCGCTTCCCGATGATCCGCTGATTGAATCCGCCGATCCAGATCGCATCGCCGATGCCGCGGATTTTGCCGTTCTCAGCCTCCCCAACGGCCTGGCCTGTCAGATGGCTCCCCGGCTCCTTGAGCGGGGGGTTCGCGTCGTTGATCTGTCCGCTGATTTCCGATACCGCTCGCTGAGCCAGTGGAATCAGGTTTACGCCCAGGAGGCCAAGAGTCTTCAGCGCAAGGATGCCGATCTGTGCAGCAGTGCCGTTTACGGACTTCCCGAATGGCATGGACCCGCCATCGCAGAGGCCTCTCTTGTGGCAGCTCCGGGTTGTTTCCCCACAGCCAGCCTGCTGCCGCTGCTTCCGTTTCTGAAACAGGGTCTGGTCGATACCGATGGCATCATCATCGATGCGAAGACCGGAACCTCAGGCGGAGGGAGGGTTCCCAAGGAAGCGATGCTCCTGGCGGAAGCCTCGGAGTCGATCGCTCCCTACGGCGTGATCGGCCATCGCCATACCTCCGAGATCGAACAGATGGCACAGGATGTTGCCGGCCAGGAGATCCAGCTGCAGTTCACACCGCATCTGGTTCCAATGGTTCGGGGCCTGCTGTCGACCGTTTATGCCCGGCTGCGTGACCCTGGCCTGACGGCGGAGGATTGCACCACGGTTCTGGACGCCGTGTATCGGCACCATCCCTGCGTTTCCGTGCTTCCGGTGGGGAGCTATCCAGCCACCAAATGGGTTCGCAACACCAACCGAGCTTTGCTGTCCGTTCAGGTGGACACCCGCACGGGCCGTCTCATCCTGATGAGCGCCATCGACAATCTGATCAAAGGTCAGGCCGGTCAGGGTGTGCAGTGCCTGAATCTGATGGCGGGACTCCCTTCGGAAACCGGGTTGCCTCAGCAGGGGTTCTATCCCTGACGCCAGATCGGAATCCTTGCGTTGATCGCTTCCGGCAGGAGCCGATGTTCCTCCCGATGAACCTTTTCGGAGAGGGTGGCGTGATCATCCCCCTCGTCCACAGGGACAGCGGCCTGAGCCAGGATCGGTCCTCCATCCAGCTCAGCGGTCACCAGATGCACGCTGCAGCCGGTGATCTTCACACCGGCGGCGAGGGCCTGTCCGATGCCATCAAGACCTTTGAAGCTCGGCAGGAGGGATGGATGAATGTTCACCAACCGATCGGCATAACCGTTGATCAGCACTGGTGTGACGATCCGCATCCAGCCCGCCATCACGACAACCTCCACCGCAGCGGAACGGAAGCAGTTCACCAAGGCCTGATCGAGTTGATCGCGTTCCTTCAGAACCCGGTGATCGAGAACCGTGCAGGGAACGCCCAGCCGTTCAGCTCGCAGCTGTGCCCCGCAGCCAGGGTTGTTGACCACAAGAATCCTGATCTCTGCCGCCAGTGTTCCGGCATCGATCGCCTGCACAAGGGCTTCGAAGTTGCTTCCGTTCCCGGACGCCATAACCCCGATGCGCAGTGGTGTCTGTCCGGTCGGGTTCTGCTGGCTAGGGTCTGAGAAAGCGGGCATCCGGTTCATGTCCCATCTGTCCATCCTGCCCACCGTCTACACCCGGGCTGATCTGCTCGAGGCTTCCCTGCGGGACGAAGGTTTCAAGGTTGTCGTCGGCGGTCTGATGTCTCAATTCGGCAGAGATCCCCTGCTGGTTGATCTGCTGGCCGGGCTCGATGATTCACCGTCCCTGGGATGGATCGTCGGCGGCGATGGCGTTCTGACGATGGTGGGTGATCTGCAGCGGATCGCAACGCATCACGGTCTGGAAGAACGCCTGCAGCGTGTTGCCCGGCGCTATGCCCTTCGTTCCGCACTCGATGCTGCTGAACAGTTCACAGACGGCACCCAGGTGATTCTGGAGACGTCCTGATGCGACGGTTCCCGTGAACATCAACCTGGACCTGCGTCGGTCGCAGGACCAGACGATTCTGGTCAGTCTCGAGTGGACTCCGCTCGTGAGTCGTCAGGTGCTGCAGTTCCCGCTGTGGACGCCAGGCTCCTACACGGTGCGGGATCCAGCGCAGCATCTCAACAGTCTTGAACTTCGATCCGCCTCCGCAGGACTGCCGTTGCAGCGGATCGCCCCCAACCGCTGGCTGGCCGAGCTTCCAGATCTGTCACCTCTGCGCCTCACCTATCGGTTGGAGGCCAGGGATCTCACGGTGAGAACCGCTTATCTGGATTCCGATTTCGCGTCTCTCAGTCCGGCTGCTGTGGTGATGGAAGTGGAGGGGTTCCGCTGGGAGCCTCACCATCTTTCCGTCGCCGTTCCGGATCACTGGCAGGCGCACTGTCCTCTGCCCGTCACGGACGGTGGCTGGGTTGCATCCGATTTCGATGAGCTGATCGACAGCCCTCTTCATGCCGGTCCCTTTTCAGCCACAGGCTTCGAAGTGAATGGCTGTCGCCATGAGCTTCTGCTCATCGGTGATCCGCCCGGGGGATGGCCGAAGGCGTTCACGGCTGACGTTGAACGGGTCTGCGAAGCCACCTGCCAACTGATGGGCACCTCACCGCCGGCGGGCGATCGCTATCAGCTGGTGATTCAGATGCTCGACAGCGGTTACGGCGGTCTTGAACACGATCACAGTTCCGTCCTTCAGTTCAGCTGGTCGGGTCTGGCGAAAAAGGATGGCTACCGACAACTGCTTCAGCTGGTGGGCCATGAATATCTGCACCAGTGGAACGTCCGGCGACTGCGACCGATCGAATACCGCCCGTACGACTACGGGCGTTCCGTCGTCAGCGAAGGGCTCTGGTTTGCCGAGGGAATCACCAGCTATTTCGATCTGGCGTTGCCACTGATCGCCGGTTGCAGCGACCGATCCATGCTTCTGCAGGATCTTGGGGAGGAGCTGTCGCGGGTGCTGATGACACCCGGCCGCAGGATTCAGTCCCTCTCTGACAGCGCGCAGGAGGCCTGGATCAAGCTCTACAAATCATCCGTGGTGTCTCCGGATAGCCAGGTCAGCTACTACCGCCTTGGTGCAGCCACGGCGTTTTGCCTGGACGTGCGATTGCGGGCGGTCGGCAGCTCGCTAGCTGATCTGCTCCGTGGTCTCTGGCAATCCCATGGCCAGAGCGGGCGCGGTTTCCATCGGCGTGATCTGTCTGCCTGGCTGAAGCCCCTGGAACCAACGCTGGCAACCGATCTTGACCACTGGCTCGATCAGCCGGATGTCTTGCCTCTGCACGACTGCCTCGCCATGATCGGAGCCCGCCTCAATCCGGTCCCTCTTCAGCGCCCCCACCATGGACTCACCCTGACCGACAGCAACGGTCGTGTGGTGGTTCGTCGCGTCGCTGTCGACAGTCCTGCACGCACCACTGGACTGGTTCCCGGAGATGAACTGATCGCTGTTGACAGCCGCCGGCTGCACAGCACCGATGATCTCTCCCTGCTGCTGGACGTTGATCGTCCGGCGACCATCACCTATGCCCGCCGCCGTTGTCTCGCTGAGGCCCAGCTGGTTCCGACTCAGGGGGTGGATCGATGGAGCCTCGAGCTGGACTCGGGGGCCGGTTCCCAGCAGCTGGCCTTGAGAGAGAGATGGTTTCGCTTCCTTTGATTCAGCGTCTCGCTGAAGCAACCCGCTGTTGGAGGCAGCGACGCTCTGTGGTGGTTCTGGCTGTGCTCAGCGGCTCATTCCTGCTGGTGCTTGCCGGCTGGACCTTTGCTGATCGACGGCTGGATGCGGAGGCCGGGGATCAACCTTCCCTGCTCGATCTTCTGGAACGTGTTCGTCAGCGCTCCCGCAATCGCACGGATGATCCATCGTCGATCCCTGCAACCCGCGCTCCGCGGTCCCGGTCGTGGACCTCTCCGCTCGCGCATCAGTGCGGTGAGGGGAATCCAGCCGTACTTCAGCGTCTCGAGTCACTCAGAAGCCGACCATCAACCTGGCGTCGCACGGTGGCGATTCACCCAACCAACTTCGGGGAGCGTTTGCTGCGCGATGCCAAGGGCCGGCCCCTCGATGCTTCACCCAGGGTGGTGGTTCTGCACGAAACCGTGTACGGGATGACATCGGCGATCAACACGTTTCAGACGCCCCATCCCCGCGATGAAGATCAGGTCAGTTACCACACACTCATCGGGCTCGATGGCCAGGTGGTCGATCTGGTGAATCCGTTGAAACGCGCCTATGGAGCCGGTTTCTCCGCGTTTCTCGGCGAGTGGGCCGTCACCAACGGCGCGCTGAAAGGCAGTGTGAACAACTTCGCTTTGCATCTCAGTCTTGAGACACCCGAGGATGGTGAGAACATGCAGCCTCGCCATTCCGGGTACACCCCCCGTCAGTACGACAGCCTGGCGTTGGTGCTGTCGGAATGGCTGAAGAGCTTTGATCTGCCGGCAGCAGCCATCACGACTCACCGCCATGTGGATCTCGGGGGTGAGCGTTCCGATCCCCGGAGCTTCGACTGGTCAGAACTGCAACAACGACTTGCCGTGCTGGGCGATCTCTGTGTCGGCTGATTGGCCTCAGATCAGAGTTGTCAGCCGACTGCGTCTGCTGCTGTAAATCAAGCCATGCAGTGCAGGGTCCTGCATGTAGCTGAGGACGCGTTGCGGGTAATCGAGTTTGCCGTTGTGCAGATAAGTGAGCGTTGCGATGGCCTTTGCATCGTCGACTGATCGACTGGCATTGAGGGGCTGATCCGTCCGCAGACCAAGTTCACCCTTGAGGCGATGGATCTTGCCCACCAGCACCTCAACATTGAATGCGGGATTGAGCAGCTGGTTTCGGGCCCATTTCACTTCCAGCACGCTCGGTTGTTCCGGCAGGCGGTTCTGGTGAATCAGTTCCGTGATGCCGAGCTGGGCTGGTCCCAGGGTTCGGACCAGGCCGGAGTGGGCGATGAACGGCAGACCTTCCCCTGGTTTGGAGTGCTGGATCTCATCGAAAAGAATCGCTGTCACCAGCATCGGGTTCACCTCCTGCAACCGGCACTGCCGCAGGATCACGGGCTTGAGCTGGCGAAGCTGCGAAAGGGTGTTGTTCCGGACAGGTTCAATCCGGTCCATCCCCCGGGTCACCAGTTGGGCCAGCTGGTGCTGGGGGCCATGCACTCCGAAACGACGCTCCAGCTGCTCGAGTTCGGCGGGGGAGAACTGAAGCGGATCTGCCGTGGAATCAGCCGAACCGGATAGATCCAGTTCATGAAGGGAGGGACTGTCAGGCAACGCTGACAGCACCTGATGCTCCGGAGACCGGATCGGCGAGCACAGCGCGGCGATGGCGATGCCCAGTACTGCGCTGCGGCGCAGGAGGTCTGACATGGAGCTGTGTTGCTGTCCGATGGGAGAACCGACTGAAACTAGCTGTGCTGTCCCATATGACGGGAAAACGTGTCGATCGTCGATACCTTCGGATTAACTGCTGCCGCAGCGCCAGATGAGCTTCCCGGATTTCAGCGTCCAAGACGTGAAGACACAGTGGAAGCGGCTCTGCGATCTGCTCTGGTTCGACGACGGGCTGGGGATCTGGCTCGATGTCAGCAGGATGTGCGTGAACGCATCCGATTTCGAGCGGCTTGAACCCGGATTCGAAAAGGCCTTCCAGGCGATGCAACAGCTGGAGGCCGGTGCCGTTGCCAATCCCGATGAGCAGCGCCAGGTGGGTCATTACTGGTTGCGGACGCCCGAGCTCGCTCCCAGCGAAGCCATTCGCGATCACGTCGCCCAGGAAATCGATCAGATCGAACAGTTCGGGAAGGATGTTCTCAGCGGTGCGATCAAGTCGCCCTGTGGAAAGCCTTTCACCGATGTCCTCTGGATCGGGATCGGCGGCAGCGGGCTTGGCCCGATGCTGATGGTGAGGGCCCTGAAACGACCCAATTCCGGCTTACCGTTCCATTTCTTCGACAATGTCGATCCCGACGGGATGAGCACGGTCCTGGCTGGCCTCGGAGACCGGCTCAGGACAACCCTCGTGGTCACTGTCAGCAAGTCCGGCGGGACACCCGAACCTCACATCGGCATGGAGCAGGCCCGTCTGCGCCTTGATGCCGTCGGAGGTTCCTGGCCCGAACAAGCGGTGGCGATCACCATGGCCGACAGCAAACTCGATCAGCAGGCCTCTCAGCAGAACTGGCTCCGGCGGTTCGACATGTTCGACTGGGTCGGTGGTCGGACCAGCATCACCAGCGCAGTGGGACTGCTGCCGGCCGTTCTGATCGGTTCTGATATCCGTGCGTTTCTCACCGGTGCTGCCGAGATGGATGCGGCCACCCGCGTTCCGGATCTGCGTCGCAATCCCGCGGCTCTGATGGCAGCCTCCTGGCACGTGGCCGGCGATGGCTGTGGTCGTCGCGACATGGTGGTTCTGCCTTATCGCGATCGTCTCGAGGTTTTCAGTCGTTACCTGCAGCAGCTTGTGATGGAGTCGCTCGGCAAGCGCCTTGATCGTGATGGTGCCGTTGTGAATCAGGGCATCGCTGTTTACGGCAACAAGGGCTCAACCGATCAGCACGCCTATGTGCAGCAGTTGCGCGACGGTGTCGACAACTTCTTTGCCACATTCATTGAGGTCCTGGCGGACGCGGCTGATATTCCTGCAATCAAGGGGGAGTGTTCCGGCGACTTCCTGGGCGGTTTCCTGCAAGGCACCCGTTCAGCCCTCACAGAAGGTGGCCGGCAGTCGATGACGATCAGCATGCGTCGTTTCGACGAACGACGGCTCGGTGCGTTGATTGCCCTGTTCGAGCGGGCGGTTGGCCTTTACGGGGAACTGGTCAATGTCAACGCTTATCACCAGCCTGGTGTTGAGGCGGGAAAGAAAGCCGCTGCAGCCGTTCTCGAACTTCAGAACAGAGTCGAGGACCTGCTTGGTGATGGTGCAACCCGAACGATTGATGAGCTGGCCCAGAGCCTGGGTGAGGGGAATGAGGAGTCGATGTTCATGACCCTGCGCCATCTCGTCGGCAACAATCGCGGATATGCGGCGGATGGCGACTGGGCTGACCCGACCTCGCTCCGTTTCAGAAAAATCTGAGGTTTCGCTTCAGGGGACGAGATTGACCAGCTTTCCAGGGACCACGATGACGCGGCGAGGTTCCTGACCCTCAAGCCACCTTGCGGCAACATCGCTGGCGAGGGCCAGTTTTTCCAGGGTGGACTTGTCGGCATCGCTGGGCACCTTGATGGTCCCCCGTACCTTTCCCTTCACCTGAATCACAACGTCAACGGTGTCCTGAACCAGTGCTTCAGGATCGAGCACCGGCCACCTCTGACGGTGGACGCTTTCAGTGCCCCCCATCTGGTGCCACAGCTCCTCAGCCAGATGAGGCGAAAAGGGTGCCAGGAGTCGGATCAGGACGGAGAGAGCCTCAGCCTGAACCGGTGCTCGCAGGTGTTCAGGATCAACCGCATTGATGGCATTGGTGAGCTTCATCAGTTCAGAGATCGCAGTGTTCAACTGGATCTCGTCCTGCAGGTCCTCGCTGACAGCGGCAATGGCGGTGTGCACCGCCCGACGAAGATCAGCCTCGACCTCGGAAAGTTGATCCGGCGGTGGTCCCTGCTCAAGGGATGCAAGCCGTCCTGAGCCGTTTTCAATCAGTCGCCAGATGCGCTGAAGGAATCGGAACTGCCCCTCCACA